>CALVHW010000138.1 GCA_944328905.1 uncultured Clostridia bacterium | reverse complement strand
CCGTCGTTGCGCGCGGGTTGTTGCCGCCCGCGCCGTTGATGAGAAAATTCACTTTGCCGAACGCTTCCCCCACCGCCTCTTTGGCGGCGACGATGCTCTGCTTATCCAGGCAGTTGCACTGCACGGCGAGCGCGTTTTTGCCGATCTCTTCGGCAACTTTTTTTGCCGCTTCGAAATTGATGTCTAAAAGCGCGACTTTCGCGCCGCAAGCCGCCAGCGCACGGGCAAATTAGCCGCAGATGACTCCGCCCGCGCCCGTTACGGCGACCACCTTGTTGCTTAAATCTACTTTAAACGGCAAATTCATTTTTGCTCCTCCTTTTCGACTGCCTCAAACAGTCCGTTCAGATACGCCGCACCCAACGCCCTGTCGTACAGGCCGTAGCCGGGCTTTCCGTCCTCGCCCCAGATGTTCCGCCCGTGATCGGGGCGGACGTACCCGCAAAATCCGTTCCGCACCAGCGCCTTCACGATGCCGTAAATATCCAGATCGCCCGCCGCCGTCAGGTGCCCCGCCTCCGCAAAGTCCGTTTCGCCCTCATACTTTAACTGCCGGATGTGCGCGAAATAAATTCTGTTTGCATACTTTGCCGCAAGTTCCGGCAGGTCGTTGAACCGCCCCGCGCCGAGGCTGCCCGTGCAGAAAGTGATGCCGTTGTGCCTGTTCGGCACTGCCGCAAAAAGCTTTTCGTAACTTTTCTCGCCCGTGATGATGCGCGGCAGACCGAACATATCCCACGGCGGATCGTCCGGATGGATAGCCATGTTTATACCCGTCTCATCGCACGCGGGCAGGATGCCGTTTAAAAAGTACACCAGATTTTCGAACAACTGCTCGTGCGTAATGCCCGCATACTCTTGCAACAGCCCTGTCAGCTGTGCGGGCGTATAACTTTCGTCCCACCCCGGCAGGTGCAGATTCTTCGGATCGAGCGACAGCAGCGTTTCGTGCTTGTAACAGAGGCAGGTGCTGCCGTCTGCATTTTTGCGTTTGAGATCGGTGCGCAGCCAGTCGAACACGGGCATAAAGTTGTAGCAGATGCACTTTACGCCGTATTTGCCCAGATTGCGTATCGTCTGCGCGTAGCCCTCGATGAGTTTATCCCGCGCAGGTTTGCCGAGTTTGATGTCTTCGTGCACGGGCACCGATTCGATGACTTCCATCTCCAGCCCCGCGCCGTTGCAAAGACTTTTCAGCCGGGCGATCTTTTCTTCCGGCCACACATCGCCCACGGGGACGTCGTACACCGCCGTGACCACGCCCGACATATTCGGAATCTGTTTTATGTATTCCAAGGGGATGCAATCGCTCTCCCCGTACCAGCGAAAGGTCATTTTCATATTTTTAGTTCTCCTCTTTTGGGAAAATATTTCGCCTCGGCGCGCGTTTTATGCAATGACGTACAGGTAAAACCAGCGCCGCCTCGCTCTTGCAAAATATACCGCGCCTGTTTTAAGCGACGCTTTCAAAAAGCGATGCGCGCCCTGTTTTGCGCCGCCGCCTCGTTCTTGCAAAACTTTCGGCGTGCCTATTTTGTGCCGCCGAACGACATGGAATTATCGATAAGCAGATCGCCGGTATCTTTGAGTTTGGAAACGGCGACGCGCTTTTGCAATTCTTCGAGATATTCGTCGTCGTCCACGGGAATGGCGACCGTGCGATCCTGCCAGGCGGAGAGCAGCATGGCGTCGATCAGTTCCACGCATTTAAGCCCCTCTCTGCCGTCTACATACAGCGGTTCAATTCCCAAAACAGCGTTGGCGAAGTTGTTGAGAATGCCGACGTGCTGCGGGTTTTCGCCGCCCTGTTCGATCACCTCCACGGTATATTCCGGCTCGGCAAAGCCGCTCTCCGCACGCATGAGAAATTCCTGCAAGTCCTCTTTGAGCCGATATACGGTGAGGGCGTCTTTTTCGCAGACCACCTTGCCGCGCGAGCCCAAAATTTCCAGGCGGTTGGTGCCGGGGGCGTCGGCCGTGGTGGTGATGAACGCGCCCGTGGCGCCGTTCGGAAATTCAAGGTAAGCGGTGACGTCATCTTCCGTTTCGATGTTGTGCCACTTGCCGAAATGGCAGAACGCGCGCACGCGGACGGGCATCATGCCGCAGATCCACTGCAAGAGGTCGAGCTGGTGCGGACACTGGTTCATGAGCACGCCGCCGCCCTCACCCTTCCAGGTGGCGCGCCAGGCGCCCGAATCGTAGTAGAACTGCGTGCGGAACCAGTTGGTGATGATCCAGTTCACGCGCCGTATCTGCCCGAGTTCGCCGCCGGCGACCAGTTCGCGCATGCGGATGTACAGCGGATTGGTGCGCTGGTTGTACATCATGGTGAACAGCCCCTTGCTCTTTTCGGCGACGGCGTTCATCTCTTTGACCTGTTTGGTGTACACGCCTGCCGGCTTTTCGCAGATCACGTTCAGTCCCTTTTCGAGCGCGCGGATGGCGAGCGGCGGATGCCCGTAATGGGGCACGGCGATGATGACGGCGTCGACGTCTGCCCGGTCGATCAGTTCGTCGCCCGAAGAATAGCAGGCACAGCC
>CALVHW010000137.1 GCA_944328905.1 uncultured Clostridia bacterium | reverse complement strand
AAACCGCACCATAGCGACAACAAAGTTGTCGCACAACTTCGTCAATTTTGCATGAATGCCCGCAAGCGGTCGCTCCGCAAAATTGACTTCGTTAGCCCGCAGCGCAACCCTGTTTGCCGACACTTCGGCTTACGGGAAGAGGGTGAATTTGCGGCTTTATGTAATAGTTTGGAGCCCTTAAAATAAGCCGCAAAGAGGGAGAAAACGCCGCACAGCCGCTTTTTTAAGCGGCGCGCGGCGGTGTCGCCCTCAAAATCTCGGCATTTTCTTTTATCAGCTTAAAAGAAAATGCGAGAAATCAAAACAACTGCAACACATCCACCAGCACGGCGAAGCCGATGAGCAGCACGAACCCGACGGCGTGGATGACCGCCTCGACCTTGCGGTTGATGGGCTTGCCGCGGATCCATTCGATGACGGTAAAGACCACTTTGGAGCCGTCGAGCGCGGGAATGGGCAAGAGATTGAACACCGCCAGGTTGACGCCGATAAACGCCGCGATCTCCAAAAACTGGTGCACGCTGCGCGAGGCGATTTCGGAGGTGAGTTTGATGGTCGTGATCGGCCCGCCGAAGGCTTCCAGCCCCAAGTCGCCCGTGAACAGTTGCCCCAAAACCTTGAATATGGTGCCGCCGATGCGGAACGAATAGTTAAACGAACGGCCGATCGTTTCAAAAAAGCCGAACCCCTTATACGCCACCGAGGCGACCATGTACGCGGTGCCGCCGCCCTCCGTTTCTGCCGCGGCGATGCCCAGCGCCCGCCACAGCGCGGCATTATCGGTAAGATTTTCAAAGTGCGCGTCGGCGCGCAGAATGACGGAAATATCCGTCACTTCCCTGCCCGTATCCGTTTTGCGCGACACGGTGAACGTGACCTTATCCCCCTCGCTTCTGCCCGATACGGCGCTCATGAGGTCGGTAGTGAGATAGATGTTCTTCCCCTCGCACTTTAAGATAACGTCTTCGTCGTGAAAGCGCAGACCGCCGATTTCGATGCCCTGCTCGTAAGTGGTATCGGCGGGATCGACGCGGTAGGTCATGAGCAGCAGCTGCCCGTATGAAAAAAAGGAAACGACGATGAGCAGAAGCGCGAGCAGATAGTTCATCAACGCGCCCGACACGAGCACGATGATGCGCTGCCACGGCTTTTTGTTGTTGAAGGCGTCCGGCGAGGGGTTATCCTCGTCTTCCCCTTCGAAGGCGCAGTAGCCGCCCAGCGGAAAGACGCGCACGGAAAACAGTTCGCCGTTCTTTTTCTTGTGTTTGTACAGCGCCGGGCCGAAACCGACGGCGAATTCGTTGATCTTGAAACGGAAGATTTTTCCCGCAACGTAGTGCCCGAATTCGTGCACGGTGACCATGGCGAGCAGGATCAGCACGGCGAGCAGCACAGAGCCGATCGCAGACATGACGCTTGAAAAAGACAGCAGACAGTTGACCATAGACCTCCGTTCAGCGCAACAGCGAGCGCGCGGCGGCGCGCGCCTGCCCGTCCGCCGCCTCGATCGCGGCGTAACTCTCCGCCTCGAAAAACTCCTGTGCGGAGAGCGTGCCACTTATAATTTCCGCAATTTGCGTGTATTTTATTTGCCCCTTTAAAAAGGCGTCCACCGCCACTTCGCCCGCCGCGTTGAGCGCGCACGGCGCTGTTTTGCCCGTTTTTGCGCAGGCGAGCGCCAGCGAAAAACAGGGATAGCGGCGAAGATCGACCGCTTCGAAGTGCAATGCGCCGACCTTGCAGAAATCGACGCGTTCGGCGCACGGGATGCGCTCGGGCCAGGTGAGCGCGAGCTGGATGGGCAGCTGCATCGACGGCACGCCCATCTGCGCCAGCACGGCGCCGTCTTCAAACTCGACCATGGAGTGCACGATGCTCTCGCGGTGAATGAGCACCTCTATTTTATCCGCCGGCGCGCCGTACAGGTGCATCGCCTCGATGACCTCGAACCCCTTGTTGAGCATGGTGGCGCAGTCGACGGTGATTTTGGCGCCCATGTTCCAATTCGGGTGGGCGAGCGCCTCTTTTGCGGTGACGTACGGCAGTTTTTCCAGCGGAACGTCGCGCAGCGCCCCGCCGCTGGCGGTGAGCAGAATGCGCGCATACGGGGCGGAACGCTCGAAGTACAGGCACTGCCAGATGGCCGAATGCTCGGAATCGACGGGCATGATTTTGACGCCCTTTTCCGCCGCCGCGCGCATGACGAGATCGCCGCCCGCGACCAGGCACTCTTTGTTGGCGAGCGCGATGTCTTTGCCTGCGGCGATGGCCGCAAGCGCCGCTTTCAGCCCCGCAAAGCCCGTTACGGCGATAAAAACCACGTCTGCATCCGGGAAGGCGCACACCTCTTCAAACGCCGCCTCGCCGCGCGCAAAGCGCGTGCCGGCGGGCATAGGGAGGGCGCTCCCCTCCTGCCGCAGCGCCGCAAACGCGGGGCGCACGGCCGCCGCCTGCCGCGCGAACGCCTGCCCGGAAGAATTTGCCGCCATGGCGGTGATGCAAAAGCGGCCAGGATAGCGCGAAACCACCTCGATGACCTGGCGGCCGATCGAGCCGGTGCTGCCGACGAGGGCGATCTTTTTCATACCGGTCTCCTTTTAGTATAC
>CALVHW010000136.1 GCA_944328905.1 uncultured Clostridia bacterium | reverse complement strand
CTTTGGCGGCTAACGGCGTTTTCTCCCTCTTTGCGGCTTATTATAAGGACTCCAAACTATTGTATAAAGCCGCAAATTCACCCTCTTCCCATGAGCCGAAGTGTCGGCAAATAGAGTGCGCTGGCGCAGAGACGCGACTCTGCTTGCGCGAGTTAATTATTTTTGAAATATTCACTTGCGTTTCCGCAAAGCGCGGTTTGCGGACGCACGAGTAATTATGCCGCAAATTCACCCTCTTCCCATGAGCCGAAGTGTCGGCAAATTGGGGGGCGCTTAGGCAAAAACGTGGTTTTGCCACGCGCACATAATTATTAAAATTCTCGCAAAAGGCGCGGTTACCCTTCGCGATAAATAATTTTATACAAGCCTTTGTAAACCGCAACAATTTTTGCGCGCATAAGTGATTTTAATTATGCAAAACTTACAATTTACGGCCGAAACGGCTTTTTGCATCGCGATAGGCTGCGGCGGCAAAAAGATCGGCGAACTGCGCTGGGCGCTGCTGTGGGGCGAACTGCCCTTTCTGGAAAAAATAATCCTGCAAGAGGACAGGCGCGGCGAGGGCATCGGCACGCGCGCCATGCGCTATTTCGAGCGCACGCTCGCCAAAAACGGGTACAAAACCTTGCTTGTTTCCACCCGCGAGGACGAAGGCGGGCAGCACTTTTTCCGCAAACTCGGTTACAAAGACTGCGGCGCCCTGGATATGCGCGGCTTTGCCGAACCGCAGCCCGACGCCGAACTGTTTCTGTATAAAAACTTATAAATTCTCCCTGTGAGGTAATAACAATGAACAACATCTTTTCGGAAGGAACGGCAATGTCTTCCCAGCGCTCGCTGATGCGCGCGCTCGGCTGGACGGACGACGAAATGAAAAAACCCATCGTGGGCATTATCTGCGCGCAGAGCGAGATCATTCCCGGGCATATGTACCTCGACAAGATCGCCGAGGCGGTGAAAGAGGGAGTGACCGCAGCCGGCGGCAAAGCGGTGATCGTGCCCTCGATCGGCGTGTGCGACGGCATCGCCATGGGGCACGCGGGTATGCGCTACTCGCTCCCCTCGCGCGAAGTGATCGCCGACAGTGCGGAAATCCTCGCACGCGCGCACGCCTTTTCGGGCATCGTGTTCGTGGGCAACTGCGACAAGATCATCCCCGGTATGCTGATGGCGGCGGTGCGGCTGAACCTGCCCTGCGCCTTTGTTTCGGGCGGGCCGATGCTGGCCGGAAAGATGCACGGCAGGCGGCTTTCCCTCTCCTCCATGTTCGAGGCGGTGGGCGCCTACAACGCGGGCAGAATCGACGAGGCGGAACTGCACGAATACGAGTGTTCTTCCTGCCCCACCTGCGGTTCGTGCTCAGGCATGTTCACGGCCAACAGCCTCAACTGCCTGACCGAGGCTTTGGGCATTTCCCTGCCCGGCAACGGCACCATCCCTATGGTCTATTCACGCCGCATCATGCTCGCCAAAGAGACGGGCAAAGCGGTGATGAACGCCATTGAAAAGAACATCCGCCCCTCCGACGTGCTTACGCCCAAGGCGCTGCGCAACGCGGTGGCGGTGGACAACGCCATCGGCGCTTCGACCAACAGCGTGCTGCACCTTTTGGCGCTGGCGAGCGAGATGGGCATTTCCGAAAAAGATTTTTCCGTGTTCACCTTCAACGAAGTGAGCGAAAAAGTGCCGCACCTGTGCAAACTGGCGCCGGCGGGCGAGCACTACATCGAGGATCTGAACGAGGCGGGCGGCATTTCCGCCGTGATCAAACAGCTGGAAGACGCCGGTTTGTTCGACGGCTCGGCGATGACGGTTTCGGGCGTGACGCAGGCGGAGCGGGTGAAAAACGCGCGCGTGCTGGATAAAGAGATCATCCGCCCGATGGACGCGCCCTATTCCAAGACGGGCGGTCTGGCGATTTTGAAAGGCAACCTCGCCCAGGAGGGCGCCGTGGTCAAAAAGGGCGCGGTGGATCCTGCCATGCTCAAACACAGCGGCCCCGCGCGCATATTCGACAGCGAAGAGGCGGCGATGGAGGCCATTTCGACGGGCAGGATCGTAAAGGGCGACGTGGTGGTGATCCGCTACGAAGGCCCGAAAGGCGGCCCTGGTATGCGCGAGATGCTCTCCCCCACTTCCGCCATCGTGGGCGCGGGGCTGGGCGCGGACGTGGCGCTGATCACCGACGGAAGGTTTTCCGGCGCGACGCGGGGAGCGGCGATCGGGCACGTTTGCCCCGAGGCGGCCGCGGGCGGCGCGATCGGCGCAGTGCGCGACGGCGACATCATCGACATCGACATCGAAAATTGTTCGCTGAACCTGCGCATCTCCGACAGAGAGCTGAAAGAGCGCCTGGCGGCCTTTAAACCGCTGGAAAAACCGGTAGACGGGTACCTGAAACGCTACCGCGCGCAGGTGACTTCGGCGAGCAGAGGGGCAACTTTGTTCACGAAATTTTGAGAAAAGTGTTCTCAAAATTTCCGTGATTTCCAGGAAAAACCCAACGTTCGCCGCCGCTTTGAAAAAGGGGCGGCTCGGCGTTCGGTTTTTCCTCTGCCGCGTTACTTTTAAGGGCTCTCCTTTATAGAAAACGCGGCATTCACCTTTTCCGCCAGAGGCCGCTCATCGCGGCAAATCGGGGGCTTGTTCCGCAAAGCG
>CALVHW010000135.1 GCA_944328905.1 uncultured Clostridia bacterium | reverse complement strand
CGGCGGGCGTGCCGTAGCCGACGTGGATGGTCACGTTGTCCTGCACGCTGGTGTTTTTGCCGATGGTGACGGGCGCGATGTCGCCGCGGATGCAGGCGCCGCACCAGACATTGGCGTTATCGCCCAGCATGACGTCGCCGGTGACGTAGGCGCGCTCGTGGATAAATACGTTTTTTCCCTTTTTTACGCTCATCGATACCTCCCCTCGCGCACGCGGACAAACGCGGCGCTTTGTATGCGGTTTTGAATTACGCCTGCCCGCGCCGCTTCTTTTCGGCGAGGATGTGCATGGCGTTTTCCGTGCGCTTTTTCATCATTTCGCAGGTGATCGGGTACGGCTCGTTGATGTCGCCGCTGTAATGGTAGTTGTTGGCGCTGCAACCGCCGCTGCAGATGAATTTGGCAAAACAGTTTTCGCACTTTTTGCGGGTGAACAGGCAGGAATTTTTGAACTGACTGCGGATGGCTTCGTCGAGTTTGCCCTCGAACACGCTGCCCATGCGGAAGGCGGGATCGCCCGCGAACTGGTGGCAGGGATAAATGTCGCCGTTGGGTACGACGGAAAAATACTCGTTGCCCGCGCCGCACGCGCTCACGCGCTTGGAAAGGCAGGGGCCGCCCTCTAAATCGACGTTGAAGTGGAAAAAGTTGAACCCCTTCCCCTTTGCCATGCGTTCGAGGTAGGCGTCGCACAAAGCGTCGTATTCCTCGCACACGCGCGGCAGCATTTCCTCCGTGATGGCGAGGTCGGCGATGTCGGTGACGACCGGCTCCATGGAGATGCTGTCGAACCCGCTGTCGGCAATGAAGAGCACGTCTTTGGAAAAATCGAGGTTCTTGGCGGTGAACGTGCCGCGCACATAGTAGTGCTTGTCCCCTCTGATCTTGACGAAGTTTTTCAGATTGTCGATGACGAGGTCGAAACTGCCCTTGCCGTTGGCCGTTTTGCGCACGGCGTCGTGCACCTCTTTGCGGCCGTCAAGGCTCAAAACGACGTTTTCCATCTCCTCGTTGAGGAAATCGGCGATGTCGCCACTGAGCAGCAGGCCGTTGGTGGTGAGCGTGAACAGGAATTTTTTGCCGCGCTTGGCCGCCTGCTCTTTGACGTAGTACACCGTCTGTTTGACGACGTCGAAATTCATCAGCGGTTCGCCGCCGAAAAAGTCGGTTTCGAGAATTTTGCGGTTGCCCGAATTTTCGATGAGAAAATCGATCGCCTTTTTCGCCGTTTCCAGGCTCATGAACTCGCGGCGGGAGTGGTAGGCGCCTTCATCGGCAAAGCAGTATTTGCAGCGCAGGTTGCAGTCGTGGCAGATGTGCAGGCACAGCGCCTTGATTTCGTTGGATTTGGGCGGCGCGACCTTCACCTCTTCCTTAAAGAGCAGCCCCTGCCGCGTAAGTTCGGCGAAGTCCTCTTCGTACTGCGCGCGCTCTTCGGGAGAGATGTGCGAAGTATCCGCCGGCTCGCCCAGTTTTTCGCGCAGCAAAAGGGCGCCCGTTTCGTCGCATTCGTGCAGCGCGGAACTGCCCGTATCGTATATGTACCAATGATCTTTTACTTTAAAAACGTGAACCATATTTTTACCGGAAAAATTTTGCGGGTGTTTGCCTTTTGCCCCGTGCGGACAAAAAGGATGCCCGCGTCGACGCGGGCATTGCCGGCACAGATTTTAAGGAGCAGTGCCGCCGCTCCTTAATTTACTTAGCGATTCTTTTCGGGATCGTTTTCTCTGCCGATCCTCTCGCACGACTGGTTGCCGACCGTGCAGCTGGTTTTGCAGGCGGACTGGCAGGTGCTTCTGCATTCGCCGCAGCCGACAGTTTTTCTTTCCGCGGGGCGGGCGATGGTCTTTATCTTGTTCATGATTGCAATCTCCTTTCGCTTCGTTTTATACTATTATAATATACTGAGCGGAAAATTGCAAGCGTTTTTTTGCATCGCGCGGCATTTGCGGCGCGGTTTTTCGCTTTTGCGCCGGAGTTTGCCGGCGGATAGGCGGAGCCGGGGAGTTTGCCGGTGGATAGCCGGAGACGCGTCAGTCTTTGCTGCGCACCAGGCCTGCGATGGCGCCGCTGATGGCGCCCGCGAGCGCGCCGCAGATAAAATCGATGATGTTCGACCAGCCGAAAGAGATGCTGCCGGCGATCGCCGCAAAGATAAAGTAAGTGAGCAGCGCCACGCAAAAGCCGCTTATTGCGCCCTTGGCGATGCGCTTTTGCGAACGGATACAGAAAAAGCAGCCCAAAAAGATCGCCAGATACTTGATGACCTGGTTGACGGGCATGATGACGGATGAGCCGAGCGAACAGAGTTTGATAACCAGCGCGAACACGAGCACCGCCGCGAGCGTGAACACGACCGAAAGCCCGACGCTTTTGGCAACTTCCACTACGCCGGCGTTTGCGTTTTTCATAAGAGACCTCCGCAAGAGTTTTATTTATCTCTATGCGGCAGATCCGCCCTTTATGCGCACAATTTGCGGACTGCGGCGTCGTTTATACGTAATTTTGCGGACGGTTGCCGCCGCTTGTGCGGCGAATTTTTTCGGATGGTTTGCACACAGGATTTTGCGCCGCCGCCCCCGCAAAGTAAAAAAGCACCGCGGACGCAAAGTAAAAAAGCACCGCGGGCGCAAGTAAAAAAGCACCGCGGGCGCAAGTAAAAAAGCACCGCGGGCGCAAGTAAAA
>CALVHW010000134.1 GCA_944328905.1 uncultured Clostridia bacterium | reverse complement strand
GAAGTACGTCATGACGACCGAGCGCATCGACGTCGTGGGCGAACAGGCGAAGTACGAAACCGCCATCGAAAAGTTCTGCAAAGATAAGGGCGGCTATATCGGCATCGTCGATCATTTCGGCTGCCTGCACGGCATGAATCAGCTGCCCGGCATCGCCATTCAGGATCTGCAGGGAAAAGGCTACGGTTTCGGCGCGGAGGGCGACTGGAAGGTCGCGGCGCTGGGTGCCGTCATGCAGTACATGGCGGGGCAGAAGGGCACCGGCCTCATGGAAGATTACACCTACGACTTTGCCGACGAGCTCGTTCTCGGCGCGCATATGCTGGAAGTGTCGCCGCAGTTCGCGGGCACCAAACCGGAAATTCAGGTGCACCCGCTCGGCATCGGCGGCAAGTCCGATCCCGCCCGCCTCGTGTTCGAAGGCATCGCCTCTCCCGAGGCCGTGGCCGTTTCCATGGTGGATATGGGCGACCGCATGCGCCTCATCATCCAGAAGATCGAACTGGTCAACTGGCCGCACCATATGCCCAACCTGCCCGTCGGCGGTTTGATGTGGAAGATCAAGCCCGATTTCAAAACGGGCGTTGCGGCGTGGATCTACGCGGGCGGCGCGCACCACACCGTCGTTTCCAGCGAACTCTCCGTGCAGGATATGGTCACCCTCGCCGATATGTGGGGCATCGAGGCGGTAGTCATCGACGAAAGCACCGAGATCTCCCGTTTCAAAAAGGAACTGGCGTGGTCGGATGTCATCTGGAAAAATAAGCACTGATTTCGCGCGGCATTGCCTGCTGCCGGTATCGTGTCGGATCGGTATCCGCCTGAAAAGCAGCGGCGCGCTTATGCGCGCGGCCATTCGGCGAACTCTGCAACGGCGTCCGCTGGAACAACAACGGCGCGGATTCTGCGACGCCGCAACGGCGCGGAAATTTTGCGCGGCGGTATAATTTGCCGCAGTCTGTTTGCTCAACTGAAATTACGGCGCGTGGCAGGGCATTGCCTGCCGCGCGTTCTGTCATAAATACAAAAAGGGCGGCAAAGCACCGTACTTTGCAGAGGAATGAAAATGCTCTATAAAGAATATGCAT
The DNA here is from genome assembly GCA_944328905.1 of uncultured Clostridia bacterium. Lineage (GTDB taxonomy): Bacteria > Bacillota > Clostridia > Christensenellales > Borkfalkiaceae > Borkfalkia. The sequence continues at coordinate 1,812 of CALVHW010000134.1, read as the reverse complement.
TCGGCGATTGCGCCGTTTACTATGTGCTCACGCCCGATTTCGGTGTGGGGCTTGCGATCTGGCCGAAAAAATACCGCCCCGACGATTTCGGGGCGCTCTGCTGCGATTCGATGGTGCAGGTATCCCTGCGCGGAGACCGTTCCCTGGCGGATTACACGCAGGGACTTTCCATGCGCAACCGTTCGAGCGTGCTGCTGCAAATCGACGGCCAAACGGCGGACGAAAAGGGCGTGGTCACGCGCCTTTCCGACGGCGGCGGAAACGAATATATCCACCATCTCGAATATGACGCGGCCACGGGCGTGTTTTCCGTATTCGTCGAATACAAAAACAACACGGGCAGGGAACAGGTACTCGAAAGCCTGCAAAGTTTTTCACTGAGCGGCATCTGCGATCCCGTGTCCCGTCCGCTTTCCGATGCCGGTTCGCGCCTCGTGCGCATGTCGAGCGCGTGGAGCCGCGAATGCCGTTTCAGAGAGGATGATTTTATCGATATCGGCATGGAGTCGAGTTGGGCGCGCTACGGCACCAAATGCGAGCGGTTCGGGCAGGTGGGAAGTATGCCCAACCGCGCATGGTTCCCGTTCGCGGCGGTCGTAAACAAATCGGCGACCTGGGCGGCGATGATCGAGGCGCCGTACAGTTGGCAGATGGAGTTGTACAAAGAAAAGCAGACCTGCGCGCTTTCGGGCGGGCTTGCCGACCGCGAATTCGGGCATTGGTACAAGAAAATCGCGTCCGGCGGACAGTTTTCTACGCACCGCGCCTACATTGCCGTGCGCGCGGGCGACGATGTCTGCGGCGCCTGCAACGCGCTCATCCGCTTTCAGTCGCAGCGGCTCGCTCTTCCCGAAAGCGAAAAAGACTTGCCCATACTCTATAACGAGTACTGCACCACGTGGGGCGTGCCGAGCGAGGAGAACATCGCGTCCATTCTCAAAAGCATCGAGGGGATGCCCTTCGATTATTTCGTGATCGACGCCGGCTGGTACAAGCCGGATGACGGCGGCTGGGGCAATGCCACGGGTGATTGGAACGAGAACAAAACGCTCTTTCCTCACGGCATCGCCGCCGTATCCGAGATGATCCGAAACAGCGGCAAAAAGGCGGGCATCTGGTTTGAGTTTGAGAACGCCGGGCGCGACAGCGAGGCCTTTTACCGTGAAGATATGCTGTTGCAGCGCGACGGCACGCCGCTCACCGCTAAAAACCGCCGCTTTTTCGACCTGCGCAAGCCGCAGGTGCAGGATTATATTACCCGCAAGGTGTGCGATTTTCTGCAAAAAAATAAATTCGAATACATCAAGATCGATTACAACGATGCCTACGGTATGGGGTGCGACGGTGCCGAAAGCCTGGGCGAGGGCGGCAGACAGGTGGCAGAAGAGAGTATCGCCTGGCTCGGCCGTTTCCGCAAAGCCGTGCCGGAACTGGTGATCGAAAACTGCGCGTCGGGCGGTTCGCGCATCGAGCCGCTGCGTATGCGCGAGGCTTCCATGTGCTCTTTTTCGGATGCGCACGAATGCCCCGAAATCCCGCTCGTGGCGGCGAACGTGGCGCGCGTGATTCCCGCGCGGCAGAGCCAGATCTGGGCGGTCATCCGCGAAAACGACAGCCTTGCCCGCATCGTGTGGTCGCTTGCGGCGGCCATGATGGGGCGCATCTGCATTTCCGGCGATGTCAACAAGATCGGCGAAGAGCAACGCGAAAAACTGCGTGCAGGACTTGATTTTTACCAAAAAATCAGGCATATTCTCGCGGATGGCGAATTTACCGGGTACGGTTTCCATAATACCGACGTGCGTTCTCTGC
>CALVHW010000133.1 GCA_944328905.1 uncultured Clostridia bacterium | reverse complement strand
GCGCGAAAATTACCTTGTTGCGACGAGTGGCAGAGGAAAAACCGAACGCAGAGCCGCCCCTTTTTCAAAGCGGCGGCTACGCCAAAGTTTTTCCTAAAAATCACGGAAAATTCGTGAACTCTTTTTCACGAATTTTCGTGAACGAAGGAGATATATGCAGCACATCCAATGGTTTCCCGGTCACATGACCAAGGCGATGCGCATGATGGAAGAGAGCGTCAAAACGGTAGACGGCGTTCTCGTCGTGCTCGATGCGCGCGCGCCTGCGGCCACGGTCAACAAAAAACTGAATAAACTGTTCGGCGCAAAACCGGTGCTGTACATTCTCAACAAGGCCGACCTCGCCGATGACAAAAAGACGGACGCTTTTCTTTCCGCGTTCGCCAAAACGGGGGCGTTTGCCGTAAAATGCACGGCCACCTCGCAGGGCGCCGCCCGCACGATCGGCGCGCGCGTCGGCGAAATGCTCAAAGAAAAATTCGCGCGCGACGAGCAGAAGGGCATGAGCCGCACTCCCAAACTGATGGTTTGCGGCGTGCCGAACACGGGCAAAAGCAGCGTCATCAACGCTTTGAGCGGCGGAAAGCGCGCCGCCACAGGCGATAAGGCGGGCGTCACGCGCGGCAAACAGTGGATCCGCTGCGCGGGGTTCGAACTGCTGGATACCCCCGGCACCATGCCGCCGTCTTTCGAAAATCAAACGCTGGCGCGCCACCTCGCCTACATCGGCAGCATCAACGACGATATCCTGGATATGAGCGAACTCGCCCTCGAATTTTTGCGCGAAATTGCGGATACGTACCACGATTTTCTGCGCGAACGCTACGGCATCGAGGACTTTTCTGCGCCGCTTGTTATGTACGAACAGGTCTGCCGCCGCCGCGGCTTTGTGCTGCGCGGGGGCGATTTCGACTACGAGCGCGGCGGAAAGGCGGTCATCGACGATTTCCGCAAGGGCCGCCTCGGCAAAATAACGTTGGAAACGGCGGCGGATTACGCGGAACTTCTCCGCTGACGCGGTTTCGCAAAACATTTTGCAGCAAAAACGGAACGGGTAAAAACTATGCCGAAACGAATGAAGATCGAGCGCGACAAGCTCGCGTACGAAAAAGAGATGCTCGCCCTCGGCGCCGAATACATCGCCGGCGTCGACGAGGTGGGCAGGGGGCCTTTTGCCGGGCCGGTGGTATGCGCGGCCGTCATCATGCCGCTGGACGCGGAAAACCTCATAGACGGTGTGGACGACAGCAAAAAGATCAAGGAAGAGCGCCGCGAGCAACTGGCCGCACTCATTCGCGAACGCGCCGTCGCCTACAAGATCTGCGAGGAAAGCCCCGAAACCATCGACGAGATCAATATTCTGGAAGCCACCAAGCGGTGCATGAAGCGCGCCGTGGAAGGGCTTTCGGTGCAGCCGGACATCGTGTTCGTGGACGGAAATTTCCGCATCGATATCGAACTTCCGCAGCAGAACATCGTGCGGGGCGACGCGCTGTCGTACAGCATCGGCGCGGCGAGCCTCCTCGCCAAAGTTTACCGCGATTCGCTTATGCGCGAATACGACAAACAGTACCCGCAGTACGGCTTTGCCCGGCACAAAGGCTACGGCACGGCAGTGCACATCCGCGCCTTGAAGGAGTTCGGCCCATGCCCGATACACAGAAAAACCTTTATAAAAAAAATCTTGGAAGAAAGGGAGAGCGGCGCGCCGCAAAATTCCTGAAAAAGAAAGGGTACAAAATTCTAAAAATCAACTACGTTACGCCCTTCGGCGAGGCAGACATCGCGGCATTGGACGGAGATACCGTGGTTTTCTGCGAGGTAAAAACCCGCCTTTCCGAAAAATTCGGCACGCCCGCCGAGGCGGTGGAGCGCCATAAGCAGAAACGCTACGGCGACATCGCGCGGTTTTTTGTCATGAAAACCGGCCGCACCGACGTGAACGTGCGGTTCGACGTGTTGGAGGTCTTTGCCGACCGCGTCAACCACATCGAGGGCGCGTTCGGCATGCCGGAGGGGTATTTTCCCAAAAAATAAGGGCAAATTCCGCCGAATTTCGTAAAAAATCCCGAATTGCGTATAAAAATTGTTGCGCGCGGGCGAAAATTATGATAAAATAGCAAAAGACTTCGGGCGGTCCTCTGGCGCAATGCGGCCACGAACGCTTAGTACAATGGAGGTAAAGTCGATGAAAGGATTGATCGAGGCGATCGAAAAGGAAAACCTGAAAGACAGCGTTCCCGCTTTCAACGTAGGCGACACCGTAAAGGTAAGCGTAAAAGTCGTCGAGGGCACGCGCGAGAGGATCCAGGCTTTTGAAGGCGTAGTGATCGCAAAGAAGAACGGCGGTATCCGCGAGACGTTTACCGTGCGCAGGCTCTCTTACGGCGTAGGGGTAGAGCGTACCTTCCCGGTGCATTCTCCCAAAATCGCGAACATCACCGTGATCCGCAAGGGCAAAGTGCGCAGGGCAAAACTGTACTATCTGCGCGGCCGTACCGGCAAAGCGGCGAAGATCAAAGAAGTTCGCTGACCAAGCCGCGGCCATTGCCGCAACGCCCCGTACGCGGGGCAAAAATCAAACATTCTGTTTGCCGCCGGGTAAACAAGACGCATAGAAGCGTCGGGTGCCGCATCGAAAGGCCTTTGAAGATGCGTTGCTCGGCGCTTATATTTTGTTCTCGAAAATCTTTTCGGGCTGCCGAAAAGATTTTCCGAGAGTTTGAGGACGCTGCCCTCTGTGCGCGACCTTTCAGGGCTCACCATTATAGAAGTCGCGCACATTCACCCGTTGCGCGAGGGCATAGCCCGCTGCCCTGCCGAGGGCTCCCGTTTACGGGAAACGGCAGATACGCTTACGCGCAAATAGGGGTGCGCTGCGGGCTAACGAAGTCAATTTTGCGGAGCGACCGCTTGCGGGCATTCATGCAAAATT
>CALVHW010000132.1 GCA_944328905.1 uncultured Clostridia bacterium | reverse complement strand
AAAATGATTGTTCCTTTTTACTCTCCCGGTTTTCGGAAAAGAATGTATTTTGTAGGTGTGCCGTAGCACGTTTCTTCTTTAATTAGCGCTATATTTTCTCCGCACACTAAAATGCTTGTTCCATAGTTGTTATATAAGACGGATATAGCCTCATGCAACGGGATGTCTTCCCCGTCTGCGGCATCGTGACACATAAAATGCGCTTTATCGAAAACTTTGTCTAAACTTCGGATGATCTTTTCGGCGTCCTGCTCGGAAATATATTTTTCTTCCGCATAAATGTACTTATCGGGAACGATTTGCCGCGGATTATCGAGGCGATAGATCGCTCTATCGCGGCGGCGGCTCATATATTCATTCGCTTTCCCGTTTTTGACCACGATTTCGGGAGGGGAATCCAGTTCCAAGATCATCCTATCTCGCAGCCGCTTATCGACAAATTTTTTTATAAAGTTGTGTTCGATTTCATTCCCCATAAATCTTCTCCCCCCCTTTTTTATTTCAGATTAGGAAATGTTCATCCGCGCGGCGACAATTTTTTGCACTGCGGTAGCAGAACTCCGGGCCGCCAGCGCCGACAGTTTTGTTTTACCTATCCTCTTATCGGCCGCTTTAAAAATATCCGCAAGCCCCCAACGGTCGCCGGAAAACTCTTTTTCGAACAATTCGTTTACAGGGGTATCGAGATACTCTCTTATAAAATCTGAAATCTCCGATACATCCGTTTCATACGGGTATTCGCCCGTACTTTGCGCGAACTGTTTGGGATAATCAAAAATAATCTCTTTGCCGAGCGTGATCCAATAGCGCGGAATGCCCGTACTTCCCCGTTGGCTGTCCATTCTGTACACTGCGCAATGTATTTGCAAACTGATTTTACCATCGATTATTGTATAGAATTGTTTTTGAAGTTTGCTCCAACGGCTCATAATCCCCCCTAAAATTTGCGTAAGCCAGACAACGTATTGCGACGCTTTTATTGTATGCCGCTCGTTTTAGAACCGAGCAAGACGAGGCGCGCGAGGAAAACCTGAGGGAGTTTACTTAGACGTAAATGACCGAAGGTTGCCGCAGCGCAACAAAGTATTGCGAAGGTTATAAGACGAGCATTGCATCGCCGAAACTGAAAAAACGATACCCCTCCCCCACCGCCTCTCTGTAAATGCGCAGGCACTCTTCCCTTCCGATCAGGGCGGACACGAGCATGATCAGGGTGCTTTCGGGCAGGTGGAAATTGGTGATTAAGGCGTCGACGCACTTGAATTTGTAGGGCGGATAGATAAAGATGGACGTATCGCCGCTGCACGGGTGCAGGAAGCCGTTTTCGTCGGCGACTGTTTCCAGCGTGCGCACGGACGTGGTGCCCACGGCGATCACGCGGCGCCCCTCGCGCTTGGCCGCGTTGACGATTTCCGCCGCCTTTTCGTCGACACAATAATACTCGGTGTGCATGACGTGGTGGGTGAGATCCTCTTCTTTGACGGGACGGAAAGTGCCCAGCCCCACGTGCAGGAGAACTTCGGCGATCTGCACGCCCATGGCCTTTATTTCGTCCAAAAGTTCGCGCGTGAAATGCAGGCCCGCCGTGGGCGCCGCCGCGGAGCCGTCCGTTTTGCAGTACACCGTTTGGTAGCGGTCTTTGTCTTTGAGTTTTTCGTGAATGTACGGCGGCAACGGCATAGAGCCGACGCGAGAGAGAATATCCTCAAATACTCCGTCGAAATGAAAGTCGACGATGCGCTCGCCCGTTTCCGTGCGCGATTGGACGGTGAGCGAAAGTTCTTCGGACACGAAAAGTTCGGTGCCCTCTTTCGCCTTTTTGCCCGGCTTTACCAGCACTTCCCACTCGGTGAGATTATGCCGCTTTAAGAGCAGCACTTCCACTTTGCCGCCGTTTTTCGTGTAGGCGTACATGCGCGCCGGCAGCACTTTGGTGTTGTTGATGACCAACACGTCACCCGGCTTTAAGTACTCTTTGATGTCGCGGAAAATGCGGTGCTCGGTTTTGCGCGTTTTGCGGTCGTAGACCAAAAGCCGCGAAGAATCGCGCGGCTCGGCGGGAGTCTGCGCGATGAGTTCTTCGGGAAGTTCGTAAAAATAATCGGATTTTTTAAGCATATCGAAATGACCTTTGCGGCAACGGCATTATTTTTCCGCCGGCTTTGCCGTGAGTTGTACCCAATGACCTTTGCGGCAACGGCATTATTTTTCCGTCGGTTTTGCCGTGAGTTGTACCCAGGCGGGGCGGAACCCGCAGGCGACGGCGTTGCGCACCGACGGCACATTCGACCACGCCGCACAGTAAAAGGGCACCCTGCCGCGCGCGAACACTTCCTGCGCCAGGCGCGACGTGACGGCTTTCGCCAATCCCCTGCGCCTGTATGCGGGCAGAACGTCTACGCCGATCTGCCACATCGCAGCGCAATCCGCACTCGCGCCCGCGAGCGCGGCGAGCGTTTCGCCGTCGAACGCGCCGACGCACAGAACGTCGTTTTCTCTGCGCGCGGCGCACAGGGCGTTGCCCCACTGCGGGAGGTACAAATTTGCAAACTCCGCGGGCTGTAAAACGCGCAGTTGCAAACCGCACGGCTGCGCGCGCATGGCATTTGCGTCCGGCAGAAAATATTCCGCCTGGAATTTTGTTTTCAGCCCGAACGGGGCGAGCATGGCATCCAGTTCGTGCAGGGCGGGCGTTTCAAAACTATGCGCCGCAGAGTACTTTGCAAGATAGGAAAAAGCGACCTCTTGCAGGTCTTTGCGCACGCAGGCGACCACGTTGCCGCCATAGGAAGTGAGGTCGAACACATACGGCTCGGAAAGGTACGCCCGCCGCCCTGCATTTTCCCGCGACAGCGCCACCACGTTTTCGCTTTTGATAAAATCTTCGGCCGCGCAGCAGGAATCGATGGCCGATTGCCGCAGGGCGATTTTTAAAATTTCTGTATTTGTAAGCATAGCGGAACCATTCGATCAAAAACCGTGCGAGAAGAAGGGTAACTTCAATAATTCTCTGCGCGTGGCAAAATCACATTTTTGCCTAAGCGCACCCAATTTGTCGCATTCCTGCGACATCTGCCGTTTCCCGTAAACGGGAACCCTCGGCAGG
>CALVHW010000131.1 GCA_944328905.1 uncultured Clostridia bacterium | reverse complement strand
TCAGCCTGATCGTGCTCGCCTGTTTTTCGTATATCGGCGCGGTAGATTTTGTTTTTCTGTTTCTCATCGCCGCGGCGCTTTGTGCGGGGCAGTCGTTCTCCTCGCTGGAAAGCGACCTGCGCGCGCCCGTGCTCGACCTCTACGACGACCGCGACATCGTGTCGAACAGCCGTTCGAACATGAACGCCACGCTGTTTGCGCTTGTATTCGGCGTTTTGCTCGGCGTGGCGGCGATGATGTCGATCCCGTTTATCGGCGATATTGCCGTGTATTCCGTCATTGCGGCGGTTGCGGCGGCGTTTGCGGTCATCCGCATCCTGCTGTTCAAAGCGCGGCTCGGCTACTATTTCCGCAACCTGGAGGTGTAGCATGAAAAAAGTATCCGTCATCATATTGTTTCTGCTTCCCGTTCTCGCGTTCGCGCTCATTTCGGTGAGCGGAATCGTGGTCAACGATTCAAAGTATAAAAAAGTCGAACGCGTGGAGATCGTTTCCGAGCGCATCATCGTCAATCAGCAAACGGGCGATAAATTTATCGTCGTAACCGAAACGGGGCAAATTCAACTCGGCTACAATGTATACCCCGAAGACGCCACCGAACCCGGCGTGATCTGGGAGGTCGCCTCGGGCGGCGAATACGGCGAAATAAACCAATACGGCATCGTCCGCGTTACCGCTTTGGGCGGCACCATCACCGTAAAACTGTGGGACGTGAACCGCCTCGCTTTCCGGCGATGCGAACTTCGACGATACGGCCGTCGTGCTCTCGATGGCTACGAGGCGGGCAGCGACGAGGCGGAAGCGATCGCCACCATCGGCACGGATAGCCGCGTGCAGTTCCACGTTTACGGCACGCACACCATCACCGTAATGAGCGAAGAAGACTCTTCCGCAAATGACACCCTTACAGTAAATTACAACACCGGCTACAACGCCTATACCGGACAGGACCTGCGCAATGCGTTTGCCTGCACGGATACAACGGCTACTTATGCGTATCCCATCAATTTGCAAGCGGACATTGCGCTCGCCGAAGGGGGCAACCCTTTTGAAAGCGTGTTCATCTCCACCAAGGCAGAAGTTTTGTACGGCAACGGCCACACCATCGACGGCAGCAAACTGGCGCGTGCCGTTTATACAAAGAAAACAAACGATGCAGACCGCAACCTCGCCGTGCTGAATTTTATACTTTCCAATCACGATGCTGTTTCCAAGGTTGGCATATATGATCTTACGGTTTTGGGCAACGGCGAATACAACGATTCCGGCTATGTCGAGGGCACATACAACCCCAAAGATGTGCTCTGCGGCATCACGATCGTGCCGATCGTTTCGGGGAAAACTTTTGAAACCGATCCGAATTTGGATCAGTACGATTACGCCAAACGCAAAGAAGACGGTTTGTTGATGCAAATCAGTTCCAAGCACGACGCATACAGGCATTCATTCGATAATGTTACGGTAGAGAACGTTACGATTATGGATACGCTGATGGGACTCAAAATGCAGAATATACGCAATGTATCGGTAAAGAATCTTACGAGCAAGAACTCTTTCATGAACAACGTGGAGTGCTACCAGCTCGAAAATGCAGTGTTTGAAAATCTGTCGCTCGGCTATAGCGGCGGCGCCGCGCTCGAACTCAAAGAGGACGGAAGCCGTCTCTATAGATATGATTATACGACAAATAAGAATCACGCAGCTCAGTATATCGGGAACGATGGACAACCCGTTTATATGCTCGTGCCGGCCAATGCTTACGATGCAAACACGAAGATTGACGACCGCGGCTATATCACCGAAGGCAACGTTTTATTGGCGGACGGTACTGCAAAAAATATAAACCTACTGACGGAATCGGATGAACCTTTATATGTTTTGGCACGTCCTGACAACACTTATGTAACCAGCCAGACGATCACTTTGCGAGGCACGTTTGAATGCGACAACTGGACGGCGGGCAACGAAGTGTATTATATGAAGCCGGGCAGCCAGGAACCGGACAGCAGCGCGTATATCATCACGGCGCTCAAGCAGTATTCACCGAACAGCGTGAAAACGATCGACGGCGTGGAAAAAATCAATTACGCCATTGCGCTGATCCAGTGGGGTGTAAAAAATTACACGCAGTTAAATATCGGTATTGAGAACGATTCGTTTGGTTTTTACAGTATGCCGGTTGAACTGCAAAAAGTTATTCCGGGCGCAACGTGGGCATATGCCGAAGCGAGCACTCTGTATGTGAACAAACCCGAGGCATAATCATGCTGGAAATTAAGGGCCTTACGCTCACTTATAAAAACACGGGCAAGCGCGCGCTGAACAACGTGAGCCTTACCGTGGAAGACGGCGAAATTTACGGCTTTTTGGGTGCGAACGGCGCGGGCAAAAGCACGGCGATCAAATGTATCGTCGGAATTTTGCAGCAGGATAGCGGCGAAGTTTTCTTTGACGGAAAAAACATCCGCAGCGATCTGCGTGCTTTCAAAGCGAATATAGGGTATGTGCCCGATTTAAGCAACGCTTACGAGCGCATATCGGGCGAGCACTATCTGAACCGCGTCGCCTCGGTGTACGGCTTAACGGACGCCGCCGCGCGCGAAAAGCGCATACGCGAAGTTTCCGAAAAATTTGCGTTCGAAAAATACCTTTCGCAGTCCGTAAAAACCTATTCGCACGGCACAAAGCAAAAACTGAACTTTATTGCCGGCATTCTGCACCGCCCGCGCCTTTTGATTCTCGACGAGCCGATGACAGGCCTCGACCCCGAATCCACGCTTACGCTGATAGAAATCATTCAGGAATACGCCAAAGAGGGCAATTCGGTTTTTTTTTCGTCGCATCTTCTGAATGTGGTGGAAAACGTGTGCGACACGGTAGGCATCCTCAAAACGGGCGAAATGAAGGGCGAATACAAAGTGAAGTCGTTGCCCGGCAGCATCAAAGCGCTGTACAAAGAATTCAATCAATAAAAATGTTCCGCTAAATACCAAGGGGGCGCAGGCAAAAGCCTGCGCCCCCCCTTGGGTTATTGTATGGTAAAACCCGCGGATAGTCCGCGGGTTCAAGAAAGGCTTTGCCGATGAACAAAAAAGAGCAGAAGAGAAGGCAATAACAATAAGGCAAAAAATAGGAGGGAAAGCAAAGATAGAAAAAAG
>CALVHW010000130.1 GCA_944328905.1 uncultured Clostridia bacterium | reverse complement strand
CGCCGCGGCAAACACGGCCGCGGCGGGGTTTTTAACGTCAGTTTTTCCTGAAAATCTTCGCCGAAAACGGCGGCAAATAAATATCGTTCAGATTGCGCACCTCGCCGGTAAGCAGGTCGGTGCCCTCTGCCTCCTCCGCCCGCACGGTGACGGCCTCTTCCGAGATGTTGGCGGCGCAGTAAATGCGTTCGCCCCCGTATTCGCGACGGAAACAAAAGTATTTGTTGGAAAGCACGCACTTTTCAAAATTTCCGTACGCCAACGCTCTCTGCCCCGTGCGGATGCCGTTCAATGCGCGGATCAGCGCGCAGAGGTCGGGGTGCGCCGACTTGTCTATCTCCGCAAAGGCGGGGCGCAGCGCGGCGTCGCCCTGCCGCTTGTCCCCTTCCGCACCGAACTCCGAACCGTAATATACGCAGGGAATGCCCGGCATGGCGTACAGAACCGCGTACAGTGCCGCAAGTTTGCGCTTATCGGCGAGAGCCGTAAAGGCGCGGGAAATATCGTGATTGTCCACAAATGAAAACAGGTTTTTGCCCGTGTACAGGCACCACGGCTGCGCGCCGAACAGCCGCTCGAGCGAATGTGCGATCTCGAAAAAGTTGTCGCTGTTGAGCGCGGACATCAACCCTTTGCAGCACTCGTAATTTGTGATGGAATCCAGCCGCCCCGCCGCGACGTTTTTGGCAAAGTTCTGTATATGCACAACTTCGCCCATCAGAAAGAAATCCTGCCGTCTGGCGGAAACGACGCCGCGCAGAAACTCGAAAAACCATTCGGGCAGCAGGTACGCCACGTCCAGCCGCAGGCCGTCGATGCCGAATTCGTCTATCCAAAACTCCGCGGCACTGCGGATATAGTCGAGCACGGCGGGGTTTTGCAGGTTCAATTTTACCAGTTCCGCGTGGCCTTCCCAATCCCGGTACCCAAAACCGTCGTTGTATCGCGAATTGCCGCCGAAATCGATGAAAAACCAGTCTTTTTTATCCGAACTTTCGCGCCGCGCCTTCACATCTTCGAAGGCAAAAAAGCGGCGCCCCACATGGTTGAACACGCCGTCGAGCACCACGCGGATGCCCGCCTCGTGCAGTTTTTCGACCAGCCGTTTCAGATCGGCGTTGTCGCCCAGCCGCCTGTCGACGTTGAAAAAATCGACGGTATCGTAGCCGTGCCGCTCGCTCTCGAACAGCGGATTGAACAGAACGGCGTTGAAACCCATCTCTTTGATGTGCGGAATTTGCTCTTCGATCATTCCCAAACGGTGCCGCACGGCGCCGCAATCGTTTTCCGGTTCCGCGCCGCAAAAGCCGAGCGGATAGATCTGGTAAAAAGCACTCTCGTCGAACCACATTGTTTGTATCCTTCCCATGTGAAAAATACGCCCTCTGCCGGGCGGCTTTTATTATTATACCACACGGCGGCGGACGCGTCAAGGAGTGTGCCGCACGCAAAGCACCTATAATGGAACGAGCGGAGAAAACCTCTCCCCGCCTCTTTACAGCACGCTCCGTAGCACGCAAAACGGGGAGCGCCTGCCCCCCTGCCTTTTTATAGACTTCGCGCGCTTGCGCACGGTTTTTTTACTTTCAGCATAGCCGCTCGCTGTAAACAATTTGTTTTGATTTTACACGGACGTTGTTATAAAATCCGCGCCAAATGTAAACATTGTAAAAAATTTCCGCCGCCCGCGCAAAAATGTAAAAAGGAAGCCCGCCGTGCCCGGCAGGCTTCCTTTTTTGCGTAATAAAATTGTTAAATTTTACAGTATTTTCTCTGAAAGCAGTTTGATGCCCTTGGCTTTGAGCAGTTCGACGGCGCGCTCCGCCTCCTCCACGCGCATGAGAATCTTGGCCGTGTTGTGGTTTGTGAGCACGAACGAATACAGGTATTCGATGTTCATATCCGCCGCTTCCATGAGAGCCACGACCTCGGCGAGCGCGTTGGGTTTATCCTCCACTTCCACGCCGATGAGTTCGGTGATGCCCACGGTAAAGCCCTCTTTTTTGAGAATCTCGTACGCCTTTTCGTTGTCGCGCGCGATAAAGCGCACGATGCCGAAATCTTTGGTATCCGCAATGGAAAGGGTTACGAAGTCGATGCCCTCTTTGCCGAGAGCGTGCGTGAGTTTGTAGAGCCTGCCCGGCCTGTTTTCCATAAAAACGGACAACTGTTTAACGAACATTTCTTTTCCTCCCTGATTTTTAATATATGCGCGGCCGCCGTTACTGTTCGCGGCGGTCGATCACGCGCACGGCTTTGCCTTCGCTGCGGCGGATGGAACCGCTCTCGCAGAGCTTGATCTTCGCGCTCAGACCGATGTACGAATTGACTTCCGTTTCCACCTTCTTTTTGATGGATTCGATGTCGGAAACGCGGTCGGGCGTGAGGTTGCCGGCGAGTTCGATGTCGATCTCCATCACGTCGAGGTTGTTGATGCGGTCGACGTAGATCATGTAGTGCGGCGAAACGCCCGCCACGTTCATGATCGCCGCCTCTACCTGCGACGGGAACACGTTGACGCCGCGGATGATGAGCATATCGTCGCTGCGCCCCTTCACTTTACTCATCTTCACCGTCGTTCTGCCGCAGGCGCACTTGCCCGCCGTGAGCGTGCACAGATCGCGCGTGCGGTAGCGGATGAGCGGCTGGCCCGTTTTGGTGATGGTGGTGAACACGAGTTCGCCCTCACTGCCGAACGGCAACGGTTCCAGCGTTTCGGGATCGATGATCTCGGGGATGAAGTGATCTTCCTGCACGTGGCTGCCGCACTTCTGCATACACTCCATCGCCACGCCCGGCCCGCTGATCTCGGAAAGCCCGTAGATATCCAGAGCGTCGATGTCGAGCAAACGCTCGAGTTCCTCGCGCATCTGGTACGTCCAGGGTTCTGCGCCGAACGCGCCGCCCTGCAGGTTGAAATCTTTGATGTCCATGCCCGCCTTCTGAATTTCGGTGCCGAGGAAAATGGCATACGAGGGCGTGCAGCACAGGTGCGTGGCGCCGAAATCGCGCAGCAGCGTGAGTTGGCGGATGGTGTTGCCGGCGCTGGCGGGAACGGTAGACGCCCCGATCTTCTGCGCGCCGTAGTGCGCGCCGAGGCCGCCCGTGAACAGGCCGTAGCCGTAGGCGACGTGCACGAGCGAATCTTTGGTGACGCCCGC
>CALVHW010000129.1 GCA_944328905.1 uncultured Clostridia bacterium | reverse complement strand
GAAGATGTACTGGAACTGCGCGAATCGGACGATATGCTGCATTGGAGCGAGCCGCGGCGCGTCGTAAAGGACGGCAAGCCGTTCGGCAATCACTATGCGGCGCTGGTACCGGAGGGGAAAACGGGCAGCCCGTTCTTCATCCCGGGCGACGATTTTTCCGTGCTTCTCAATCACAACGGTACGGATATTTTGCGGTATCCAGCGCGGTTTACCGCAAAAAAATAAATTTCCGCCCGGCACTGCTTTGTGCGGCAAGCAGCCGCAAGCAGGGGGCGGATCTCTTTACGAAAATAATTTACAGGAGTATCATATGGACAGTTTTTTGCAAAAGTACACCGTCGAAGTCGGTGAGGAAAAGGAAACGGCTTTTTCCAACGCGATCGGCGTTTATCAGGACGGCACCACGCCTATGTGCCGCGACGCAAACGGCAAACTGTGGGCGATCAGCGGGCATTCGCACATGGGGCACATCGGTATGTTCTGCGGCACCTGTCTCGACGACCTCAAAGAGGTCTATCCCGTTCAGACGCTTTTCTGCGTCGGCAACGCCGAATACGCGTTTTCGGGCATACGTTATCCCGAAGGCGTGCGCGCCCGCGGCAGCGTATGGCCGTTCGGGCTGTACATCTGCCCGGGCACGAACCGCTTTTTCTGCTTTTTCCACAACGAGTCCGGTTGGGAAGGCGTCGGCACCGCTTACGACGCGCTCGGGCCCTGTGAGCGGCCGCACTACGATTCGGATTTCCGCCACATCGGCCTGATGCATTCGGACGACGAGGGCAGGACGTGGGTGTTCGACCGCTGGGTGCTGACGGGCGAAGAGGTGTGTTTCACGCAGATCTACGATCCGGGCGCGGGGCGGGTGCGCGGGCAGGCACCGGGGCGCATCAGTTTGGGCAGCGGCGATTTTTCGCTGTACGCGGAACCGGAAGGGGATTATATCTATCTCATCTACAATAAAATATACGTGAATACGAAAACGGCGGCGTGGGAAGACTGCGACGTATACATGGCGCGGACGCGCAAGCGCGACGACGGGATCATGGGGGATTTCGTAAAATACTATGAAGGCAGTTTCTGTGAGCCGGGGAACTTCGGCAAAGAAACGCCGGTGGCGCGGCATTCGTGGCACGCGCGCATCGCGTATCTGCAGAAGTACGGGAAGTATCTGATGACGTCCTGCCCGATGCGCCCGAGCGGCGACGTGGCCGAAGTCATCGAAGATGTACTGGAACTGCGCGAATCGGACGATATGCTGCATTGGAGCGAGCCGCGGCGCGTCGTAAAGGACGGCAACGAATTCGGCGCCCATTACGTGGCGCTTTTCCCGAACGGCAGCACGGGCAGCCCGTTCCTCATCCCGGACGACGATTTTTCCGTGCTCACCAACTACAACGGCACGAGCGTGCTGCGCTGGCCTGCAAAGTTT
Source organism: uncultured Clostridia bacterium (assembly GCA_944328905.1). Lineage (GTDB taxonomy): Bacteria > Bacillota > Clostridia > Christensenellales > Borkfalkiaceae > Borkfalkia. The sequence continues at coordinate 1,867 of CALVHW010000129.1, read as the reverse complement.
GTTTGCAAAAAATAAAGCGGATAAAGAAAAGAACGGTCTCCCTGCGGAGGCCGTTCTTTTATAATAGCCGGAAGGGGCGCGCGTGTGCCGACGGTCGCTGCGCGCGGCGGGTGCGCCGCCGGCGGCGAAAATGCAGCGCTTCGCTTTCGGTACGGGTACCGTAAACGAACGGGCGAAGCAAAATCAGTTCGGCGTAACGCAGGCGAGCGCCCAGCGGAAGGCGGAGGGCAGGGAGTATCGGCTTTCGATCTCCCTCTTATCTGCGTAGAACAGCCGCGCAAAGTCCGCTTCGGCGCTCTCGTCCGCGGGCAACTCCAGGCGCGCGGCGTCCTCGGGCGAGTACACGGCATACGCCGTCATGTGCCATTCGAGGTGCGAAAACACGTGCGTGTGCGCCAGCGGCGCGCCCAAAGCAAAGTTTTGCAGCCCTGCACGGCGCAAAAAATCTTCCGCCTGCGCGTTGTCCATCGGCCGCTCGGCAGAGAAAAACCCGTACGTGCCTTTGAGCACGCCCGCCGTGCGGCGGTACAGCGCGAGGCGCCCGCCGTCGCAAAAAAGAAACAACGTCTTGCAAAAAATGCGCCGCTGCGGCTTTTCTTTGCGCCGCGGCAGGGCGTCGCTCTTTGTTTGGCAAAGCGAAAACAGCGGGCAGGTCAGGCACAGGGGCGAGGCGGGCAAACACACCGTGGCGCCCAGTTCCATCAAACTCTGCGTAAAATCGCCCCGCCGCGCCGCGGGGTAGGCGGGCGCCAGTTCGGCGGCGAACCCGCGTTTGAGCGTTTCCTGCTCCCGCCCGTCCGCCAGCACGCGCGAGAGCACGCGCACCACGTTCCCGTCCACCGCGGGGGATGCCTCTTCAAAACAGATCGACGCTATCGCGCCCGCCGTGTAATCGCCCACGCCGGGCAGTTTTTTCCAACCCTCCGCCGTTTGCGGAAAGCCGCTTTCGGCAACGATCTTGGCGGCTTTTTGCAAATTCCGCGCGCGCGAATAGTAGCCGAGCCCCTCCCAAAGTTTTAAAAGTTTGTCTTCGGGGCAGGCGGCGAGCGCCCGCACGTCGGGCAGTTCGCGCACAAAGCGGATGTAGTGTTCCTTTGCCGCCTCCACGCGCGTCTGCTGCAGCATGATCTCCGAAACCCACACGCGGTAGGGGTCGGTGTTTTCGCGCCAGGGAAGATCTCGCTTGTTTTTATCGTACCACGCGAGCAGCAGTGCGGGCAGTTTTTGCAGCGTCGTTTCGCGTTCGCTCTTTTCCATGCTTTCATTGTAACACGAATTTTTGCAAAAACCAATTAAAAATTGACATTTCCGCCGAAAAAACGTATAATAATGGGCGAAATAAGCGCAAGCGGCCGCTTTGCAAAATTGACTTCGTTCGGTGCGCCGCGCAACTCCATTTGCGCGCAAGCGCCTAAGCGGGTGAATTTGCGCGGCATAAATTTAAGGGAGCGAGCGAAAAAGCCGCGCAAAGAGGGCAGAGCCCTCCGATCACGGTTTTCCGCAGCATCTCTTTTGCGAGGAAAACGTGAATAGTAAAAATATTATTCTAATCGGCATGCCCGCATCGGGCAAGAGCACGGCGGGCGTACTGCTCGCCAAAGCGGTGGGGTACGGGTTCATCGATACCGACCTGCTCATCCAGAACGAACAGAAGGCGCTGCTGTGCGACATCATCGCGCGCGAGGGTGCGGAAAAATTCATCGCCATCGAAGAGAGCGTCAACGCCGAACTGTGGGCGGAGCGGTGCGTCATCGCCACGGGCGGCAGCGTCGTGTACGGCGAACGGGCGATGCGTCACCTCAAAGAGCTGGGCACCGTCGTGTATCTGCAACTTGGCGAAAAAACGCTGGAAAAGCGCCTGAAAAAC
>CALVHW010000128.1 GCA_944328905.1 uncultured Clostridia bacterium | reverse complement strand
TTCATCACGGGCGGCACCGAACAGCGCATGAACGGCAGCTGCGCGGGCGGCACGGGCGCGTTCATCGACCAGATGGCTACGCTGCTCAACATCTCCGTGGGCGAGATGGACGAACTTTCGCTGAAGGCGGAAAAGGTGTATCCCATCGCCTCGCGCTGCGGCGTGTTCGCCAAATCGGATATTCAGCCGCTTTTGAACCAGGGCGCCAAAAAGGAAGATATCGCCGCCAGCATCTTTCAGGCGGTCGTCGACCAAACGGTTTCCGGCCTGGCACAGGGCAGGCGCATCAAGGGCAAAGTGCTGTTTTTGGGCGGCCCACTCCACTTTTTCAGGGGCCTGCGCAGGGCGTTCGAAGAGACTTTGGGGCTGGACGCGGAGCACGCCGTGTTCCCCGAAAACGCGCCCTGCTTTATGAGCATCGGCGCGGCGCTGTACGCGCAGAACATAAAGGCGATGTCCCTTTCCGAGATCATAGCGCGCATTTCCGGCGTAAAGGCGAGCGATGACATCGTCACCGGCGAACCGCTGTTCGAAAGCCGCGAACAGTACGAGCAGTTCGTGGCGCGCCACAAGGCGAGCGACCTCGGATTCGCCGACATCAAAACCTATTCCGGCGACGCTTATCTGGGCATCGACAGCGGCTCCACGACCACCAAACTCGTGCTCATCACGCCCGACTGCAAACTTTTGTACGAGCATTACCAGTCGAACAACGGCCAGCCGCTCGACATCGTATTGGAGCGCCTGCGCGAGATCTACGCATTGGCGGGCGGGCGCATCCGCATCGCGGGCGCGGCGACCACCGGCTACGGCGAGGATCTCATCAAAGCCGCCATCAAGGCGGATTTCGGCATCGTGGAAACGGTAGCGCACTTTAAAGCGGCGGTGCATTTCGATGCGAAAGTGGATTTCATCATCGACATCGGCGGGCAGGACATCAAGTGCTTTAAGATCAAAAACGGCGCCATCGACTCCATCATGCTCAACGAGGCGTGCTCTTCCGGCTGCGGTTCGTTCATTCAGACGTTCGCCAAGGCGATGGGCATGGAGATCGACGAATTTTCCAAGCTCGGGCTGTTCGCCAAACACCCCGTGGAGCTGGGCAGCCGCTGCACGGTGTTCATGAACTCGTCGGTCAAGCAGGCGCAGAAAGAGGGCGCGAGCGTGGAAGATATTTCCGCGGGGCTCTCCTCGTCCATCGTCAAGAACGCCATTTATAAGGTCATCCGCGCCAAAACGCCCGAGGAACTGGGCAGCCATATCCTCGTGCAGGGCGGCACCTTCCTCAACGACGCCGTTCTGCGCTCGTTCGAACTGGAAACGGGCAAACAGGTGGTGCGCCCGGGCATCGCGGGGCTGATGGGCGCCTTCGGCGCGGCGCTGTACGCCAAAGAGAACGTGCGCGGCGCAAGCACCGTCGTCACCGAAGAGGAACTCAAAGCGTTTTCTTATTCCGGCCGCAGCCACGTCTGCAAAGGCTGCACGTCGCACTGCAACGTCAACGTGATCGGGTTTTCCGACGGCAGAAAGTTTATTTCCGGCAACAAGTGCGAGCGGGGCGCGGGGCTGCAGCCGCATTCCGACGAACTGGATATCTACCATTACAAATACGAGCGGCTGATGCAGTGCCGCAGCGGCTCCGCCGCCAGGCGGGGCAGGGTGGGGTTGCCGCTCGCGCTCGGCTACTACGAACAGCTGCCGCTGTGGGCGGGATTTTTCGAAACGTGCGGCTTTGAAGTGGTGTTCAGCGAAAAATCTTCCCGCCAGCTGTATTTCCGCGGCCAGCATACCGTGGCCAGCGACACCGCCTGCTACCCCGCCAAACTTGCGCACGGGCACATCGAGAGCCTGCTCGACGAGGGCGTGGACTTCATTTTCTTCCCCTGCGAGAGTTACAACCTCGACGAGCACGACTCCGTCAACCATTACAACTGCCCGGTCGTGGCGTACTATCCCGAACTTTTGAAGGCCAACAACGAGCGGCTGACGGACGAAAATTTCGTCATGCCATACATAGACCTCAACGACGAAAAGAGCGCGGTGCGCGCCCTCAAACGCGCGCTGGCGCGCTGGAACGTCTCCGCTTCGCTCATCAAAAAGGGCCTGAAAGAGGGCTTTGCGCGGCTGCATTCGTACTATGCCGACGTGCGCGCCCGCGGCGAGGCCATCCTGCAAAAGGCGGAAAAAGAGGGAAAACACGTCATCGTGCTCGCGGGCAGGCCGTACCATATCGATCCGGAAATCAACCACGGCATCGGCAAACTGCTCACGTCTTTGGGCGTGGCGGTATTGTCGGAAGACGCGGTCTTTCACATGGGCAAGCAGGTGCTCGTGAACGTTTTGAACCAGTGGACGTACCACGCGCGCCTGTACCGCGCGGCGGAATACGTTACCGAACACGACAACTGCGACCTCGTGCAGCTCGTATCCTTCGGCTGCGGCATCGACGCGATCACGACCGACGAGGTGCGTTCCATTCTGGAGGGCAGGGGCAAACTGTACACGCAGATCAAGATCGACGAGATCAACAACCTCGGCGTCGTAAAGATCCGCCTGCGCAGTATGCTCGCCGCCGTCGAAGAACAAAAGAGGCATTCCGATGAAAGATAATAATTGCGGCGCCTGCGGGCAGTGCGCGGAAACCGTCGATTTCCGCGACGATTACCCCCGCTTTACGCCGGAAATGAAAAAGACGCACAAAATTCTCATTCCCGATATGCTGCCCGTGCACTTCGGGCTGATCGTGGAGATACTCAAAAAGGACGGCTGGGACATCGAACTTCTGCAAAACGATACGCGCGCCGTCATCGACGAGGGGCTTAAACACGTGCACAACGATACCTGTTTCCCCGCGCTGTGCGTCACGGGGCAGTTTATCGACGCGCTCAAAAGCGGCAGGTACGACGTGGAGCATACCGCGCTGCTCATCTCGCAGTCGGGCGGCGGCTGCCGCGCTTCCAACTACATTCCGCTCATCCGCAAGGCGATCAAGGCGGAGTTCCCCAAAGTGCCCGTCATTTCGCTCAACTTTTCGGGGCTGGAAAAGGACAGCGGCTTCCCCATGACGGCGGGGCTGATGCTCAAACTCGCCTACGCCATTTTTTACGGCGATACGCTGATGTCGCTGTTCAACCAGTGCAAACCCTACGAATTGCAGGAGGGCGCGGCGGAAGCGGCGCGGCGGGAGTGCGTGAAAAATATCGTCGCGGCGTTCAACGAGGGCGGCTACCGCAAGTATAAAAAGATCACGCGCAGGATGCTCGAACGCTTCGCCAAAGTGGAGCGCAGCAAGGAAGAAAAAGTGAAAGTGGGCATCGTCG
>CALVHW010000127.1 GCA_944328905.1 uncultured Clostridia bacterium | reverse complement strand
GGATATACTTTTCGTATTCCTCGGCGATCTCTTCGCTGATATTCTTTTTTCCGCGCAGGAATATTTCCATGTTTTCCCTCGCTGAACTGTCTGTATTATCTGTATTAACTGTATTAAGTGTAACACAAAAAAATGTGCTTGTCAACAGAAAATAAAAATTTTGCAACTACTGTTTTCATTCTAAAAGTTAAAATCCCCCGCGGGCAAAATTTTCGCCCGCGGGGGTTCGTCTGTATTTGAAGTGAGAGCGGGCCGCTCGGCGGCGCAATGCTGCTTGCAGGGCGGCGGCGCGGCTTAAATCCGTTTCAATTCTGCTTTTCTTCGGGGAAAAGCGCCTTGATCATCTGCCCGACGTACTGCACGGGCACGAGTTGAATTTTGTCTTCAAACTTTTTCACGCTCTTAAAGTTTTTGGCGGGGAAAATTACGCGCTTGAATCCCATTTTGATGCACTCGTTCACCCGTTTTTCGGCAAATGTGACGCCGCGCACCTCGCCGGTAAGCCCCACTTCGCCGAATACGGCGGTAAATTTTTCGATGGCCTGGTTTTTATAGCCGCTCGCCAGCGCCGCGCACACGGCAAGGTCGACCGCAGGCTCGTTCAGGCGGATGCCGCCCATGGCGTTCAGGTACACGTCCTGGTTGTAAAAGGGCAGCCCGCACCGCTTTTCGAGTACGGCGATGAGCAGCACCAGTTTGTTGTAGTCGATGCCCAGCGGCATGCGGCGGGGGAGGCCGTACGCCGTTTTTGCCATCAGCGTCTGAATTTCCACCATCATGCAGCGGTTGCCCGTTTCCGAGGGGGTAACGCAGCTGCCCGCCGCCTGCCCGCGGTTTTCGGAGAGGAAAATGTCCGAATAGTCGGTAACGCCGAAAATTCCCTCGCCCGTCATTTCGAACACGCCCACTTCCTGCACCGAGCCGAAGCGGTTTTTATAGGCGCGCAGAATTTTGAAATTGTCTTCCTTTTCGCCCTCGAAATACAGCACGGTGTCCATGATGTGTTCGAGCACTTTCGGCCCCGCCAGCGAACCCTCTTTGGTGACGTGCCCCACGATGAAAAAGGTGATGCCGCGCCCCTTGGCGATGCGCTGGAGCTTGCCCGCGCACTCGCGCACCTGCGCCACCGAACCCGCCGCGGAGGAGAGTTCGCTCGTGTACACCGCCTGTATCGAGTCGATCACCACGAATTTTTCGCCGTCGATCGCCTCTTCGATGTCTTCGAGGCAGGTTTCGTTGAGCAGCAGGAGGTTGGAAGAATCCAGTTTCAGCCGCGCGCAGCGCATCTTCACCTGCGAGCAGCTTTCCTCGGCGGAAACGTACAGCACGCGCTCGGTTTCGGAGAGGTGCGCGGAAACTTCGGTGAGCAGCGTGCTCTTGCCGATGCCGGGGTCGCCGCCGATGAGCACCAGCGAGCCGGGCACGATGCCGCCGCCGAGCACGGTGTCGAGTTCCGCAATGCCGGAGGATACGCGCGCCAGTTTTTCTTCGCGGATCTGCGCGAGGGGGAGCGGGCGGTTGAAGGAAGAGCCGCGCTCGCGCTTGGCCTCTTTTTTTGGTGCGGGCGTTTCCGCGAGTTCTTCTACCAGCGTGCCGAATTTTCCGCAGCCGGGGCACCTGCCCAGCCACTGCGGGCTTTGCGCCCCGCATTCGGAGCATACATATACCGATTTCGATTTTGCCATTTTTGTAGGGTTTCCTTTATTGTATAAAATAAGAGGGCGCCGCGCATTTGGCGTGGGCGGGTTGCGCTTGCGTGCGCGGGCGGCGTGTCGGGGCGATTGGTGCGCGAGTTTGAACCGCTGCAATGCTTGTGGCGATTGGGAGCGCGTGGTCGCGCCCGCCGCTTTTTCGATTACGCTTTCAGCGCGTCGAGTTCCCGCTGCAAGCGCTGTAAAAATTGTGCGGCGTGGCTCCCGTCCATCTGCACATGGTGGAATTGGAAAGAGATGCGCAGGGCAGCCTTGCCCAGTTTCTTTTTGTATTTTCCCCAAATGAGAAACGGGTTGTTGTAGATGCCGGCGTATATGTTCACCGCGCCGTCGATCTCGCATGAGGCGAGGGCGGAAGTGCCGATCACCATATAGTCGCCGCCCGGTTCGTGCGCCTGCCCCGTCTGCGCAACGCGCGCGGTCAGTTTGTCGTAATCGCGCGCAAACTGTGCCAGATCGTCGGAAAAAGGCACGTCGCAGGGGGCAATGCCGCCCGCGTGCGTGGCGACGATCACGTTGACGGCGAGGCGGTCGAACTGCATCAGTTTTTCGCCCGCCGGCAGCAGGTAAAACTCCCGCATCTGCGCCGCGGCCCTGCCGATGCACCAGCACAGCAGCATATTGAATTTGTACCCGCGCCGGCTTAGGCGCACCGCCTTCGTCACGTTGAAAGTTTTGAAGAGCGTCACCATGGGCATCGGCGCGTTCGTCCACAGGCGGAACGCCTCCGCGCGGCTCGTGTTTTCGGGGTTTATTTCTTGCATATGCGTGGCCTCATTCCGCATCCGGCGGCAAATATTTTGGTGAAGGCATTCCTTTACAGGGGATAAAAGTAGTACTATCGAAAAACTTTACGTAGCGCACAGACTGCGGCTTGTTGGAAAAATTTTCCTGCTTTTGCTTTCCGTCGGGAACGAATCCGAGTTTTTCGTAAAACCGCCGCGCGCGGGCGTTGGCTTGGAACACCCACAGCGCCGCGCCCGCGTACCGCGGCTGTATTTCGCCGAGCGCCCGTTCCGCAAGCGCCCGCCCCAGTCCGCTGCCCCAATACTTTTGCAAGGTATAGAGGGCGACGATCTCGGCATAGCCGGAAAGATCTGCGTCGCGGGCGGGGCAATAGAGGAGCATGCCGCAGGGAATGCCGCCGCAATGCGCTATGTAAAACGTGTTGGCGGGGTTTTGCATCATGGCGGCAAAGGCGGCGGTGTAGCGCTCTTTGTTTGCGGCGCTTTCCAGTTCCGCCGGCGGCAGTATGTGCGCATAGGCCTCTTTCCACGACTGCGTCAGTATTTCCGCCAGTGCGGCCGCGTCGTTTTGCTCCGCCGGAAGAATGCAAAAATTCATTTCTTTCTCCTCATACAGAGCGCAGCAGCGCGTTGGCGATCACCGTAATGCCTTCGCCGCGGCCGAGGTAGCCGAGCCCCTCGTTTGTGCCTGCCGAAATGCCGACGGCGTGTTCGGAAATTTGCAGTACGTCTGCCAGATTTTGTTTCATTTTGGCGATGTGGGGCGATAGTTTCGGCCTTTCCGCCACGATCGCCGCGGAAATGTTTTCCACCGCAAAACCCTCGTTTTCGAGCAGCGTGCGCACCTTGCCGAGCAGTGCGAGGCTGTCCGCGCCTT
>CALVHW010000126.1 GCA_944328905.1 uncultured Clostridia bacterium | reverse complement strand
TGTGTACACTCCCTTGTGCTTGCCTTGCAAAAACGCAATCTGCACCACTCTCCACGGTTTTTACAAGATTTGCGCGAGGGCGGTAGGGTAGAACCGCAAAAGCATTTTCGCGCCCTTAATAGCCTAAAAAGCAAAACTATGCGAAAAGCGGTTTTTACCCGCGAACAGCAAAAATTTGTCAAGTATAGATGCCAAAAACAAATATGGCAGTAAGCAATAAATTCCGCAAAAACGGGAGTTATAATAAATTTGACGGGAAACGGTCAGAACGCGGAGCGTTCGGAGCGCTTCACGGAAAATTTATTATATTCCACAATAACTCCCTCCCGGAACAAAAAAATTTTTATAAACTCTTTTCGCGAATTTTCGTGAACAATACCGCGCGGCGGCTTTTTTGATTCGCTCCGGCGCGAACGGCCGTTTTATTGACAAGTGCGCCCCGCGCGTGGTATAATAAAAGCGATATGCGGAAAATTTATTCGTTTATTTTCGGATAAAACGCATAATTATGCAAAAGGAAATCACATATGGCTTACTTCAAACTGCCCGAGGGCGTGAGAGACATTCTTCCGGGCGAATGCGAAAAACTCGATACACTCGAGGCCGTGCTGCGCAAAAAGTTTACGGGCGCCGGCTTTCGGTTCGTGCGGTCGGCAGGGCTTGAATATTACGATACGTACGCCTGCATCGAGAGCACCGTCGAACAGACAAAAATGTTCAAAATGACGGATAAAGACGGGCGGCTCATCGTGCTGCGGCCGGATATGTCGCTCGCGTGCGCGCGCATCGCCGCCACGAAACTGCACGAAAAGAGCGCAAAACTTTGCTATTTTACGCAGATTTACGATTTTTCCGCGTCCGGCAATTCCGATCGCGAAGTGATGCAGGCGGGCGTGGAAGTGTTCGGCGAAGACGGCGCCCTCGCCGACGCCAAGGCGATCACTTTCGCCGTCGACTGCCTGCGCGCGGTCGGCCTGCAAAAATTTATCGTGGACATCGGGCACGTCGGCTTTTATAAGGGACTGCTCGAAGAGAGCGGCCTGAGTGCGGCGGGCGCGGAGGAGATCCGCGGCTACATCAACGCCAAAGACAGCGTGAATACCGAAATCGCCCTCAAAAAATACGGCGCCAACGCCAAGGCGCAGGCGGCGATCATGGCGCTGCCCTCGCTGTTCGGCGGCGCGGAAGTGCTCGCCGAGGCGGAAAAACTGACCGACAACGACCTCGCCCGCTCCTCGCTTTCGCACCTGCAGGAGGTGTACGCGCACCTGCAAAAGACGGGCGCGGCGGAATACGTTTCCTTCGACCTCGGCACGGTGAAGAGCCTCTCTTACTATTCGGGCATGGTGTTCACCGGCCTTGCCGAGGGTGTGGGCGCGCCCGTGCTTTCGGGCGGCCGCTACAACGGCCTGTGCGCGCAGTTCGGCAAAGACCTGCCCGCCGTCGGCTTTGCGGTGGGGCTGGTGCGCGTGTTGCGCGCGCTCGAAGGCTGAAAGAGCCGTGCTGACTAAATTTTCAACGGGAGAAATCGCATGCTGAACGTAGCATTGGCAAAGGGGCGCCTCGCCGATTCGTGCGCCGATATCTTTATAAAATGCGGCATCCGCGCGGAAGTTCTCAAAGAGGAAACGCGCAAACTGGTGCTGGAAACGCCCGATAAACTGTTCCGCTTCTTTTTCGTAAAGCCGGCAGACGTGCCCACATACGTCGAGTACGGCATTGCGGATATCGGCGTCGTCGGCAAAGACACGCTGCTCGAAGCGGGCGCCGATCTGTACGAAATGCTCGATCTGCGCTTTGAAAAGTGCAAACTTTGCGTGGCGGGCTTTCCGGACGCGAAGGAAAAACTGCGCGGCGGGCATCTGCGCGTGGCCACCAAATACGTAAACACGGCGAAAAAACTCTTTCTCTCGCGCGGGGAAGACGCCGAAATTATCAAACTCAACGGCTCGATCGAACTGGCGCCGCTCACCGGACTGGCCGACGTGATCTTCGATATCGTGCAGTCGGGCGGAACGCTGCGCGCCAACGGGCTGGTCGTGCTGGAAGAGGTGTTCGACATCTCCGCGCGGCTCATCGCCAACAAAGTCAGCTTAAAGACCAAGCCCGCGATCCTCTCGCTCATCCGCGAGATCGGGAACCATATCGGAGACGGACGATGAAATTAAAGATTTACAAAAATGCAGAAGAGGCCGCCGGTATTCTCGCCCGCGGCGGGTTCGAAGACGAAGAGGCGGCAAAGTCCGTCCGCGAGATCGTGCGAGGCGTGCGCGAGCGGGGCGACGAGGCGCTCTTTTCGTATTGCGAAAAGTTCGACGGCAGCGCTCTGAACAAAAATACGCTGTACGTATCCGAAAAAGAAATACAAGAGGCGTACGCCGCGCTGGACGAAAAGCTGCTTTCTTCCATGAAAAAGGCGGCGGCGAACGTGCTCGCCTACCACAGCCGCAATCTCCTGAAAGAGGACATCCGCACGGAAAACGGCCGCACCACGGGCTATACGGTGCGCGCGGTGGAGCGGGCGGGCATCTATGTGCCCGGCGGCACGGCGCCCCTTTTCAGTTCGGTGATGATGGGCGTGCTGCCCGCAAAGGCGGCGGGCGTGGAGCACATCTACGTTGCAACCCCCGCCAAGAGCGGCAAAGTGCATCCCGCGGTCATCGCGGCGGCACACCTGTGCGGCGCGGAAAAGATCATCAAAGCGGGCGGCGCGCAGGCGATCGCCGCGCTCGCCTACGGCACCGAGAGCGTGCCCAAGGTCGACGTGATCGCCGGCCCCGGCAACATTTACGTCACGCTCGCCAAAAAGGAAGTATACGGGCAGGTGGGGCTGGATATGCTCGCCGGGCCTTCGGAAATTCTCATCATCGCGGACGCAAAGCAAAACCCCGCGTTCGTGGCGGCGGACGTGCTTTCGCAGGCCGAGCACGACAGGCGCTCGCGCGCGATTTTGCTCACAGACAGCGTGGAGTTCGCGCAAAAAGTGCAGGCAGAGGCAGAGCGGCAGCTGGCGCTGCTGCCAAGGCAGGAGATCGCCGCCTATTCGGCGGAAAACGCGGGCGGCATCATCCTCGTAAAGGATATGGACGAGGCGGTGCGCCTGGCCAACGAAATCGCTCCCGAACATCTGGAACTTGCAACGGAAAACTATGAACAGCTTTTGCCGCGCATCCGCAACGCCGGCGCCGTGTTTTTGGGCGCCTGGACGCCCGAACCGGTGGGCGATTACTTTGCGGGGCCGGATCACACGCTGCCCACGGGCGGCTCGGCGCGCTTTTTCGAGGTGCTCAACCAGGACGTGTTCCTGCGCAAAATGAGCGTGATCCGCTTTACGGAAGAGGCGCTTCGCGAGGACGGGGCAGACATCGTGCGCCTCGCCGAAAACGAGCAGTTA
>CALVHW010000125.1 GCA_944328905.1 uncultured Clostridia bacterium | reverse complement strand
AGAAGCGCACCGTGAACTTGTCTACCATGGTGCCGTTAAAGATATTGCTCTCGCCGATGAAGTCCGCCACAAAGGCGTTGGCAGGCTCGTTGTAGATGTCGGTGGGGGTGCCGATCTGCTGGATACAGCCGTCTTTCATGACGACCACGGTGTCGCTCATCGTGAGCGCCTCTTCCTGGTCGTGCGTCACGTAAATGAAGGTGATTCCCAGTTTGCGGTGCATCTCTTTGAGTTCGATCTGCATCTCTTTGCGCATTTTCAAATCGAGCGCGCCGAGCGGCTCGTCGAGCAGCAGGATCTGCGGCTCGTTCACGATGGCGCGCGCGATGGCCACGCGCTGCTGCTGCCCGCCCGAAAGCGTGGAAACGGCGCGCTTTTCAAACCCTTCGAGGTCGACGACGGCGAGGGCGTTTCTCACCTTTTCATCGATCTCGCGGCGGGTGAGTTTCTGCATTTTCGTGTACGTTTCGCCTTTTTCGTTCACATAGGTGACGGGCGTCTTTTTCAGTTTGAGGCCGAACGCGATGTTGTCGTAAATATTGTAATGGGGGAACAGCGCATACCTCTGGAAAACAGTGTTGACCGGCCTTTTGTTGGGGGGCAGGTCGGTGATGTCTCTGCCGTTCAGCAAAATTTTGCCTTCGGTGGGAATGTCGAATCCCGCGATCATGCGCAGCGTGGTCGTTTTTCCGCAGCCGGAGGGGCCGAGCAGGGTGATGAATTCGCCCTTGCGCACGTACAGGTTGACGTTTTCGACGACGGTTGTGCCGTCGAACGCTTTGGAAACGCCGACCATTTCGATGATCTTTTCGCTCTTTGCGGTCTTTTCTTGCTTTTTGAGTTCAGCCATTTTTCAAATCCTTCCGATATATTATTCTCTCGGCATACCGCCGCGGCTTGCTTAAAAGTTGGGAGGGGAGGAAACCCACAAAATTTTCGCCTTTTTGCGCGAATCATTGGATACGGCGTGCGTGCAGTCGGCGGTGTAGTAAAAACTTTCGCCTTTGTGCACCACGTATTTTTTGCTGCCCAGCCGCAGCGAAACCTCGCCTTCGAGCACGTAGCCGAATTCCTCGCCTTCGTGCGGCACGTCTTCGCCCGTCGAGGCGCCCGGCTGCAATTCCACGGTGAGCGGCTCCATCAGGTTTTTCTGCGCGTTGGGTACCAGCCAGTTCTGCACGGCGCCCTCGTATTCCTTTTCGATGTAATCGTTTTCGCCGAATACGACTTTATCGCCCTTTTCCTCTTTGAAAAACTCGCTGAAGCTGCTGCCGAGTGCGGAAAGAATATCTCCCAGCGTTGCGATCGACGGGCTTGTCAGTTCGTTTTCCAACTGCGAAATATAGCCTTTGGTCAGTTCGCAGCGGTCGGCCAGTTCTTCCTGCGTGAGATTGTGTTGCAGGCGCATATCCTTGATCTTTGCTCCCAGTTGCACCGATCTGCCTCCCTTGCCTGTGCGGTCACAGTGATAATAAACATAATGTTTAGTAAAAATAACTTCGATAAACTCAAAGTTTAGTATAAATAACTTCGATAAACTCAAAGTTTAGTAAAAATAAACCGATATATAATTATACATAAACGAAAAAAAATGACAAGCGTTTTACACGGGTTTTTCAAAAAAATTTCGACAAATTTTTGAAAAATTCGTCCGCACGAAGGTATTTGTGCGGTGCGGAATGCGCATTGGCCGATGCGCCACCGTCCGACAGGGGGCGAATGCAGAAAATCCGCTGTCTGACAGAGGCTTCGGGGGCGAAAAAAATCCCCGCCGGGTGAGGCGGGGATTTCAAGAGTTTGTGCGGTGATTGGCGGGTGATGTGCCGGGGGCAGAGAGGCTGTTCGTTTCGGGGCAGTGTCCGGTGCGCGGCGGCACATGGATTTGCACTATGCGGGGCGGATTGCTGCGCGGATATCCGTGCAGTTCTCTCCGGGCGAGGCCGCAAAAAAAGAAGTGAAGTTTTTAACGGGCTGGTCAAATGCGATTTGCGGGAGAACGGCGCACGGAACGCGGATTTAAATAGTGCGAAAATTATAGGGGACGCATATAATAAAAGAGAGCGGACTGCCGCTCTCTTTGTATGCAAAAATTTTGGCGCCGGATTACTCGGCGTCTTCGGTTTTCGCCTTTTTCGCACGCGTCTTTTTAGGCTTTTCCTCAGCGGGGGCCTCTTCTTCGGCGGCTTTTTTGGCGCGGGGTGCGCGCGCTTTCTTCGGCTTTTCTTCTACGGCCGCGGGAGCCTGTTCGGGTGCAGCGACCTCGGCGGGCTTTTCTTCCTCTGCTGCAGGTTTTTCCGACTCTTTAACGGGCGCGGCTTTCAGCGCGTTCAGGCTCTTGGCGAGCGAAGATTTTTTGTTGGCCGCGTTATTCTTGTGGATCACGCCCTTGGAAGCGGCGGAATCAATCACCGAAACGGTTGCGGGCAACAGTTTTTCCGCAGCGGCCGCGTCGCCGGCTTCGATGGCGGCGTTGAATTTTTTGATCGCGGTCTTCATTTCGGAACGGATCATTTTGTTCTGCGTGTTTTTCTTTTCGATTACGAGCACACGCTTTTTCGCGGATTTGATGTTCGGCACTTTGCTTCTCCTTTCAATGGTTCTCTGTTTTTAATGTCTTGACTATTTTATCATAAAAAAATTCGGTTGTAAACTGTTTTTCGCGGTAATTTGTAATTATTTCTTTCCGAATTTTCAGGAAACCGCGGCAAAAACAGTCAGATAAGGAGTACGATGCAGGGCGGGGCAATTATTTTTTTTGACAGCGGCGTGGGCGGACTGACTCTCCTGCGCGAATGCGCGCGGCGCCTGCCGGGCGAAAATTTCGTTTATTTCGGCGACAACGGCAACGCGCCGTACGGCAACCGCCCGGAGCGCGAGATACGTTCGCTTGTCTTTCGCGCGTTCAAGATGTTCGCGCGTATACCCGTGCGCGCGGCAGTCATCGCCTGCAACACCGTTACGGCGCTGTGTGCAGACGAGCTCCGCGCCGCGTATCCTTTCCCCGTCGTGGGGGTGGAGCCTGCCGTGCGGCCGGCTGCCGCGCGGGGCGGGAGGGTGCTGCTTTTGGCCACGCGCGCCACGCTTTCGAGCGGGCGCGTCCGCCGGCTGATGGCCGCCAATGCCGCAAAGGCGGAAATCATTCCGTTCTGCCCCGCGCGGCTGGCGGGGGAAATCGAAAAAAACATCTTCGGTCTGTCGGCGATCCGTTTGGAAGACCACCTGCCGCGGGGCCGGTTCGACGCCGTGGTGCTCGGCTGCACCCATTACATTTTCCTCCGCGAGCGCATCGCCGATTTTTACAAATGCCCGGTTTTTGACGGAAATACAGGGACGGCTGACCACCTCGCTGAAATTCTGAACATATGTTCTCAAAATTGTGTAAATTTGGGGCGGAAAAC
>CALVHW010000124.1 GCA_944328905.1 uncultured Clostridia bacterium | reverse complement strand
GCAGTTTTGCTCCGTGCGAGAGCGCCAGTGCGAGGGCGAATTTCACCTTCATTCCTTCCGAAAGTTCTCGCACCTTTTTGCGCTCGTCGAGGGCGAACCGGCCGAGATAGTCGCCGTATTTTTTTGCGTCCCACAGGGGATAAAATGCAGAGTATGCCCTGCGTACGGCCGCCAGCGTTTTCAGCGGGTAATAGCGGAACCCTCCGCCTACATAGCCGATCTCCTGTTTGATCTCCCGTTCGTTTTCTTCCATGTCTTTGCCGAAAACGCGTACCGCTCCCTGCGAGGATACAAAGCGCAGTATGCTCTTGATGGCGGTGCTTTTGCCCGCGCCGTTCCGGCCGATCAGTCCCACAACGTGCTTTTCGGGAACGGAAAAACTTATATGATCGAGCGTAAAAGCGGGGTAAACTTTGGTAAGTTCCCGTACGTCGAGGGCGTTCATTTTTTATCCTCGCCGTTTAACTTGTTTACGGCGTTCCAGAAGTTTTCTACATAAGAAAATGGCTGCAACGCGATGCCCTGCGTCTTGTCCGCCATCAGCACCAGCGAGTCGCCCGTACCGAGCGAAAACATTTCGCGCACTTCTTTGGGAATCACGATCTGTCCTTTCGGCCCGATCTTCACGGTGGAAAGGTATTTGCCTTCGGGGAAGTTGTTCATTTTTTGTCGCTCCTTTGTATAATTAGTAATACTTTTCCAACTATACATACAAATTATACCGTAAAAGAAAAGATAAGTCAAGCGTTTTCATTAGTGCGCGGGGCATTTCTGCTTATTTGCACCGTTTCGCCCTGTAAAATTTTTCACATTCCCAAAGGCCGGCGCAACCGTTGTGCGCCCTTTCATTTTGTCGGTTTTTCCGCCGTTTTCGCCGCGCAAAAGAAACCCTTGCCTTTTTGCGCGGTTTATAGTATAATGAAAGGGAACGAAAATGGCCGCCGGGCAAATTCCGCCGCGGCCGAAGGACAGCGTATGCCGAACATAAGCGAGCAGATGGAGGAAAGGATCTTTCAGGCGCAGATGGCGCGGCTCACCCGCATCACGGGCAAAACGGTCGATGCCGCCTTTATCCGCGAAATGTACGATAAGGTCAAACAGCAGTACGCCGCCGAACTCGAACGCCGCAAGATCCGCCTGCGCGCGCTCGACGGCGCACGGCTGGACGAAGTGGTCAGTTACATCTTTTATTTCCATATTTTTCATACTTCGCACCTTCCGCAGCCGTTTGTGGAGCGGCTGCAGGGCGAGCAGAATTATCGCAACCTGCTCGTGCACGACGTCGCCATCTACATCGTCATCAACGAGCATCTCAACGTGGAAAAAAAGTCGAACACCTCGGCATATTCGCCCGAGATCGCCGCGTTCAACATGGCGTGCAGCTATTCGCTGTTCGTGCTGGGCACGCTGCGCGGCGAAGACCGCCGCATGAACGGCATCAACAACTTGTTCAAAAAATCGCTCGTTACCATCAAGAGCGTCATCAATCTGCTCGCCGCGGGCAACAGCTGCGACGCCGTCATCCTCTGGCGGCACCTGCACGAACTGGAATGCGTGCTTATTGTGCTCAACGCCCGGGGCGACGACCTGTTTTTCGAATACGTCAAGCACATGGAATATTTCGATCTCGAAAACAACCCGAACGCCGAGCAGCTGCAAAAGCGCCTTTCCGAAGAATGCAAAACGTTCGGCATAAAGGAGCGCAACGCCTTTATCAATTACGGCTGGCTCATGCACATCGAAGAGTTCCGCGGCGGCATTGGCAAGGAATACCGCCTGAATTTCAAAGACGGCCTGCAAAAGATCGCCGGGCAGAGCGCCCGCCACGCCGCCTATGCGAGCGCGAGCAAGATCTTGCACCCCTCCGCCTGGGTGGTCACCATCCGCGACGACAATTTTTATAAATTCACCGTGTTCGAGTTGCAGCGTTCGGTCGTCAACATCGTCGACCTTATCAAAAAATACGTTGCACGATACCGCGATTATTCGATGCGCGCGGCCGAGTGCGACGCCTACGCCCGCACCATCGACGGCTATCTGGGCATGATCGGCCGCAACATGAAGATCGTAGCCGCCAAATACCGCGCTTAAAAGCAAAAACCCGCATTTTCGCACGGGGCGGCGGTGCAGAATAACAAAAAAACCCGCGCTTTCGCTCTGGGGGTGGTGCCGTGCCTGCATATGTGGCCGGCCACTTCTCGTATTCGGCAACAAAAAAACCCGCGCTTTCGCGCGGGCTGCGGTTTTATTGCAAAAGATTTTTCACTGCGTGCAGCGCGTATTTGGTGTCGCTGCAACACAGGCTGAAAACATAGTTTTCGAAAACAAACTGCGTTATCTTTACATCCTGTTTTTCGCCGCAGAACACGATGCCGCCGCCGAGGTATTCCACCTTGCGCCAGCAGTGCGCGAGCGATTCGCCGTTGTATTTAATAAAACTTTCGCGCGCCGTCCAGTGCGCGTAAAATTCGGAAAGGGCGGAAATTTCCGCCTTTTCCCGCTCGGAAAACCTTTGCAGCACGGCAGGGCGGGGCTTTCCGTCGAGGCTTTCGCAGTCGAGTCCGAGTTTCACTTTCCCGACGGCGAGCGCCGTCATCTTTTTGCTGTGCGTAAGGTTAAAATGTACCTTGCGCCCCAAAATGAACGGCTTGCCGTTGACCGATTTCATCAGTCCGTCCACGCGTATGTTGTAATACTTGGCGAGTACGGCGAGTATGAAATCGTCCGATTTAACTGTTTCATACGTATAATAGATATCTATCATACTTCCATTATACCACAGAATTTTGTGAAAGCAAGGATATTTTGAAAATTGTCTGTTTATTTTCGGGAGGTCGCATGAACAGGGCACAAAAAGCCAAAGAAAATTTTATGAAAGGATACAACTGCACGCAGGCGGTCGTGCTCGCCTTTGCCGACGTGATCGGGATCGGTGAAAAGACGGCGCTCAAAATTTCCGCACCCTTCGGCGGCGGCGTGGGGCGTATGCGCGAGATCTGCGGCACCGTTTCGGGCATGATGGCGGTGCTCGGCTTAATTTTTTACGATGCCGAACACGTCACGCTCGAAGAAAAATCGGCACTCTACGCGCGCGAGCAGGAACTCGCCGCCCGATTCCGCGCCCGAAACGGCTCGATCGTCTGCCGCGAACTTCTCGCGGGCGTCAAAACCGACAGTTCGCCGAACGCCGAAGCGCGCACGGCGGAGTACTATAAAAAGCGTCCCTGCCCGGAATTGTGCGCGCAGGCGGCGGGTATTTTGGAGGACTATCTGCGCGAACAGGGCGTTCTGCCCGCCGAAAGCGAGAGGGAACAGGCATGATTTATACGATCACCTGCAATCCCGCGCTCGACTACACGCTGCGTCTTTCGTCATTGAAAACAGGCGCCATCAACCGTTCGCAGGGCGAAAATTTGGCCGTCGGAGGCAAGG
>CALVHW010000123.1 GCA_944328905.1 uncultured Clostridia bacterium | reverse complement strand
GACGAAGTGCAGACGGGCAACGGCAGAACGGGCAAACTGTACGCCTTTGAACATTACGGCATAAAGCCCGACGTCGTTACTACGGCCAAGGGGCTGGCGGGCGGCCTGCCGCTGGGCGCGACCATGTTCTTTGAAAAGACGGAAAAAGTTTTTGCTGCGGGCGACCACGGCTCCACGTTCGGCGGCAACCCCGTGGCTTGCGCGGGTGCGCTGAGCATTCTCAGCCGCATCGACAGAGAACTCCTGCTTGAAGTGCAGGGCAAAAGCGCCTATCTGTTCACGCATTTGGGACGCATCCGCAACGTGGTGAACGTGACGGGATTGGGATTGATGATCGGTTTGGAGATCACGAAGAACGCGCGCGAGGTCGCCGAAAAGTGCCTGGACCGCGGCCTGATCGTTCTGACGGCAAAGGACAGGATCCGGCTGCTGCCCCCGCTCACCATCAAAAAAGACGAGATGGATTTCGGTCTGAAAATTTTGAACGAGGTATTATCCGAATGAAACATTTACTGAAACTGGCAGATCTTTCTTCCGAAGAGATATTCGGCATATTAAATCTTGCCGATCAGCTCAAATACGAGCGCAAAAACAACATCGAACACAAGTATCTGAGCGGCAAAAAGCTCGGCATGATCTTTACGAAATCTTCCACGCGCACGCGGGTGAGTTTTGAAGTCGGCATGAGCGAACTGGGCGGAACGTCGTTGTTTCTTTCCGACCGCGACATACAACTCGGCCGCGGCGAACCGATCAAAGATACCGTGCGCGTTCTGTCGCGCTATCTCGACGCGATCATGATCCGCACGTTCAAACAGTCTGATGTGGAGGATCTGGCGAAATACGGTTCCATCCCCATCATCAACGGGCTTACCGATTACTGCCATCCCTGCCAGGTGCTCGCCGACCTCATGACCATCCGCGAATACAAAGGCAGTTTCAAAGGCCTGAAACTGTGCTTTGTGGGCGACGGCAACAATATGGCAAATTCTCTGATCGTCGGCGGCGTCAAAATGGGCATGGAAGTGGCGATCGCCTGCCCGGACAATTACCGCCCCGATGCGGACATCGTGAAGTGGGCCTCGGAGAACGGCAAACTGACCGTCACTTCCGACCTGAAAGCGGCCGCCGCCGATGCCGATGTCCTTTATACCGACGTGTGGGCATCGATGGGGCAGGAGAGCGAAAAAGCCGAAAGGGAAAAAGTATTCAAAAATTATTGTGTCGACGCCGATCTTCTGTCGGTCGCCAAGCGCGACGCGATGGTCATGCACTGCCTGCCCGCGCACCGCGGCGAAGAGATCACCGACGAGGTGTTCGAAGCGCACGCGGACGAGATCTTCGACGAGGCGGAAAACAGACTGCACGCACAGAAAGCGGTTCTCGTAAAATTGTTAAAATAAGAAAATCATTTTTCGGAAAGGGTACATATGAACGGAGAAAAAGTTTATCTTACGCTGCAAAACGGAAAAGTCTTTGAGGGCAAGCGGTTCGGCGCCCGCGGCGACGTGTTGGGCGAACTCGTATTTACGACGGGCATGACCGGTTACATCGAGACGCTCACGGATCCCAGTTATTACGGGCAGATCGTCATTCAGACGTTCCCGCTGATCGGGAACTACGGAATGATCCTTTCGGACAGGGAGAGCAAGCGCCCGTATCTGTCCGGGTATATCGTCCGCGAGTACTGCGAGCATCCCTCCAATTTCCGGTGCGAAGAAAAGATCGACGACTATCTGAAAGTGCAGAACGTCGTCGGCATTTACGGCATCGACACGCGCGAACTCACCAAAACAGTGCGCGAGGCGGGCGTGATGAACGCAGTCATCTCTTCCAAACCCGTGAGCGATCTTTCGGCAGTCGTCGCATTCAGCATCCGCGACGCGGTGAAAAATTGTACCTGCCCGGAAGTGAAATATTACGAAACTGAAAACGCAAAGCGCACGGTGGTACTCTGGGATTTCGGCGCAAAAGAAAATATCGCGCGTGAGCTTATCAAGCGCGGCAACCGCGTGATCCGCGTTCCCGCATCTTATACGGCGGAACAGATACTGGCGCTCAAACCGGACGGCGTGATGCTCACGAACGGGCCGGGCGATCCCGCGGAAAACACGGAGATCATCGCCGAGATCCGCAAACTTGCGGGCAAACTTCCCATTTTCGGCATCTGCCTCGGGCACCAGCTGTTCGCGCTGGCGATGGGCGGAAAGACCAAAAAGATGAAGTACGGCCATCGCGGCGCCAACCAGCCGGTCAAAGAACTGTCTACGGGAACGGTGTACATTTCCAGCCAGAACCACGGCTACGAAGTGATCGCCGACTCCGTCAAAAACGTGGGGCGGCTGAGTTTCGTCAACGCCAACGACAATACCTGCGAGGGCGTCGAATATCCCGATTACAATGCCTTTACGGTGCAGTTCCACCCGGAGGCATGCGCGGGGCCTTTGGATGCGCGCGACCTTTTCGATAAATTCATGGCCATGATGGACGGAGGAAAAACAAATGCCTAAAAAAAGCGATATAAAAAAGGTTCTTGTGATCGGCTCCGGGCCCATCGTGATCGGCCAGGCGGCGGAGTTCGACTATGCGGGCGCGCAGGCATGCCGCGTGCTGAAAGCGGCGGGGGTGAACGTCGTTCTCTGCAACTCCAACCCCGCGACGATCATGACCGACAGCGCCCTGGCGGACGAGATCTACCTCGAACCGCTCACGCTGGAATCCATCAAACGAATTATTATAAAAGAGCGGCCGGACAGCCTGCTTGCCTCTCTCGGAGGACAGACGGGCCTTACCATCGGCTGCCAGCTCGCCAAAGAGGGCTTTCTCGATAAATACGGCGTCAAACTGATCGGCACCAAAGTGGACGCGATCGACCGCGCGGAAGACCGCGAGTTGTTCAAAGAGACGATGCAGAAGATTGGCCAGCCCGTCGTTCCTTCGGATATCGCCTATACGGTGGAGGAATGCGTGGCGGTCGCCAATAAAATCGGCTACCCCGTGATCATCCGTCCGGCATTCACGCTCGGCGGTGCGGGCGGCGGCGTTGCATTCAACGAAGAGGAACTTCGCACCGTATCGCACAACGGGCTTATGCTTTCGCCCATCACGCAGGTGCTGGTCGAAAAATACATTTACGGCTGGAAAGAGATCGAGTTCGAAGTGCTGCGCGACAGCGCCGGCAACGTGATCACCGTCTGCTCGATGGAAAACTTTGATCCGGTGGGCATCCACACGGGCGACTCCATCGTCATAGCGCCCGCTGTCACGCTTTCCGATAAAGAATACCAGATGCTGCGCAGCGCGTCGCTCAAAATCATTACCGAACTGGGCATCGAGGGCGGCTGCAACTGCCAGTTTGCGCTCAATCCCGATTCTTTCGAATACGCCGTCATCGAGGTGAATCCCCGTGTTTCGCGCTCTTCGGCGCTTGCGTCGAAAGCGACGGGCT
>CALVHW010000122.1 GCA_944328905.1 uncultured Clostridia bacterium | reverse complement strand
GCCGGCGATCTCCGCGCGCAGGGGCTGCGGCTCGCCGCTCACGTTCACCACTTTCAAATAAATTTTGTCGCCGTCGAAAGTGGCCGTTTGGAACACGCGCTCGTTGACGCGCCACACGTTCTTTTCGAACAGGAAGTGCCAAACGCTGTCTTTGAGGAAGGAGCAGGTCATCTTTTTGCGGGTGTACACGATGCGCAGCGTGTTGCCCTCCGGCGAGTAGCCGACGAACTTATCTTTGCCCATCATTTCGCACACCGTGCGCATGAAATCGACGCGCTTATCGAACGACACGTCGTAGCCCTTGTGGTTCTTGCCGTACTGGCAGCTGACGGAAAAGCCGTTGCAGTCCATCGTGCCGCGGTCTTCTACATCTTTTACGCCCACGCCCGCGATGAAACTCTGCGCACCGCTCAAACGGCGCATATCCACTTCCACTTCCACGTTTTCGAAGTCGCCGTCTAAATAATAGCCGTTGAAGGCATCCGCCTCGTCGATGACCAGTTCGCCGTTTTCGATGCGGCCGCCGATGCAGCGGGGGTACAGTTTCCAATCCCCCATGCCGTCGCGGAAGTTGTGTTTATAGAGAAGTTTGCCGCTCTCCGCGTCGCGCACGCGCACCTCGCGCACCGCCACGCCGGTGGCATGGGCGCCGACGAGGATGCCGCCGCCGTTGCTCTCGTCCGTATCCGCCACATTGCCGAGCAGGTATTTGCCCGTATTCGCCGCGAACATCTGCTGCACGAAGTAGTTGGGCGTGAGCATCACGTCGCGCGCGTTGAACCAGATGAGGTCGGGCGTCCACTTGTAATTGGCGGTGGAGGCGAACAGGGGCGCATAGCAGGTCATCTTCACGACGTCGCTGTTGCGCTCGCAGCCGGTGAGGAACGCCGCCTCGGCGAGCGCCGAGCGCAGGTTGTTTTCGCCGTTGAGCCTGCCGCGGCCGTCGCTCATCGTGTGCATGGCGTATTCGCCCATGAACACCTTGGCGCCCGTGCGGTCGTAACAGTCGTAACGCTTGGAGTTGTCGATGAACCACTGGTAGGAATTGTAGACGTGCTCGTCGACGACGGTATCGCGGAATTCGCGGTTGATGACCTTCCAGCTTTCGTTGGAATCCTGCGGGCGGATGTCTACGCCGCAGGTGGTGACGACGGTGATGCCGAACTTATTGAGGAGATCGGTCTGCACGCCCGCATAATCGTACTGGCGCAGGCCGAGCATACAGGCGGAGAAGTTTTCGAAATATTCGCGCCCCCAGTTTTCGTTGCCGATGCCCACATATTGCAAGGCAAACGGCGCGGGGTGCCCCATTTCAGCGCGCAGCGACGCCCACTTTGCCTCGCGCGCATCCTTCGCATCGGCGCTGCCCTTCGCAAAAAACAGGAGATCGGCAACGTTGTCGATGACCTCGTACTGAAATTCTTTGGTGCCGGGCAGCAGGCGGCGGTAGCCGTCGCCCCGCTGTTCGCCGACGCGGATCTGGCACAAGAGCCCCGCGTGCAGCACGGGCAGCGGCGCCATGTTCAGGTCTTCGCACAGGCAGAAATATTCGTAAAAGCCGACGCCGTACGACTGCATATAGCCCCAGGTGTTGGCGATCTGCTTGCGCTCTTCGAGTTTGCCGACGGTACCTCTCCAGCGGTAGAGATTGGCAAACGTTTCGTCGCCCTCCACCACGCAGCCGCCCGGGAAACGGAAAAAGGACGGGTGGCAGTCTTTGAGCACCTGCACCAGCCGCGGCGAAAGTTTGCCGCAGGTGTATTTTTCGCCGCCCCACACCGTATCGGGCAGGAGCGAAACCATGTCGACGCCGATATGGCCGTTGCCCTTGAAAATGATGACCAGGCGCCCCATCTCCGTTTTAGCGGCGCAGATGTCGGCGCAGACCTGTACCCATTCGCCGCCCTCGCCCGCAAGCGGTATCTCCGCCACGGACGTGAGCGCGCCGCGCGCGCCGCGCACGAATACCTCCGCCTTGCCCGCAAAGCCGAGTTTTTTCACCCACATGGAAAAATGATAGGTTTCGCCCTCGTCGAGCGCCATGCCGTAATAATTCCATTCGCTCTTGGAATAGCCGGGGTTTTCCAGACGGTAGATTCCGCCCACGCACAGTTTGAGGTAAGACGGGTTGTTGGCGTTCATGCCGCCTTCCGTGCTGATCGACCACGGCCCCGCGCCGAAAATATCCCAGTATTTGCGCTTCATCTGCCGCACTGCAACGGGCACGGCCGCATTGTGCGGATCGTAGGCGATGTACTCGAATTCGAACGAGTTGTTCACCACCATTTCCGCGTTCAGGCCGCCGTCCGCCGCCTGGTTGATGTCCTCGAAAAAGAGGCCGTAGAGATGCTCGCTCACGGCGATGCTCTTGTTTGCTTTATCCAACGTGTATCTGATCATGGAAAGGCTCCTTTACAGACTGCTTTTTTGTTATTCGCGTTTCAATTTTAACATACAAAAATGCAATCGTCAACAGTATATCGATAAAATTTTTAACATTTTTTCGACGTTTTATGAGCGAAACGTTTACTTAAATGAGCGAAACGTTTACTTTTTTGTAAATATATTACAAAAGCGCCGCGCAATTTTTGCGCGGCGCCGTGGTGCCGTTATGGATCGGGTGAAATGCAGGCAATAGAACGGTAACAGGATTATTTATCTGCGCGACATCCGCCGGAAACTGTATTTTTGCCGCTTTCGCATAACAAAAGCCGCCGCCCGGGTTCGTGGTTGCGGAATCGGTTACCGCCGCCCTGTTCAGTTGAAAAGCGCGAGAATCTCTTCCCTCTGCGCGAGGCCGGTTCGGAACGCCGTGGCGGCGCCCGCCGCCGCGCCGAGACGCAGGCTGTCTTTGTCGCTTTTGCCCGTCGCCTTTCCCGCCAGAAAGCCGGCGAGCATGGAATCGCCCGCGCCGACCGAATCGACGCATTTGCCCGAAAAAGCGGGCTGAAAGAGTTCTTCGCCGCTCTCCGACAAAAGGAACGCGCCCTCCGCGCCCAAACTGACGAGCACGTTTTGCACGCCCTCCTTTTGCAGGGCGCGCGCCATATCCGCGATATCTTCGGGCGCGGCGCTTTCCGCCTGTCTGCCGAAAAGTTCGCAAAGTTCCTCTTTGTTGGGCTTGACGAGCCACGGGCGCATGGATACGGCGCGGCGCAGCAGGCTGCCCGACGCATCCGCCACCAGTTTCGCACGGCCGGGGCGGCGCATCAGTTCCGCGTACGCGTCTTCGCCGAGCGAGGGCGGCGCACTGCCCGCAAACACGGCTATATCGCTTTCGCCGAGGGCGGAAAGTTTTTCGGCGAGCGCCGCATAGGCGTCGGGCGGAACGGGCGGGCCGCTGCCGTTGATGTCCGTTTCCTCCCCCGCGCGCAGCTTTACGTTGATGCGGCTGCATCCGGGTACGCGCACGAAATCGGTGCGGATGCCTTCTTCGGCACACCGGCGAACGATCTCTT
>CALVHW010000121.1 GCA_944328905.1 uncultured Clostridia bacterium | reverse complement strand
TCAGCCGTACGCAAGAAAAGATGTCGCCCGCCCCCTCTTTGCGTTCAAAACCGTCCGCAAAACCGACGGCCCGCGTATGGCGCGGGCCGCTTGACGTTTGCAAACTATTCTTTCTGCTGCGAACCGAGGTCTTCCGGCTGTTTTTCCGCTTCGGAAATTTCTTCCGCGGCGGCCGTTTCATCTTTGCAAATCTCCGCTTCGGCGGGCTTCTCCTCTGCGGCATCGCTATCCGCTTCCGCTTTCTTTTTGCGCAGATTGACCAGCACGTTTACCAGAATGCCGAGGATTAGCGCGCAGGCGATGTTCGTAAGGGTAACCTTGCCGAACGTGAGCGCCAGGCCGCCTACGCCCGCGACCAGAATGGAAGAAACGGTGAACAAGTTACCGTTATCGTTCAGGTCGACCTTCTGCACCATTTTCAAGCCGCTGACGGCGATAAACCCGTACAGTGCAACGCACACGCCGCCCATGACGCAGCTCGGTATGCTGGCCAGGAAAATAACAAAGGGTGCGATAAATGATGCGACGATCGCCATGACGGCCGTTACAAAGATGGTGATGACGGAAGCATTGCCGGAAATTGCCACGCAGCCGATCGACTCGCCGTAGGTCGTGTTGGGGCAGCCGCCGAAAAACGCGCCTACCATCGAACCGACGCCGTCGCCGAGGAGCGTCCTCGAAAGGCCGGGATCGGTCAAAAGATCCGATTCGATGATCGAAGAAATATTTTTATGGTCTGCGATATGCTCCGCGAACACGACGAACGCGACGGGGATATACGCGACGGCGATGGTACCGATATAGGCGCCGATGCCCCCTTCCGCCGTGTATTCGGCATCAACGAAAGCGCGCATAAAGGTAAATTCGGGCACCCATTCCATCGATTTGAAAATCGAAAAGTCGATAATGCGCATCTCTTCCGCGCCGGGGATGTAACTGAACCCCGTAAAGATCGCCGCGAGCGCATACCCCGAAAGGATACCGATGATGAACGGGATCATCTTCATCATTTTTTTGCCGTAGACGGAACTGATGATGGTGACCGCAAGCGTGAACAGTGCGCAGATGAGGCAGAGTATCGAGTGTAGATCCATAATATAACTGCTCGTATTCTCATTGAACACGATATTCGCACTGCCACCGAGCGCGTTCTGAATGGCGCTGCCCGCCAGAGAAAGACCGATCAGTGCAACCGTGGGCCCGATGACCGCTGCGGGCATGACTTTATCGATCCATTTGACGCCCACGCATTTGACGACGATGGCGATGACGACGTACACGAGTCCCGCAAACGCAGCGCCGATGATCAAGCCGAGATAACCCAGCGACATAGACACACCGCCCGCAAATGCGGCGATCATCGAATTGATGAACGCGAACGAACTGCCCAGGAACACGGGACTGCGGAATTTGGTGAAAAGCTGGTACACGAGCGTGCCCGCACCCGCCCCGAACAGCGCCGCCGAAATGGACATCCCGTTCCCGACGACCATAGGCACGGTGATCGTTGCCGCAAGAATCGCGAGCAGCTGCTGCAGCGCGAACAGGATCAGCTGCCCGGGCTTCGGTCTGTCTTTTACGCCATAAATCAGTTTCATTGGTAAAAAACCCCTTTCAGATATTTGCGGACGCTCCCCGCCGTTTGCAAAACTGCGCAAACAGCCGCGGAAAAGGCCGCCATCCTTGCTATTATACTATAAACCGCGGAGAAACGCAATCGAATGCGCTTACGCTTTCACGATTTGTTCACAATCTTTTGCCGCCCGCCATACTGCGGCTGAGTTCGATAAGTTTTTCCGCCTCTTCGTCGGGCACGTCGGCGTGCAGGCGCACGGTGATCCAGTGTGTTTTGTTCATGTGCCAGGCTGGCACGATGCCGCGGTAGGTTTGCCGCAGCATTTCGGAAAGTTCGGGCGGGCATTTGAGGTTTAAGCAGAATTCGCTCCCCTGCCCTTCGCCGAAATACTTTTTCGGCACCGCGATGTAAACGCCGAACCACTTGCGCGAGGATGCGCGGCGCAGCACCGCCGTTTCAAAGTCGTCTTCGAACGGATAGTCGACGCAGGCGTCTTCCGCCGCGGCGACGATGTTTTTGATCTTCTGTATATCCATAGTTTCATTATAGCGCGGGGCGGGGAAATAATCAACAGATTTCGGCAAACAGTCGAACTTTCAAAAAGATGCGCCAAACCATTGCTTTTCGCTTTGCTTTGTGATAGAATTATGATAACGATAACCTATCGAAAGGAGGTAAGTTTTCAACTATGGCAAAAAAAGGCAAATACGGCATTTACATTGCCGGAGGCATTGCGTTGCTGTTCGGCATCCTCGCGTTCTGCATGATGTTTTTGGATGCGGTAACGTACACGGGTAAGGCGTTCGGTTCGGAATTTTCCTTTACGGGCAGCCAGCTCGCTTTCGGCGATAAACTGGAAGAGGGCTCCATCGAAGTGGAAACGCTGAAATTCAACATCATGACGCTTTTGGGTTTTGCGCTGCCCCTCATCGGCGGCGTTCTGGCTCTGCTCTTCAAAAACGGACTGATCACCAAGATCGTAACGACGGCCTGCTTCGTCGTCGGCGCCGTGTTCCTGTTCAGCACCACCGGTTTCACCGCCATCAGCCTGACGCAGGACGTGAAAGATGTCATCACCCTCGCCTATGACGAAAAACTCGCCGTAGGGCCCATCCTCGGCGGCATCTTCGCCATTCTCGGCGCGGTGGTCTGCTTCTTCAAAGGCACGATCGCGAAAAAGATCGGCTGCTGATCATTCAGACTTTTTGCTACTTTTTTCTCCATAAAGAGAGGGGTGCGGCATTTTGCCGTACCCCTCTCTTTTTTCGGACCGCCGCCCGCGTTATTTAAGTTTTGCGCCGTCTTTGAAGGCATTGCCGACGGCGTCGCCCAGCGCGATGTATTTGTGATGCACGGGATCGAACGTGATCGGGCGCACTTTGGCGGCGTCGATCTTTCCGTCTTCGCCCAGCACGCTCTCGTCTGCGCTCACGTTGACGATTTCGCCGATGATGAGTTCGCCCTGCACCCCTTCCAGCCGGCATTCGAGCGCCATGGGCAGTTCCTCGATGACGGGCGCATCGACAAATTTGCTCTTTACGGCATGAAAGCCCGCCTTTTCGAATTTATCCTGCACCTTGTTGCCGGACACGATGCCCACATAGTCGCACGCGTCGACGTGCGCCGCATCCGCCACGCTGACGGTGAACGCCTTTTTGGCGAGGATGTTCTTCGTCGTTTTGTGCTCCGCCGAAAGGCAGACGGCGATTTTGTTTTCATCGCAGATGCCGCCCCAGGCCGCATTCATGGCATCGGGCGTGCCGTCCGGCCCGTAAGTGGCGATGATGAGCACGGGCATCGGGTACAGATACGTTTTCGCACCGAAATCTTTACGCATAATATAAGATCCTCCCTTTTATTCCGCACCGGAACGGGCGGCAAAGC
>CALVHW010000120.1 GCA_944328905.1 uncultured Clostridia bacterium | reverse complement strand
GACGCAGTTCGCCTCCTTTTTGATGCGGCGCAGCGGCAGGCCGAACGCGGCGAGTTCTTTATCCTCGTAGGCGTACATGGCGGCGGGGCCGCACATCATCACCGTAAAATCGCCGGAAACGTATTTTTTGATGATCTCCGCACTGATAAAGCCGTGTTCGTACCCCTCGCGCGCCTCGTCGCTGAGAACGTAAACAATCTGAATTTTATCCGAACGGAGCGCATCGAGCTGCGCTTTGAAAATAATGTCCTCTTCCGTCTTTGCGCCGTAAAAAACCGTCAGCTTGTAATCGTCGGTGCCGTCGGCAACGGCCTGTGCCATGCTGTAAAAGGGCGTGATGCCGCTGCCGCCCGCAATGCCCACGATGTGCGGCGCGTCTTTGACCGGCTCATAGCAGAATTCGCCCGACGGATCGCCCAGAGTGAAGACGTCGCCCGCTTTGGCATGGTCGAACAGATACCCGCTGAAAAAGCCGCACTTTTTGACGGTGAGTGAAACCTTCTTTCCCAGCGCCGCGCGGGGCGCGGATGAGATTGCATACGGCCGCGAAACGAGGCTTTCGCCCACTTTGCAGCCGAGCGTAACATATTGCCCGGCTCGGAAATAAAAGGGCTTTTCCGTTTCAAAGGTATACGTTTTGGTATCGGGCGTGTTCTGCTCTGCCGCAACGAGCGTCGCCTTCTGAAAGCCGGGGTGCAGCACTTTCGCCGTTTCGTTGACGCGGTACGTTGCCGGCAGCGGCTCTGCGGAACCCTCTTCCAGTTTTTTGCGGCGGACGGGCACCATCTTTTTGAAACGCAGAAGGTCCATAAAACCGAAAATCTGTTTTTTGAATACGAAAGACATCGTTCAACCCTCCTTTTTGATGTCGCCGACCGTCTGACGGCCGGAAATGTCGCCCGAGAAATAGGCGCTCGAATAGCCGGAAAGGCGCATCGCGTAGCCGCCGGCAAAGCGCAGGCCGCGCACTTTGTGGTCTTCGCCCATCATTTGCAGGCGGGGCATCAGGCCGTCCCAATACTGCGATTCGTAGCCGTAAATGACGCCCTGCGGGTGCCCGCAGTAGCGCGCATACGTCATCGGCGTGGCGACGGAGATCTCCTCGATATGCCCGCGCAGTTTTGCGCCCGTATCCCGTTCGAAACGGTCGATCATCTTATTCGCCACGTAATTTTTTGTTTTGTAATAATCTTCCGCCTTCACGTTGCCCCAGTCGTCAGACATATACAGCGTGGTAAAGTACATCATGCAGGTGCCTTTGGGCGAGCATTCCGGATCGGCGCGGTTGAGGCAGACGGTCGCCTGCACCTCATTGTCGCGGATGGTGCGCATCTTTTCGTACTGCGCGGCGCTGTTTGTCGTGTCATACAGGAAATAGTTATGGTTGGAAATACCAAGCTCGTCGGCATCGGCGTCCAGCCCTAAAAACATGGTGAATCCCCTGCCGGCGAATTTGCGCGCGTTCGCGGCGCGCACCTCGGCTTCGGGCGCTTTGTCCATCATTTTGCCGAACACGAGATGGGGCGCGCAGTTGGCTACGACGTGCCGCGTTTGAATCTGCGTGCCGTCATCCAGCACCACGCCCGCAACGCCGCCGTCCTTTTCGTCGGTGAGAATCTTCACCGCCTCGGTGTTGAAGAGCACGTCGCCGCCCAGTTCGCGGATGCGTTCGGTGAGCGCCAGCGAAATTTCGTGCGAGCGCATTTTCGGCATACTGGCGCCGCGGCGGATGTAGCGGTTGACCATGCTCGCATAGTGGATAAAACTCAGATCGTCGCAGTGCGCGCCGAGGTAGCACCAATAGGCGTTGAGGATATCCCGCGCCTTTTGCGGCATTTTCAAAGCGGCGAGCACTTCGTTGACCGAATACGAGCCGCAGCGCACGAAATTGCCGTAATTTTTGACCATGTATTTCGGATCGGTCTTGCCGTTTACGGACGAACTGTACGCCTGCGCCAGGCGGATCTCTTCGGCAAGATCAAAAAACTTGACCATCGAAGGGCGGCTGCCTGGCACGTATTTTTCCATTTTGTCGATGAAAGCCTCCACACCGAACGGCATGGTCGCATCCAGTTTTTCGGCGCGCACGATGACGCGGTACGCTTCGGGAATCTGGAACCATTCGATCTTGTCCGTCACGCCCAGTTCGTCGAAAAGCACGCGCACGTCGCCGGCATTGGCGGCAGTGCCGAAATCGTTGAGTTCGTGCAGCGACGCCTCGAACTCGAACCTGCCGCGGCGGAAACTGGTGGCAAACCCGCCGGGCAGATTGTGCTTTTCCACGAGCAGCGTTTTCGCGCCGCCCTGCAACAGCCGTATCGCCGCGACGAGGCCGCCGTTTCCGGCGCCGATCACTACAGCATCGTATTTGTTCATAGCTTACTCCTTATGAATTTTTATTTTCGCTCTGCAAGTACCGCGAAAGCCCGCGATAAACATGGCCGAGCATCGTTTGCAGTTCTTGTTCGGAAAATTCGGCGCTGCCCGATGCGATCATGGCGGCGATGCCGTGCGAAAACAGCCACATTTCCCGATAGATGATCCGCGCGTTTTCGCCGGTGATGCTGTCGCTCTGTTCGAGCACGCCGAGGATATATTCCATCTCCACCTTGGCGCCGAACACGTCGGCATGGCCGAGATCGCCCATAAACAGGCAGCGGAACAGCGGCCGTTCTTCCATGGCAAAGTGTATATAATTCAGCCCGACCGCCATATAGGCGGAAACCCCTTGCTGCGGGCGGCGCAGGTACTGCCCGAACACGCCGAGCGCCGCGCGGTAAACATCCGCCTTCAGCTCGTCCATGCCCGCATAGTGCCAGAATACCGGCTGCGTGGAGCAGCTCAGCCGCGCCGCAAGCGACTTTGCCGTAAGCGCCCCCGCTCCCCTCTCGCGCACCAGCGCGAGAGCCTGCTGCAATATCTGCTCTTTCGTAACTTTCGGTTTGGGCGGCATTCTTTACACTCCGATATATATTTATCGTTATATATTATACACTATATATTGAGGCCTGTCAATACCCTTTCTGAAAATTTTTTTGAAGAAAGCGAACGGGCGGCGCAGACCGAAGTCTGCGCCGCCCGTTCGCATATCTGCACTGCGCTGAAATTGCTTGTACGTTGTACAAAAAAATGTTCCGCATCCGTATTCCGTGCCGGAAAAAGGTGCCGCTGCCTGCGCCGCACGAAGGGCGCCCGCCCCGCCCTGCGCCGGAAACCTCTGCCCGGCGACCGCCCGTTTCGGCAAAAACGCCCTGCATTGAATGTGTGCAGCCACGATAAAGTCAGATAAATTTTCCCGTAACGCTGCGGGGATCGGCCGCGACGGCCGCGGGCGTGCCTGCCGCCACGATGCGGCCGCCCTCTTCGCCGCCGCCCGGGCCCATGTCGATGACGTAATCGGCGGAGCGGATAACGTCGAGATCGTGCTCGATGACCACCACCGTGGCGCCGTGGCCGATGAGCGTTTGAAACACGC
>CALVHW010000119.1 GCA_944328905.1 uncultured Clostridia bacterium | reverse complement strand
CGTTTCTTTTGTGGGGTGCATGAGCACGAGATCGCCGCCGCTCACGCCCTGCGTGGCGCGGCGGTAAATGACCGATTGATCGCGGTCGCGCCAGTCGACGGTGTCCTTCGACCACATGATCACCTTATAGCCGAGCGATTCGGCGGCGTTCACCGTGTTTTCGGAATAGGCGCCCGAGGGCGGCGCAAAGAGCTGCGGCCGCGCGCCGCACAGCATTTCGACCAACTCGCCGCACAGACGGATCTCTTCGGCGTTCTTTTCATACGAAAGTTTATCCTGGTCTTTATGGAAATAGCCGTGGTTGCCGATCTCGTGGCCGCGCTCTTTGATCTCGCGCAGGGTTTCGGTGTTGCCGTCCGCCCAGCTGCCGCCCACGAAAAAGGTCGCCTTTGCACCGTATTCGTCGAGCGTGTCCAGTATGGAAGGCAAATATTCGGTGCCCCAGTACACGTTGAACATCAGCGAAACGTACTTGCTGTCGCGGTTGCCCTCGTAATACACGCGGTCGGAAAGTTTGCCCGCCGTGGAAACGCCCTGCGGCAGAAAGCACACCAGCCCCACGGCGAGCAGCAGCGCGGCAAGGCACAGGTTGGTGACGACGGCGATCTTTGCATTCCCTTTCAAGTTAGTTTACCCCTTTTGCGGAATAGTTTGCGGAAAAATTTTTCCGATTTTACTATATTCGCAAAGGGAACTGTTTATGAAGAGCCGCACGACAAACCTTCCGCTTTTATACATTTAGAATATCCTGCCGACAGCACCCGCCAACGGACAACACGCCGGCACGCACCGCGCGCATCACGCATAAAACGTACGCCGCCCCGCGAACGGCTTTTTCCCATGCGCTTTTTTTCCCGTAAAAAATATTTCCCTCTTTTGCTTATTTTCCCTTGACTTTTATTTGCAGGTCTTAATCAATATTTATTGTTATAATTATAGTTAAGTACCCATAATATGGATACATCATTGTATTGTCATCATTCGTTATAAATCGTAGTTCATAGGTTCCGACATTGTCTACCCATGCCCTATTATAATCGTATTGTGTTTCTCCGCCTACCGGCGTATAACTGTCGTAAGACGTCCCTATCGCATTTTTACCCTGTAAAGTTACCTGATTCCCATCCGGAAATTTTGCTTCCGCGCTAAATGAACGCACTAGACCGTATGGTATCGTAATCGTTTTATGGTTCTCCTCTTCCGTCAGTTCACACCATTCCTGCCCAAGTTGATCGCAGATAACCATTGCCGCATGTTGCCTGTATGGATACGGATTTTCCTCTTCACAGCCAACAAACCCCAGCGCAGCGATCAGCATTGCAACTATCGCTGTAAGAATACAAATTGTTTTTTTCATAACCGTAACCCCTTTTATCTAAAAAAGCGTTAAAACCGCAACGGCAGGCGCCAGTTGAAAACTTCGTTCCCCTTGGCGTTGACGCCACGCCCCTCCAAACAAAAGCCGCTCTTTTTGCACAGCGCGATGCTCGCGGCGTTATCCGTGCGGTTCTGCCCCGCGAGCGCGGCAAAGCCGAAATTTTTTGCAAGTTCTTTCGCCGCATCCACGGCCGCGGCGGCAATACCGCGGCGGCGCATTTGCTTGATTACCGACACACCGACAGACAGCGCATCGCCCTTTTCGTACAAAGAAAGCAGTCCCGCGGGCACTTTTTCCGCCTCGATCATGTACATCCGGAAAAACTTTCCGTTCACCGCACCCGCATTCCACGCCGCGATCGTTTTACACATCTCCGCCGCCGAACAGGGAAAATTGTAACCGTCCAACTTATCCTGCGCCCAGTTTTCGCAGATATATTCCGCATCCGCCTCGCCGACGGGGCGCAAAATCACTTTATCCATACCCTCTTTAACGGCGCCTATTTCAGTTTTACGATGGTGACGCCCGCCTCGCCTTCGCCGTACACGCCGCTGCGGAATTCCGCCACGTTTTTCATGCCGCGCAGGTGGTTACGGATGCCCTCGCGCAGTTTGCCCGTGCCCACGCCGTGGATGATTTTGACCTCTTCCAACCCCGAAAGCACGGCGCGGTCGATAAAGGCATCTACCTCCTGCACCGCCTCGGAAACGGTTTTGCCGAGCAGGTTGATCTCCGTTTGCACGCTCTGCACGGGCGCCACTTTGCGCACCACGCTGACTTTCTCTTTGGGCGCAGATCTCTTACCGCCGCTCATGCGGTAGAGATCGCCCGCGCGCACGTTGAGGCGCACATTGCCGACAAGCACCTGCGCCTCGCGCTTTTTCGCGTTGACGGAGAGCACCTCGCCCTCGCCGTTCATCGCGCCCACGAATACCCTGTCGCCCGCTTTGAGCGTTGCGACGTCCGCCGGCGCGAGCGTCGGTTTTTCGTTTTCTTCCGCCTGCGTTTCAAAAGCCTTATCGGCGAGCCTGTTTTTGAGCGTGCGTGCGCGGATGAGGTCGGCCTCGGTGAGATCGCGGCTTTGGGCGATCTTTTCGATTTCGGCGAGCAATTCCTCCGCCTCGGCGGTGCGCTCGTTGACGATGCGGCGGCTCTCCACTTTGGCGCCCGCGAGCAGTTTTTCGCGCTCCCTTTTCAGTTTTTCGCGCTCGGCGTTCACTTCGGCGAGTTTGGTTTTCCACTCCGCCTCGATCGCGGCGGCGCGCGTTTTCGCCTCTTCCGCCTCGATGCGGCTCTGCTCGGCGGTACGCAGGATATTTTCGAACTTTCTGCCGCCCTCCGAAAGGTTGGAAACGGCGTCCTGCAAAATATCTTCGGGCAGGCCCAGCCGCCGCGAAATGGCGATGGCGTTGCTGCTGCCCGGCACGCCCGGCCGCACGCGGTACAGCGGCTGCAGGGTGTTCATATCGAACTCCATGCTCGCGTTTTCGATGCCCTCTTCGGCATAGGCGAACTCTTTGAGCGACGTGTAGTGCGTGGTGACGATGCCGCGGCAGCCGCTCTTGAGCAGGTGCGAAAGCACCGCCTTCGCCAGTGCCTGGCCCTCGTCGGGATCGGTGCCCCCGCCCAACTCGTCGATGAGCACGAGGCTGTTCGCGTCCGCCCCTTCCGCGATGCCGATGACCGTTTTGATGTGCGAGGAAAAGGTGGAGAGGTTTTCTTCGATCGACTGCGAATCGCCCACGTCGCAGAACACTTTGGCAAAAACGGAAACTTCCGTCCCCTCCGCCGCAGGCAGAAAGATGCCGCACGCCGCCATCAGGCAGAACAGGCCGCACATCTTCATCGTGACCGTTTTGCCGCCCGTGTTGGGGCCGGAAACGAGCAGCATGCGCCGCTCCTTTTCGCCGAACGAAACGGAAACGGGCACCGCCGTTTTGGCATCGAGCAGCGGGTGGCGCCCTTTGCGGATATCCAGCACGCCCTTGCCGTTCAGCCGCGGGCGCAGGCACCTGTTTTTATAGGAGTATTCCGCCTTGGCAAAGGCGCGGTCGATCTCGGAGAGCAGCACCGCGTCGCGCTCGATCTCCCTCGCCAGCGCGCCGACGCGGTGCGAAAGCTGGGCGAGGATGCGCTCGATCTCCTCCTTTTCGGCGGCGGCCAGTTCGCGCAGTTCGTTGTTCATTTCCAGCACTTCTTCCGGCTCGATGAAAAAGGTGGCGCCGCTGGCGGAACGGTCGTGCACGAACCCGCGCACG
>CALVHW010000118.1 GCA_944328905.1 uncultured Clostridia bacterium | reverse complement strand
TGGCGAACGGCACCACGAAGCCGTAGAAATCGGCGCGGGTGAGGTCTTCGAAGTGGCAGCGCGGCTTGATGCCGTGCGAAAGCGCGCTCTTGACGATGCCGAGGTACTTATCCATCGCCTTGGCGCGGGTGAGGTTCATCTTTTTGAAGATGTGGTAGTCGGAACAGCTCACCAGAATGCCCGTTTCGGAAACGCCCGCCTGTTTTACCAGTTCGAAGTCCTTTTCGTTGGCGCGTATCCAGGTTGTGATTTCGGGGAATTGCAGCCCCAGGTCCTGGCATGCTTTGAGCGCGGCGCGGTCTTTTTCGCTGTACAGGAAAAATTCGCTCTGCCGCACGATGCCCTTCGGCCCGCCCAGGCGCGCCATGAGTTTGAACAGGTCGACGATCTGCTGCACCGTAAAGGGCGAAGTGGACTGCTGCCCGTCGCGGAAGGTAGTATCGGTGATCCATATCTCCGCGGGCATATCCATGGGAACGTGGCGGTAGTTGAACACCACTTTCGGAATCTCGTCGTAGGGATAAATGTCGCGGAACAGCTCGGGTTCGGGCACGTCCTGCAACTGGTAATGGTATTTATCCTCTTCAAGCAGGTTTTTGCTTTTGTCGAAGTAGATCACGGTTTAAAAGACCTCCTTCACGAACTCTTCGATACGGTCGAGGCCGGTCGCGATGTCCTCTTTGGAAATGGCGTAGGAAAGGCGCACGCACTCGTCGTCGCCGAAGGCGATGCCGGGCACGACGGCCACGCCCATTTCGAGCAGCATATCGGCCACGTCGAGAGAGCCGGTGATCTTTCTGCCGCGGAAACGCTTGCCGTACAGTTTATCGACGACGAGCATGATGTAGAAGGCGCCGTCCGGCTCGATGCAGTCGAGATTTTCAATGGCACGTATGCGCGAAATCATGAACTTGCGGCGGTCGTTGAAGATGTCGCGCATCTTCACGAGTTCCTCTTTGCCGCCGGAAAGCGCCGCGATCGTCGCGTACTGCGAAATGCTGGACGCGTTGCTGGTCGCGTGGCTCTGGAAAGAATCGATGACTTTGGCGACTTCCTTGGGTGCGGCCAGCCAGCCGATGCGCCAGCCGGTCATCGCATACGTTTTGGAAACGCCGTCCACCACCACGGTGTGCTCCTTCATGTAATCGCTCGCCCGCGCGATGGAAAAATGTTTTACGCCGTCGTAGATGAGCTGCGAATAAATTTCGTCGGAAAGCACCCAGATGCCCGCCTCCTCGCACACTTTGGCGATGGCGCGGATCTCCTCTTCCGTATACACCGAGCCGGTGGGGTTGGAAGGCGAATTAAAGATGAGCATCTTCGTTTTGGGCGTGACCGCCTTTTTGAGGTCTTCGGGATCGATCTTGAAATGGTTTTCGCGGTGCCCCTTTACGAACACGCTCACGCCGCCGCACACTTTGACCACTTCGGGATAGGTGAGCCAGTACGGCGAGGGAATGATGACCTCGTCGCCGTCCTCCACCAGCGCGAACATCGTGTTGAAGATGGAGTGTTTCGCGCCCGACGACACGATGATCTGCGAGGGATCATACACGAGTCCCTGCTCCGCCTCGAAGTGTTCGGCGATCTTTTTGCGCAGCGCGGGCAGGCCGGAAGAGGGCGTGTACTTGGTATAGCCCTTATCGAGCGCGTCTTTGGCGGCGTCGATGATGTGCTGCGGGGTGTTGAAGTCGGGTTCGCCCGCGCCGAAACCGATCACGGACTTTCCTTCCGCTTTCATCGCCTTCGCCTTGGCGGTGATGGCGAGCGTCAGTGAGGGAGAAATGGAAGAAATTCTCTTTGTCGTGTTCATGATTTTACCTCTGTATATGAAAAATGTTCTTAACGTAAAAATATATGGGATTCTTTCGGATGCGGCCGCCCCGCACGCGGCGCTTTCGGCGCGCCGGCGTTTCAGGCAAACCACGCGAGGCGGTCTGAACGGTATCGCCGCCGTTCTCAGATGCCTTCGCTTATTCCGGCGTAGGCACCTTTTCCTCTTCTCAACCCAAATCTTGCGAACCGAGCTGCGCTTCCCTGTCGGCAATGGCCAGGCCCTCGAGCATGGCGCCGATGTCGCCCATGATAAAGGTATCGAGCGAGTACAGCGTGAGCCCGATGCGGTGGTCGGTGACGCGGTTCTGCGGGAAATTGTAGGTGCGGATGCGCTCGCTCCGGTCGCCCGTGCCGATCTGGCTCTTGCGGTTTTCCGCGTAGTCGCTCCGGTACTTGGTGTTGTAATAATCGTAAAGGCGGCTTTTAAGCACCTTCATCGCCTTTTCGCGGTTTTTGATCTGCGAACGCTCGTCCTGGCAGGTGACCACGATGCCCGTGGGCAGGTGGGTGATGCGGATGCAGCTCTCCGTCTTATTGATGTGCTGGCCGCCCGCACCGCCCGAACGGTAGGTGTCGATCTTCAGGTCTTTTTCGTTGATCTCCACTTCCACGTCCTCCGCCTCGGGAAGAACGGCCACGGTGACGGTGGAAGTGTGCACCCTGCCCTGCGATTCGGTTTCCGGCACGCGCTGCACGCGGTGCACGCCGCTCTCGTATTTGAGTTTGCTGTAAACCCCCTTGCCCGCAACGGAAAACACAACTTCTTTCATGCCGCCTAACTCCGTTTCGCTGCAATCGATGATCTCGGTTTTCCAGCGCATGGTTTCGGCGTAGCGGCAGTACATATTGTACAGGTCGGCCGCGAACAGGCTCGCCTCGTCGCCGCCCGCGCCGCCGCGGATCTCCATGACCACGCTGCGCTCGTCGTTCTTGTCTTTGGGCAAAAGAAGGATGCGCAGCTCGCCGTGTATTTTGGCAAGTTTTTCCTTGCAGGCGTACCCCTCTTCGGTGAGCAGGTCTTTGAGTTCGCGGTC
Organism: uncultured Clostridia bacterium; assembly: GCA_944328905.1. Classification (GTDB taxonomy): domain Bacteria; phylum Bacillota; class Clostridia; order Christensenellales; family Borkfalkiaceae; genus Borkfalkia. Next base: position 788 of record CALVHW010000118.1, on the reverse strand, counting down.
AGATTCCGTTTCGGCGGCGGCAAAGGCGTCGTTCATTTCCTTTTCCGTCTTTTTGTATTCGAGATACTTCTCCGCCGTTTCGGCGATGTCGGCGTGTTCTTTGGCGCACTGCGTCCATCTCTCCGGCTGCGCGATGACGGCGGGATCTGCCATCTCCGCAGACAAACTATTGTATTTTTCTAAGATATGTTCTAATTTTTTAATCATATCAAACAAGTTCTCGCATTTCTCGGCGAGCTGACGCCTGCGAAATGCCGAGATTTTGAGGGCGACACCGCCCTGTTCACGAAAATTCGTGAAAAGAGATCACGAATTTTCCGTGATTTTTAGGAAAAACCCAACGTTCGCCGACCTGCGTCGGCTCTGCGTTCGGTTTTTCCTCTGCGCCGCATTTAGGTGCTCTCTTATTATAGAACGCGGCGCATTCACCTTTTCCGCCAGAGGCGCTTGACGCGCAAATTGAGGGCGCTTAGGCAAAATTGCGATTTCGCCACGCGCAAGTGATTGTTTTAAAACAATTTACTGCGCGTTTGAGAACCGCATTTCTCAAAAAGCGCACTCCATTTGCCGAATACTTTCGGCTTAAACGGAAGTAATATAAACAGAAAACTTAATTTTTAAGTGTTTGCCCGTTTACTACAATAATTTACTCGCGCAAGCAGAGTCGCGCCTCTGCGCCAGCGCACTCCATTTGCCAACACTTTGGCTTGCGGGAAGAGGGTGAATTTGCGGCATAATTACTCGTGCAAGGAAAATCGCACTTTTCCGCAGCACAACCCAATTTGCGC
>CALVHW010000117.1 GCA_944328905.1 uncultured Clostridia bacterium | reverse complement strand
GAATACCCCGCCGACGAAAAGGCTCTTTCCGAAATCGCCGCGGGCATCTCCCTCGGCAACGCGAAGCGCTACTTCGGACTCAACTGAAAACGCACCGAACTTTTATATACGGAAACGCGCCTCACTTTTACAGCGAGGCGCGGTTTTCCGAAACGGCATCTTTTATGCAAACGGCGGCGGGCGCAAAAGCGCCCGCCGCCGCTGTTTTATTTTTTACGTTACAATTCAAACGGACGCGCCGCCGAACAACTGCAATGTATTCAGCCATTCCCTTACGGTTTGCGCCGTTGCGCCGGCGGAAAATCTTCTGCCCGCTTTCCACGCGGCGTCCTCTGCGAGCGCGTGCAGGTCGCCCTCGCTGCCGCCGATGCCCGTGCTGCCCGACGTGCAGAAGGGCACGAGCGTTTTCCCCGCAAAATCGTAACTTTCCAAAAATGTATAGATGATTTTCGGCGCCCTGCCCTGCCAGATGGGATAGCCGAGAAACACGGTGTCGTAATCGGCCATGTTTTCCACGGAATTGGCGATTTCGGGGCGGGCGGAAGGGGTGCGCTGTTCTTCGTTGGCGCGGCAGTCGCTCACCGTATAGTCGAGATCGGCCTCCGTGTACGGCACGGCGGGCACGATTTCATGCAACGTGCCGCCCGTTTCTTCGGCGATGGTTCCGGCGACGCTCTCCGTCCTTCCCGTGCAGGAAAAATAAACGACGAGAACGTTTCCCGCCGCGGCGGGCGGGGGGGCGCTGTGCCGCCTTCCTCCGCGTTATCGCCCGCACCGCCCGCACAGGCGGCCGCGCCGAAAAACAGCAAAAGCACAAAATACTTTTTCATACGTCTTTTTCCACCTCTTTATCGGTTGCTTCCAGCAAAAAAGTAACGGGGCGCAGGCCGTCGTTGCAGCAGGCGACCGCCGTTTTGGGCGCTTTTACCCAGTCGCCGAAGAAAAACCCGTTTTCTCCGCCGCCGTTCGCGAGTGCAAAAACATATTGAAAAATACATCTCCATGCCGTGTCGCAAAAACCTTCCGGCTTTGCCCTGCCGGCATAAAACACCTGCCCTTCTTTCATGATAGAACAGGGTGCAGCGTGTTCAGCGTTCCGCTGCCGAACACGATGTTCGTGGGGTTGTTGAAGTTGAAAGAAATCATACTTTATTCCTCCTTTTTGGCCCGCACCGCTCTGCGGCGCAGGTATTCTATTCTGTTTCGATGTGTTTGATGACCTTCGCAGGCACGCCGCCGACGATGGCACCCGCCGGTACGTCTTTGGCGACCACCGCGCCCGCCGCGACGATGGCGCCGTCTCCGACGGTCACGCCCGGCAAAATGGTGGCGTGCGAGCCGATCCACACGTTATTGCCCAGCCGCACGGGCGCAGGCTGCATATCCCCGCGCCGGGCGGGATCTTTGCCGTGGTTGAGCGTGGCGATCACCACCTGGTGGCCGATGAGGCAGCCGTCGCCGATGTAAATGCCGCCCTGATCCTGAAAACAGCAGCCCGCATTGATGAAAACGTGCTTGCCCACATGGATATTCTTGCCGAAATCGGTATAAAAGGGCGGAAACAGCGAAAATCCCTCGCCCGGCTGCTCGCCGGTAAGTTCGGCAAACAGTGTGCGCAGTTCCTCCGCCGTGTGAAAGGCATTGTTCATTTCGCAGGTGATGCGCCGCGCCTCTTCCGCCGCGCCGTGCATGAGCAGATGCGCGCCGCTGCCCGCGGCGATGCGCTCGCCCCTGCCCGCCCTTTGTTTATATTCGTCGAGTTGCATTTTGATCTCCTTCGCTGCGCAGACAGTACAGCAAATAATCCAGACAGCGCAGCCTCTTTTCGTCTGTGTGCAGCGTTTGCAGCAGTTTTTTGCGGTATTCTTCCAATATGCGCAGTTTGGCCGCGCTTTCGCTCTCCGCCATGCAGGCGGCGATCGTTTTTTCCGGGCAGCCGGCATCGCGCAGGCAGTTTTCCAGCCCCTCTTTGCATTCCATGTTATCTCCGCCTCCTCGCCATTTATTATAAACCGACGGCTTTTGCATGTCAAATATCTATATGGAATGACTTATCATAGTTGACAGGCATGGTTTTGTGTGGTAAAATAGAAAAAAGCCTGACGGCAGAAAGGCAGGCCTGAGAACGGAGGGAATTTGCATGGAGCTGCGGGAACTCAGATATTTTTTGGCGGTGGCGCGCGAACAGAGCATCACGCGGGCGGCGGAACACCTGTACATCGCCCAGCCCAGCCTTTCCAAACAGATGCAGAATCTGGAAAAGGAAATCGGCAGGCCGCTGTTTGTGCGGGGCAGCCGCAAGATCGTGCTGACCGAAACGGGCATGCTGCTCAAAAAGCGGGCGGAAGAGATGCTGGAACTGTACGAAAAGACGGAAGACGAACTGACCGCCCCGCCGGGCGCCGTGCGCGGCGAAGTGCATATCGGCAGCGGCGAGAGTTATGCCGTGCAGACGGTGGCGCGCGCCGCGCGCGCTGTGCAGCGCGACTATCCGGACATACGCTTCAACTTTTTCAGCGGCGACAAAGATTTCGTCATCGACAAACTGGATAAGGGGCTGATCGACTTCGGCATTCTGGTGGACGTTTCCGATCTGAGCAAGTACAATTCGCTGCGGCTGCCCATTTCCGATACCTGGGGCGCGCTGATGCGCCGCGACTGCCCGCTTGCCCAAAAAGAGGCGGTGACGGCGAACGACCTGCGGCAGGTGCCGCTGCTGTACCCGCAGCAGGCGATGCTGAAAGATTCGCAGCTGCGCAAATGGTTCGGCGGCGACATCGAAAGCCTGGATATCCGCGCGCGGTGCAACCTCGTTTACAACGCCTCGGTTCTGGCGCGCGAGGGCATGGGGTGCGCCGTAACGCTGGCGCGGCTGGTGAACACCGAGGGCGACGGCGAACTGTGCTTCCGTCCCCTTTCGCCGCGTTTGGAAACTTTTTTGGACATTGCCTGGAAAAAATACAGCGTGTTCCCCAAGCCCGCCGAAATATTTTTGCAGTACCTGCAAAAAGAGATCGCCGCGCAGACGTGAGCGGCGGTTTTGCAACTGTTTTAAGCGGCGCAACGGTTTGCCCTGCCCGGCGACGGTTTTGCCCGGCGCGGTGTGAAAAACGATGGCTTTGCGCCATGCGGCATTGTGCGGCGGTTTTGCGGCAATTTTAAGCGGCGCAACGTTTGCCCGGCGCGGCGGTGCCGGGCACGCATTGTGCGGCATATATAAAAATAATGAGGGGGCGGCTCTGCTTGCAGAGCCGCCCCGTTTTTTTTTTTTCAAAATATACTGCCGCGGCGGTGTTACCCGTTCTGCGCCTCTTTGAGGAAGAACGACTGCGCGTCGAGCATTTCGCCCAGCGTTTCCACTTTGCGGTACTTGCCGTCCGGGCAGAGTTTGCGCGCCTTTACGTTGTCGGCAAACATCACGCGCAGGATGCGCACGATCTTTTCTTCGATCTCTTTATCCAGCACGGGCGCGGCGATCTCCACGCGCTTATCGGTGTTGCGCGTCATTAAATCGGCGCTGGAAATGTACGTGACGCGGTCTTCGCCCCTGCCGAACGAGTACACGCGCGAATGTTCCAGAAACCTGCCCACGATGCTGACAACGCGGATATTTTCCGTTTTTCCGGCGACGCCGGGCAGAATGCAGCAGATGCCGCGCACGATGAGGTTGATTTTGACGCCCGCGCGGCTGGCC
>CALVHW010000116.1 GCA_944328905.1 uncultured Clostridia bacterium | reverse complement strand
GGGAAGAGGGTGAATTTGCGGCATAATTACTCGTGCAAGGAAAATCGCACTTTTCCGCAGCACAACCCAATTTGCGCGTGAGCGTCTCAACGGGTGAATGTGCGCGACTTTTATAATGGTGAGCCCTGAAAGGTCGCGCACAGAGGGCAGAGCCCTCTAAATCACGGAAATTTTACGAACTCTTTTCGTAAAATTTCGTGAACTAATTCACCGCCCTCACAAACCGTTCCACGCCTTCGAGATCGCGCGAAACCATCGTATAGTCGAACTTCTGGAACAGCCGCACGATGTCCTGCGCCTGCCCGATGCCGCACTCCACCAAAAGGGTGCCGCCGCGCACGAGGTGCTTGGGCGCCTCCGCCGCGAGCCTGCGGTAAAAATCCAGCCCGTCGTCGCCGCCGTCGAGCGCGGAAAGCGGTTCGTGCTCGCGCACTTCCCGCTGCAAACCGGACAGATCGCCGCGCCTGATATACGGCGGATTGCACACGATGATGTTGAATTTGCCGCGCACTTTGGCAAACAGGTCGCTTTCTATAAATTTAATGTCGGCGCCGTTGGCCTTCGCGTTTTCCGCCGCCAGTTCGAGCGCGGATGCGCTGATGTCTGACGCCGTTACGGCAATATTCTTATCCGCCGCCTGCTTTGCCACGGCAACGGCGATGCAGCCGCTGCCCGTGCAAAGGTCGAGGATCTTGTCCCCTTCCTCTGCCGTTTTGATGACCAGTTCGGCGAGCTGTTCGGTTTCGGGGCGGGAAATGAGCACCCGCTCGTCTACCTTTATCTTGTAGCCGTAAAATTCGGTATCGCCCAAAATATACCACAGCGGTTTGCCCGAAAGCCTTTCGGCGGCGAGCGCATCGAGCGCGCGCACCTCGCTGGGCACGAGCAGTTTATCCTCTTCGGCAAGGCGGCTGCGCTCCACGCCCGTTTTGACGGAAACCAGCCACTCGGCGTCGCTCTCGTCGATCTCTTTCGACGCGAACAGCGCTTTCAGTTCTTCGGTGTATTTTCTTACCGATTTGGAAACGACGAAATCCTGTTCGGGCAGCGCCGCGTTTTCGTCCATTTCCTGTACCTTTTTGAATGCCGCGATGGCCACTTCGAGCATATCCTCGCTCGGCTCGCGGGTGGTGAGTTTCTGCAACGCGAACCCGGGCGCCTTGATGGGCTGTAAGATCTTGCTCTGCGACTTGGCGAGCAGTTTGAGCACTTCGTACGAAAGCCCCGCCACGAGCGGCAAAAAGAGTATTTTCACCGAAAACTGAATGAGAAAATTGACGACGTTCCCGTAGGTGAATATATCCAGATACGCATCGCACACCCAGTTGACGATGGAAAACACAACGATGCTCACCGCCATCACCAAAAACAGGAAGGTGGTGCCGCAGCGGTCGTGAATGCGCGAACACGTTTTGGCGTTTTCGGGCGTGAGGGGCATACCCTTTTCGAAACAGGTGATGGTTTTATGCTCGGCGCCGTGGTACATGAACACGCGGCGGATGTCTTTCATCGCGGTGATGGCGACGATGTACAGAATAAAAATGACCAGCCGCAGCCCGCCCTGAATGAGGTTGTAGCCGATGCTGTACTGGCGCAGCCAGGTGCCCGAACGCACGAGCAGATCGGCAAGCAGCATGGGCAGAAACACGAACAGCCCCACCGCCAGCAGCACGCCCAAAACCGTGGCGAAAACCGTGACCGCGGACATCAGGTTGATGTGCAGTTTCTTTTCGCACCACTTTTCAAATTTTCCCGGTTCGCCCTCGTCGCCGTACACTTCGGCGCTGCGCATCAGTATCTTCGAACCGGTAACCAAGGAAGCCACGAAGTTGACCACGCCGCGCACGACGGGAATCTTCGCCGCGCGTTTCATGCCTTTGGAAAGGTTCAGGCGGCGGCTTTCGATCTGGATATTGCCTTCGGGATCGCGCACGGCGGTGGCATACGCCGTTTTGCCGCGCATCATCACGCCTTCCAGAACTGCCTGACCGCCTATATATGTGCGCGTTTGTTTTTGGGTTTTTTCTTTATTGCTCATACACGCCCCTCTGCGCCTTGTTGCCCGATTTAGAAAAATCAGCCCCAAGCAAACACTCAGAGCTGAAACGCAAATACTTAAATACCGTATCTCTTTTTGAACTTGTCGACTCGGCCGCCTGTGTCTACGAGTTTTTGTCTGCCGGTGAAGAACGGATGGCATTTGCTGCAGATATCCACCTTCATCGTGTCGCCCTTTTTGGTCGTGCCGGTCTTGAACGTGGCGCCGCAGGCGCAGGTGACCGTGACCTCGTGGTAATCGGGATGTATTTCGGGTTTCATGATCGCACCTCTCTTTTTTCTTGCTTTTATTTTACGCTGACATACATTATATATTATTTTTCACGGCAAGTCAAACAGAATGATACCGCTTTGAAAAACTTTTTTTGTGCATTATTTACTTGCCAAAAAGAAAAGTTTTCTATATAATTACTCTATACCATGCTGGAAGAGTGCACGCTGCCGCCGAAAAAGCGGTTTGCCGGCGTATTTTCGCCGCATTCGCGCACGGTAAACAGGTGTTCCGCCCGCGGAACACGAGGAGGACTATGAAGATCTGGAAGATTCTTTCCCCGAAAGTTCTGACGACGGAGGAAAGGCCTGACAACATCGCGAGCCCTACGCAGGCGAAGGTTAAGATCACGCAGGTGCTGCTCACCGATACCGATTTCCGCATTTTCGGCGGAGCGGGCAAACCGCGCTACCCCGTGATTCCCGGGCGCTTCGCGGTGGGCGTGGTGACGGAAACGGGCGCGGAATGCGTGAATGTAGAAAAGAACACGCGCGTGTTCCTGCACGACATCTTTCCCTGCCGGAACTGCCCCGAATGCCTTTCGGGCAAAACGGAAAACTGCACCTCGCCCAAAACGGCGGGCCTGAACTGCGAAGGGTACCTGCGCGAATTCGTGGTGGCGGACGAAAGCGACCTCTCTCCCCTGCCCTCTTCGGTGAGCGACAAAGACGCGCTGCTGATCGGAATCATTTCGCTGTGCGAAGCGGTGATCGACCGCCTGGGCGAACCGAAAGGCACGCACGTGGCTGTATTCGGCGCCGACGCGATCGGCAACATCCTCTCGCAGCTGCTCATCTACCACAAGGCGGTGCCCATTCTCGTAGACACAGACGAATCCAAGCTCGGAATCGCCTCGCAGTGCGGTATTTATTATACTCTCAAAGCCGACGAATCCCTCAAAGACAACCTTTTGCGCATCACGGGCGGCAGGCTCGCCGCCGCGGGCGTACATTGCAGTTTTTCGGGACTGGCGCCCGAACTCGCCTTCAAGGCGACGGCCGAGGGCGGCACCGTGGTCTGCGCAGGGTTCGAGTTCCCGGAAATGAACGCACAGCTGAAAACCGCGCTCGACAAGGGCCTCACGATCACGGCGGTGACCGACGAAGCAGCGGGCAGCGCCGCAGCCATCAACCTGCTCGTGAACAAAGCCGTCAACACCCAGCCGTTCGGCATTGCCGAAATTTCCGCCGCCGATGCCGGCAAACTTTTTGCCGCCCAGAGCGAATCGACGGAAAAGAGCGGGCGGGCGCATTACGGCATCGTGAATATGCTGTAAGCCGGCGGTGAATTTGAATGCGGAAATTCTTCAAAATTTTGACGAGCAAATTTTTGCTCGTCTGTCTTATTTTATTGGCGGAACTGGCGCTGATCCCCACTTTTATCATACTCCTCTCCGCCTATATCCCGGAAATTTCAGGGCTCATCAGCCTTGTGTTTGCGATTTTGAATCTGCTGCTCACCCTGTATATTATCCATTCGGAGATGAATGCGGAGTACAAGATC
>CALVHW010000115.1 GCA_944328905.1 uncultured Clostridia bacterium | reverse complement strand
GTCGGCGTGCTCGTCGAAGTCAACTGCGAAACCGACTTTGTGGCGCGCGGCGACCAGTTCAAAGAACTCGTGCACGACATCGCCCTGCAGATCGCGGCGGCGAAGCCCCTGTACGTGACCAAAGAAGAAGTGCCCGAAGACGTGCTCGAAGAGGAGAAGAAGATCCTCAAAGTGCAGGCAATGAACGAGGGTAAGCCCGAGGCCATCGCCGAAAAGATGGTCGCCGGCCGCATTAAAAAGTATTACGAAGATTTCTGCCTGCTCGAACAGCCGTTCGTGAAGGATTCTTCCAAAACCATCGGCCAGCTCGTCACCGAGGCGATCGCCGCGATCGGCGAAAAGATCACGGTGCGCCGCTTTGTGCGCTACGAGATGGGCGAAGGCATCGAAAAGAAGAAAGACGACCTCGCCGAAGAGGTGGAAAAACAAGTTTCCAAGATGAAAGGTTAAAACCTGCAAGGCACACAAAAAACTCTTTGTGTGCCTTTTTTTCAAACGGGCGCACAAAGGCGCGCGCAAAAATACCGTTTCGGAGGTCGTCATGGGAAAACTGAAACCCAAATACAAGAGGATCATTTTAAAGCTTTCCGGCGAGGCGCTCGCCGGCGAAAAAGGCTTCGGGCTGGACGAAAATATCATCGCCGGCGTCGTCGATCAGCTGATTCGCGTGCATGAAATGGGCGTGGAAGTCGGCATCGTACTCGGCGGCGGGAACTTCTGGCGCGGCAGGCAGGGCACGAGTATGGACAGAACGACTGCCGATCATATGGGTATGCTTGCCACCGTCATCAATTCCCTCGCCATGCAGGACGCCATCGAGCAGAAGGGGGTGCCCACGCGCGTGCAGACGGCTTTGAACATGATCAGCGTGGCCGAGCCGTTCATCCTGCGCAAGGCGCTGCGGCATTTCGAGCTGGGGCGCATCGTCATTTTCGCCTGCGGCACGGGCAATCCCTATTGCTCCACCGATACGGGCGCGGCGCTGCGCGCGGCGGAGACCAATGCGGATATCCTCCTGCTCGCCAAAAATGTTGACGGCATTTACGACAGCGATCCGAAACTCAACCCGAACGCGAAAAAGATCGATAAGATCACGCATATGGAAGTGATCAACCGCGGCTTAAAGGCCATGGATACGACGGCGATCACCATGTGCATGGATAACGACATCCCCGTTCTCGCCTTTGCATTGTCGGAAAAAGACGCGATCGTGCGCGCCATCTGCGGCGAAGAAACGGGCACGCTGATTACGAACGAGTAGTAAGAGTTCTCGCATTTCTCGCCGGGCTGCCGGCTGCGAAATGCCGAGATTTGAGGGCGACACCGCCGTTCAAACGCTTGCAGCGTTTTCTGCGGCGTTTTCTCCCTCTTTGCGGCTTACTTTAAGGGCTCCAAATATTATATAAAGCCGCAAATTCACCCTCTTCCCGCAAGCCAAAGCGTTGGCAAACAGGGTTGCGCTGCGGAAAATTGCGATTTCCCTTGCGCGAGAAAATTATTTCAAAATAATTACTTGCGTTTCCGCAAACCACGCTTTGCGGAATAAGCCCCCGATTTGCCGCGACGAGCGGCCTCTGGCGGAAAAGGTGAATGCGACGTTTTCTATAATGGAGAGCCCTTAAAAATAACGTCGCAGAGGAAAAACCGAACGCAGAGCCGCCGCAAGCGGCGGCGAACATTGGGTTTTTCCTGGAAATCACGGAAAATTTGCAAACTCTTTTTGCAAATTTTCGTGAACAGTTTTTTATTAGGAGAAAAATCATGATCGACAACGAAAAAGTGGAAGAGCTGATGCTCACGCTGGAAGACAAACTGGAAAAAACGGCGAGCGTCCTGCGCGAAGAGTATGCAAACATCCGCGCCGGCCGCGCCAATCCGCACATCCTCGATAAGATCCAGGTGGATTATTACGGCACCATGTCGCCCATCAACCAGGTGGGCAACATCTCCGTTGCCGACGCAAAATGCCTGGTCATCAGCCCGTGGGATACGAGCCTGTTAAAGGGCATCGAAAAGGCCATTCTGCAATCGAATATCGGCCTCACGCCCACCAACGACGGCAAGGTCATCCGCCTCATCTTCCCCGACCTCACCGAAGAGCGCCGCAGGGAGATCGCCAAGCAGATCAAGGCGCTTTCCGAGGATGCGAAAGTTGCCGCGCGCAACGTGCGCCGCGAGGCGATGGATGCCCTCAAAAAGATGAAAACCGCCAAAGAGATCTCCGAGGACGAGTGCGCCTCGCAGGAAAAAGAGGTGGAAAAGATCGTTTCCAAATATATGGAACAGATCGATAAGCATACGGCCGATAAAGAAAAAGAGATCATGTCCGTATAAGGAAGTCCATGAAAAAGGTAAAACTCCCCGCTCACATCGCGTTCATCATGGACGGCAACGGAAGGTGGGCCAGGCGCCGTTTCCGCCCGCGCGGCTACGGCCACAAAATGGGCGTGCAGAATATGTTCAAAGTCTGCGCGCACTGCTTCCACCTGGGCATCCGCATCGTAACGGTGTACGCGCTCTCGTCGGAAAACTTAAAACGCCCCAAGGAGGAGGTCGACGAACTGTTCGACCTTTTCCGCACATATTTTTCCCGCAAAAAGGAAAAGATGTTCGAGCTGAACGCCAAAATCAATATTTTGGGCGATCTTACCGCCCTGCCCGAAGACATCCGCCAGATGCTCATCGGCATCATGGAGGATACGCGCGGCATCACGGGCAATCTCCTCAACATCTGCGTCAATTACGGTGCGCGCAGCGAGATCGTGCGCGCCGTCAATGCGGCGGTCTCTTACGGGCGGTTCGTAGACGAAAACAGTTTCAAAAACCTGCTCACCACGGGCGGCCTGCCCGATCCCGACTTTATCGTGCGCACGGGCGGCGAAGTGCGGCTTTCTAATTTTCTGCTGTACCAGGCGGCGTATTCCGAACTGTATTTTTCGCATAAAATGTGGCCGGAATTTTCGCGGCGCGATCTCGAGCGCGCCATCGAGGCGTATTCCGCGCGCGATCGCCGTTTCGGCAACGTGCGGGAGGAGAACTTATGATAAAACGAATCATTACCGGCGCCGTTTACGTCGCCGTTTTGGTCGGGTTTTTCTTTCTGCGCACGGTCGACGTGCGGTTCTTCGGCATCCTCATCTATGCCTTTTCGCTGATCGGCACCTGGGAGATCGTGCACGCGCTCGGCGGGCGCAGAGTCTGCGAAGACGGAGAGGTGCGCGAGGCGCTCATTTCCATGAGCCTTTCGCAGAAAGTAACGGTATATGCCTATGCACTGCTGTTTACGCCGTCTTATTATCTTGTTGAATACCTGGCATCCGTTCGCGGCTTTCCGGGGCAGGGCTACCGGGCGCTTTTGAACCTTTCCTTCATGTTCGCGCTGGTGCTCCTGTGCCTGTTGGTCGTCGATCATAAAAATTCCAGGTTGCAGGGCGTGGGCGGCGCGATGCTGTGCGGCTTTTATCCCACGGCGCTGCTCGCCACCATGATGCTCGCCAATTCCCTGCGTCACGGTTCGCTGCTGGCGCTCCTGCTCATCTTTGTCATTTCTCCCGTCGCCGACACTTTCGCGTTCGTGGTTGGCAGTATCTTCAAAGGCAAAAAACTCTGCCCGAACATCAGTCCGAAAAAGACGGTATCCGGCGCGGTCGGCGGTGCCGTGTTCGGTACGGGCGCCACGCTGCTCATCTACTGGATCTATACGCTGTGCGGCGGCACGCTCGTTCTCAACTTCGGAGCGGGCTGGGCAGGCACGAACTGGCTGTTTTTAACGGCGGTGGGGCTGTTCGGCTCGGTGCTCACCGAATTCGGCGACCTCGTCGAAAGCGTCATCAAGCGCAGCTGCGGCATCAAGGATATGGGCAAAATTTTGCCCGGCCACGGCGGCGTGCTCGACCGTATAGACGGCACGCTTTTTACCAGCACGTTTGTGTATATCATGTTCGCGCTGTTCGTCTGAATAGAAATTGTCCAAAGAAACAGCCCGCAGCGCAGCGGGCTGTCTTTGTAAAAAATCACTTTTGCGCTCTGCCGCAGGCATATCGGCGGCGGCCGGGCGCGTATACTAATAGGAAAAAAAAAAAAAAAAGATC
>CALVHW010000114.1 GCA_944328905.1 uncultured Clostridia bacterium | reverse complement strand
GGTCATGGCGGAAACGTTGCACTTGGCCCTGTCTTGCGAGAGCCCCTCTTCCAAAGCGGCAGCCACCGCCTCGCGGTGGGCGGGACTGGTCATATCGATGAAATCCACCACGACGATGCCGCCGATGTTGCGCAGACGCACCTGCCGCGCAATCTCTGCGGCGGCAAGCATATTGGTAGAAAAAACCGTGTCTTCCAGCGCGCTGTCGCCCGTAAACCGACCGGTGTTCACGTCGATGGCGGTGAGCGCCTCCGTTTTATCGAAGATGAGGTAAGCGCCGTTTTCCAGCACGACGCGCTTGTCTACAGACCTGCGCACCTGCTCTTCCAGCCCGAAATAATCAAACATCTCGCGCGCGCCCGTATAGCGGACGAGCTTGCCCTTGTAGCGCGTGCGGCGCAGCGCCGCTTCCACCTTCCGGTAAGCCGCTTCGTCGCCTATATAGATTTTGTCTACATCGGCGAGATCGAAATCGCGCAGCAGGCGGGCGTGCACGTCGGCATCGCGGTACACGAGAGCGCCCACGGATGCCTCGCGGTAATTTTCCAGCGTCTGGTCGTACAACCCGCGCAGGTATTTCGCCTCTTCGCGCAGATCGCGCGGCTGTGCGCCGAGCGCATTGGTGCGCATGATAAAACCGCCGCCGCCCGCGCTGAGTTTTTGCGCGGCCGCCAGCAGATTTTCGCGCTCCGCCTCGTCGGTGATCTTGCGGGATACGGCGCAGAAATCGGCGGTGGGCAGAAAAATGAGCCGTTTGCCGACGAACGAAAGGCACATACTCAGGCGCGCGCCCTTGCTGCCGATCGGCGATTTGGACACCTGCACCATCACCTCGTCGCCCGCCTGCACGTTCAGACCGGACGCGGAAATTGCGCCCGCTTCCGCCGCGGCCGGAATGTCGCCCGCGTACAGATAGCCGTTTTTCGCCTGCCCGAAATCTACGAACGCGGCCTGCATCCCCTCGAGTACGTTGACCACCCTGCCCTTGTACACGTTGCCGGAAATTTCCGTCGTGCTCCCCGTATCGAGGTGGAACTCGACGACCTTTCCGTTTTCGGTGACGGCGGCAAAGCAATCTTCCCCGAAGTAGTCGAAAAACATATCTTTTTTCATGTATATAAAACCTTTTGGCCGCGCGCCGGGCGCAGCGGCCGAAATTCGATTACAAATTTTCCGAATCTATGGTCTTATTCATCATTTTATCACAAAAAGCCCTGTTTTGCAAGTGTGATTTGAAAATTCCCCTCCCCTCCGGCCGATTTTTTTGCAAAAGGCCGCTTTTCGCCCGTTCGGCAGGCCTTCGGCACAAGACACGCCCTCCTTTTTTCCGCCGCCGCCTGTTCGGGCAGGCAGCAGCTCCGCCTGCCCGCTCCGCGCTTTGTTCAGACACGCTGCTCCGCGCCCGTCACATCTTCTTCGCTGCCGTAAGCCGCGGTCTCCGGCGTGTTTTCGGTTGCGGAACCTTTTTCTCCGTTCCCGCGCGGCACTCCCGCACCGCTGAGGTAGGCGGAAACGGGGCTGTGCAGGTCTGCACGCCCGAATATTTCGAAAAATTCTTCCTCGTCCAGTTCGCACAGAAATTCGCCGGCGGCGTCGAACACGGCGATCTCCAAATACTTGCCCCGCTCGGAAAAGCGCAGGATGCGGCCGATGGTGCACGTTTCGGACACCGCCACGCGCTTGACTTCCAGACCGCGCGCGAGGTCGGCGGAGCGGTCGAAATTGATGCGGCGGTAACTGCCCTTATCCCTGCCCAAAGAACCGGCAAGGATGAACAGGCCGAAAAACAGCAGCGTGAAATTGACGCGCACGAAAAAACTGTACGCGAACAGCGCAAAAAAGGCCGCCGCAAAGACGAGGGAAACGATGCGCGCCGCTTTGCGCGCGCGCCCCTCACCCCACTTTTTGGCGAGCGCGCAGCAGAGCACGCGGCCGCCGTCGAGCGGCCAGGCGGGCAATAGATTGACGAGCGCCAGCCCCGCCGAGGCGTAGGCGGCGACGTCGGTATATGCGTACACATCGGGGAACAGCCACCACAGCGCCACGAAAAACAGCGCGCAGGCGGCGTTGACGGCGGGGCCGGCGAGCGCGAGGCGGATCTCGTCGGAAAGGGAAATGCCCTCGATGTCGCCGGTGACGACGGCGCCGCAGGGCAGCAGAACGACGCGGTCGAGCCGCCGCCCGATGCGCGCGGCATACAGGGCGTGGCCGAATTCGTGGATGACGGCGACCACGGTACACGTTAAAAACAGAAATATCTCGCCGCGCAGAAAAAAGAATGCCCCGAACAAAAGAAAGAGCGGATGCACATACACTGTGAGCCGCTCTTTGCCTTTTTTTTCGCCGCGCGGCGGTTTGCCGCGATTACGCATTCCAGACGATGTCGTTGTTCTCGTTGACGGTATAGGCGCTGATCAGCGTGCCGCCGTCGTACATGGACACGGAGATCTCGCCGCCCGCGCAGTAGCCGACGGGGATGGTGGCGTACACCGCATCGCCCGCCGCGAGGTAGGCGGACGTGAGCCCCGCGATGACGGTGGAGAACGATGTGGTGTGTTCGATCTCCATGGTGTACGTACCCTCGTTCTCCAGCACGCTCTGCACGGTGCCGCCGTACGGCGCGTACACGCTGCACTCGCCCGTGAAGGTGAGCACGCCCGTTTCGCTGACCGAGCAGACGATGCCGTCGTCGGAAACGACGGAGCCGAGCGTCAGTTCGGAATAGGAACGCTCGTCAGGCGCGGCCGCGGCGGGTTCGCCCTCGATGAGTCCGCGGAAAAAGGTGTTGATGGCGCTCGCGGGCCAAAAGATGTTGGTGAGCAGGATGGCGGCGCACAGCGCGACGACTGCCACAAATTCCGCCATGAGCAGCCTGTTTTCCAAAAACTTTTTATGGGCGCGCGCCGGCTTTTCTTCGGCATACGCATAGGGCTGCCCGCCGTAATCGGTGACGTTTTCGCCGCTGGCGACGGGGTCTTCCGGTTCGGCGCCCACGCGCTCGTTGACCGATTCAACGACGCGGTCTTTCAGTTCCGCCTCCCCTTCCTTTTTCTTTTTGCTGCGCTTTTTAGTCACGTTCAGCGTGCTTACGGGAATTTCAAGCATTTCCGCGTAATCGATGGTTTCGCTCATGGAAATTTTCCTCCGGTCGGTTGTTTTTTGTATCTCTATTGTATGCGCCGAAAAACTTTTTCAGAACAGTTTTTGCAAAAATTTTCAAATCGTTTGCACCTTTTCGCATTTTGGTGTAATATAATGATAGACAGTTTTTGCGGCGGCTTTGGTTTTTGCACCGCTTGATTGCGGCGGCCCGCGCCTTTGCGGCGGCTTTGGTTTGCCGGCGGTGTTTTTGCGGCGACAGTGATTCGCCCCGTTTTTTGAGCGGGCACGCGCTTAACCCGCCGCGGTACATCGATCTTTATTGCGACACATTGATCTTTATTCAAGAAAGGAAACGATTATGCGAATTTCAGACGTATTCAAACAAAAAAAGGCGGTTTTCTCCTTTGAGATCTTTCCGCCCAAGCCGACGGCGGACATCGCCGCCGTGCAGGGGACGATCGAGGAACTTTCGGCGCTTTCCCCCGACTATATTTCGGTGACGTGCAGTGCGGGCGGTTCGGGCAACTCGCGCACGGCGGAGATCGCCGCGCTCGTGCAAAGCTGCGGCGTGGAGCCTTTGGCGCACGTGACCTGCATCAATTCCGACAAAGCCGCCGTTTCCGCCACGCTGGACAAACTGGCGGGGCTCGGCATCCGCAACGTGCTCGCCCTGCGCGGCGACCGCATTGCGGGCGCGAAGGAGAGCGCAGACTTCCGCCATGCCAGCGACCTGGTGAAATTCATCCGCGCGAGCGGCCGCGATTTCGACATCGCCGGCGCCTGCTACCCCGAAGGCCACCCCGAAAGCCCCGACCTGCTCACCGACATCCGCAACCTGAAAATAAAGGTGGACGCGGGCGTGACGCACCTCAACACCCAGCTCTTTTACGACAACGAAGATTTTTACCGCTTCCGCGACAGCATCGCTTTGGCGGGCATCGAGGTGCCCGTGCAGGCGGGCATCATGCCGCTGGTGAAAAAGAACCACATCGACCGCACCATCTCCCTTTCGGGCGCGAAGATCCCTGCCAAAATTTCGCGCATGATCGCGCGGTTTTACGAAAAACCGGACGCGCTGATGGAGGCGGGCATCGCCTATGCGGTCGACCAGATCGTAGACCTGCTTTCGGCGGGCGTGCAGGGCGTGCACCTGTACGTGATGAACAACCCCTACGTGGCGCGGCGCATCGCCGAGAGCATCAAACCCATTCTCGCCG
>CALVHW010000113.1 GCA_944328905.1 uncultured Clostridia bacterium | reverse complement strand
CGATCGCCTGCGAGATCTTTACGATCTGCGTGAGATTCAGTTTGAACGTTTCCCCGTCCTTTTCCAGCGTTACGTTCCCGCCGACGGGGTCGTAGCCGCGCAGCACCGCCTCGAAAAACTTTTCGCCCTTGCGCGGCGCATAGAGTTTGACCTCTACTTTTTTATCCATGTTCCGCTCGAAATCGGAAGGTTTGCGGAAGGGCCTGTCGAGCCCCGGGCTGCTCACGTTGAACGTGTACGGCTGCCCGTAGGTAGGATCCAGTTCGTCGAGCACGGGATCGGCGGCGTTGTGAAATTTTTCGCAGGTATCCAGGTCGATGCCGCCCGCGCGGTCGGTATCGAGGAACACCGTGAGCGAGGGATTTTTGCCCTGTTTGAATTCGATCGCGTAGATCTCCACGCCCGCGCTCTCCGCCACCGGCGAAAGCGCCTGTTCGATCTCCTGCACGGATTTTACCTTCATGCCGCCCTCCGAAAAAATCTTCACATAAAAAGATTTGAGAGCAGAACCCCACTCTCAATCCCAGCATACAGTATTCAGTATGTCAATTATAACACAGAACTAATTTTTTGGCAAGCATTTTTTCGCTTTAATCAGCTCTATAAATATTTTTGCCGTGGTATGCGCGTCTGACCAGGCGCGGTGGTGGTTGAAAGAGATGCCGTAATAGTCGGCGACCGTATTCAGCTTGTAATTGGAAAGAAACAGCTGGCTCTGCGCGAGCGACATCGTGTCGTACGTTTTGTGCTCGAAAGAATACTCCTCGCGCTCTGCGTAGTAGCGCACGAACTTGTAGTCGAACTGCACGTTGTGCCCCACGAGCAGGCAGCCGTCGCAGAACTTGCAGAAATCGCCGATCACCTCGCTTATTTTTGGCGCGTCTTTGACCATTTCGTCGGTGATGCCCGTAAGTTTTACGATCTCATCGTCGAGTTTGCGCTCGGGGTTGACGAGCGTGGCGAACTTTTCGCGGATCTCGCCGTGTTCGATCTTCACGGCGCCGATCTCGGTGATGGCGTCCATCTTGCCGCCGGCGGGATTGTTGACCAGGCCGGTCGTTTCCAGGTCGAACACCACGAAGGTGTTGTTCACGAGGTCGGGCGGCAGTTCGCTCTGCCCGAACAGGCTCAGCTGGTCGTAGTCCACCAATTTTTCGGGCGCCACGCGCATATAGCGCACGGGCAGCGCCTTCGACGGGCGCTTTTCGGGCACAAAGTTTTCCGGCACCGAGCCGCGGTTAATGTAGCGGGCCACAAAACTCAGCTGCTCGTTGTACCACTCCATGCGGCCGGTGCAGGCGATAAAATCGCCCTCCTTCAACTCGCGTATCTTCTCCTCCGTCGCCTTGCGCGGATAGTACGAAAAAGTAAGTTTGCCCGTGGTGTCGGAAATGGTAAAGCGCAGGTAGGGTTTTCCCTCTTTGACCACCTCGCCGCTCGCGTCCGTCTTGGGTTTGGAAACACGCTCCTGTATATAGAGTATTTCGCCGCACACGGTCAGCGATTCGCTGGCGAAGTCGCAGTCCTCGATGTAGGTGGCGGTTTTGGGCACGTCCGCTTCGTCGATCTTTTCGAAATTCGTCACGGGGAAGGTGCGAGCGGGGCGGTAATCCGCCGGCTGTTCCTCCTCTTCCTCGTCCTCCTCGCCGCCGCGGTCGGGCTTTTCTTTATCCGCGAGCGAGCCGCGGAACTTTTTGCAGAAGTTGCGTTCGAGCATCTTCACGATGCCGGGGATCAGCGCGTCGTTCTTTTCGAAAAATCCGCGCTCCGCCGCGTCCACGCCGAAACGGAACTCGACGGTGTCGCCGGGGATCACCTCGATGTCCTCCTCCGCGATGCAGGCGGCCGCCGCGCGGTGGCTGTGTTCCAGATACTGCAATATTTTTTTGCGGACGATCTGCGGGTCGGCGGAAAGTTTTACGATGCGCACCGCCGCGCGCATGGATGCGGGCGCCGCCTCGCGCGCGAGGTCTGCCGCCGCCGCCTCGTCCTCCGCGGTATACGGTACGTCGGTCACGATGCAGAACGTGCACGAGCGCGACGCCCTGTCCACCGCTATCCCGTTGAGCACGGCGCCGCGCAAGCCCTCGTGTTCGCGCAGGCGCCGCAGAAATTCTTCTTGCGTCATTTTAGTCCTCTTTCAGTCGTTTATCCAGTTCGGCGAGAAACTCCTCTTCCGCCCGCTCCGCCGGCACCGTGCGCAGCACTTCCCCGCGGGCAAACAGCGCGCACGCGCCCTTTCCGCCCGCGATGCCGATGTCGCAGTCCTTCGCCTCGCCGGGGCCGTTCACCACGCACCCCATCACCGCCACTTTCAGCCGCTTTTTGCAGCCGAAGGTGCGGCGCTCCACTTCCTGCGCCAGCCGCATGCTGTTCCACTCGCAGCTGCCGCAGGTCGGGCAGGAAATCACTTCCACGAAATCTTTTTCCAACCCGCACGCGCGCAGGATGCGCTTGGCGGCGTAAATTTCTTCCACGGGGTCGTCCGTCAGCGAAACGCGCAGCGTGTCGCCGATGCCGTCGAGCAGCAATGCGCCGATGCCGACGCTGCTCTTTACGACGCCGCTCTCTTTCGTGCCCGCCTCGGTGACGCCGACGTGCAGCGGGTAATCGGTGCGGGCGGCCAGCAGGCGGTACGCCTGCACCGTGAGCGGCACCGACGACGCCTTGACGGAAATGCAGATATCCTGCACGCCGTACTTTTCCAGCAATGCCGCATTGGCGAGTGCGCTCTCCACGAGCGCCTCGGCCGAACGGCCGTATTTTTCCAGAAAGGATTTTTCGATGCTGCCCGTATTGGAGCCGACGCGCACGGGCACGCCGTGCGCCTTTACGCAGTCGGCGACCAGTTTGACCTGCGCCTCGCCGCCCACGTTGCCGGGGTTGATGCGCACTTTGTCGGCGCCGTTTTCCACGGCAATCACCGCGAGTTTCGCCGAAAAGTGGATATCCGCCACCACGGGCAGAGGCGAACCGTCTTTGACAGCGCGCACGGCGCGGGCATCCTCTTCGTCGCGCACGGCCACGCGCACGATCTCGCACCCCGCATCCGCCAGGCGGCGGATCTGGGCGAGCGTCTTTTCCGTATCCGACGTGGGCGTGGTGGTCATCGACTGGATGCGCACGGGCGCACCGCCGCCGAGTTCCACTCCCCCGACGCTGATCTTTCTCGTCATGGCTCTCTCCTTTTTATTGCGGGCGCGATTCGCCCGTTTTCATGTACTCAATGTTTTTTCGCCGAAAAACTTACCGCCGGAAAACTTTCGCAATGTCAAACCCGCACCGCCAAATTTATCCGCACAACATCGCCGCGCCAAAACACGCGCTGCCAAATACTCACGGCGCCGCAGCGAAAAACCGCACTGTATGTTTCCGCCGCCCGCTCTACGCCGCGCAGCCTATTTCCGCCGCCCGCTCTGCACATCGCCGCGCCGAGCCGATCGCGGCCGGTTCCGCGGTTCTCCTCATTAAAAAGAAGCCCTTTCAACCCGGGCTTCCTTTGCTGCTATTTTCTGTTCTTTTCCTCTTTCATCATGGCTTCCAGTTCGCTCATGAAAGAAGAAATGTCCGTAAACTGGCGGTAAACCGACGCATAGCGGACGTAAGCGACTTCGTCGATGTCTTTCAGCCCGTCCATCACCATTTCGCCGATGCGCTTGGAAGAAATTTCCTGTTCCAGCGAGTTGTACACCTGCTTTTTGATGTCCTCGACGAGTTTGTCGATCTTCGACATGGAAACGGGGCGCTTTTCGCACGCCTTGATGATGCCGTTTTTGATTTTATTCGGATCGAAAGCCTGCCGGTTGCCGCCGTTTTTCACGACGAGCACGGGCGTCGTTTCGATGGTTTCGTAGGTGGTGAACCTCCTGCCGCACTGCATACATTCGCGGCGGCGGCGGATAGTCCTGTCTTCGTCGGTCGAACGGCTGTCGATCACCTTGCTCTCGGTGCAGCCGCAATACATACATCTCATAGCGTAACTCCGTGTCCCGTAGCGGGATATATTCCTTATTTTACCATTTCCGGCAAAAAAAGTAAAGCGTTCGCGGCGGCGCGCGGCCCCGCCTTTCTCAAAAAATCAGAAATCGATCATGACGGTGTCGAGCAGTTCGTCGCTGCCGATGGCCGCGCCCCCGCCGAGCACCACCGCCATCTGCGGCTCTTCCGCCACGATCACGTCCAGTTGGAGCGCGCGCGCCAGGTAATCGTCGAGGCCGATCAGCTGGGAACCGCCGCCCGAAAGATAGATGCCGCTGCGCCACACGGACGCGGAAACTTCGGCGGGAAGTTTGGAAAGCACCATCGCCGTGTATTCGGCGATCTTGTCGGCGAACAGTTTCACGCAGTCGTAAATGTCCGACGAGGAAACGGACACCGAGCGCGGCCGCCCGGAAGAAATATCCCTGCCGTTGACGACGAACTTTTCGTCGTCGCTGACGTAGAGGCTGCCCACCGTCGTTTTGAGTTTTTCGCT
>CALVHW010000112.1 GCA_944328905.1 uncultured Clostridia bacterium | reverse complement strand
CGCAGTACACGGTGTTTAAGAAAATCACCCTCGCGCAGACGCTGCTCGCCAAAGCCGAGATCAAAAACAAAAAGCGCGCCTTCCGCGCCGAACTGAAAAACGTGCCCGCCGCCGACCGCAAAGCGCGGAAAGCGGAGCAGAAAGAGGAATTATCGCAACTTTCGGGCGGGCTGAAAGAGCGCATCGAAGCGCGCGCCCTGCAGCTGCTCGAACGGGTGGGACTGCTCGAAAAAAAGGATTCGTACCCTTACCAGCTTTCGGGCGGGCAGCAGCAGCGCGTGGCCATTGCCCGCGCCCTCGCGCTCGAACCGGATATTCTCTGTTTCGACGAGCCGACGAGCGCGCTCGATCCCGAACTCACCGGCGAAGTGCTCAAAGTGATCAAGGGGCTGAAATCTTCCGACAGCACGATGATCGTCGTCACGCACGAAATGGAGTTTGCCAAAAACGTCGCCGACCACGTCATCTTCATTGCCGACGGCGTGATCGAGGAGCAGGGCACCCCGCAGCAGGTCTTTGAAAACCCGCAGAGCGAAAAGACGCAGGCCTTTTTGCGCAAGTCGTTGGAGGAGAATTTCTGATCATGAAAGAGAGCGCGCAGATGGTTTCCCTGCTGTACAAGACCATTCTCAACTGCAAAACCGAACAGGATTGCGCCGCGCTTTTCGGCGATCTCTGCACATACCAGGAGATCGAAAAGATGGCGCAGCGGGCCGCGGCGGCGAAACTGCTCGCCGAGGGCAAAACGTACGCCGAGATCATCGAGCAAACGGGCATTTCCTCCGCCACGCTCTCGCGCGTGTCCAAAGAATACCGCCACGGCAGGGGCGGGTACGTAAAATTTTTACCCAAAAATTAAAGCCGCGCCGTGCGGCTGTGGGAGGGGCGCCGCAGCGGCGCCCTTTTTTGCTGCGAAGCGGAAATGTTCCGCGGCGGCAAAATTCCGCACGCTTTTTTGAAAAAGGAAAAAGTTAGATGCGCCATATCGGGCAAATAACTTGCAAGTTTTCGCCGAATATGATACAATAAATTTTAACAGGCAAATTGCGCTGAATTCCGAGAGGTGGAGTTATGATGTTCAGTCCTGAAATCGAAACGATGGGCAGAAAGCAGATACAGGAAATGCAGCTGGAACGGCTGAAACATATCGTTGCATACGCATATGAGCGCGTGCCCATGTATAAAAAGCGTTTCGACGCGATCGGGCTGAAACCGGAGCACATCAAAACGCTCAAAGACATCGAAAATATCCCGTACACGACCAAAGACGACCTGCGCGACAACTACCCGTTCGGTCTTTTCGCCGTTCCGATGAAACAGATCGTGCGCCTGCACGCGTCCAGCGGCACCACGGGCAAACCCATCGTGGGCGGCTATACGCGCCGCGACCTCGATAACTGGTCTACCTGCATCGCGCGCCTTCTCGTGGCGGCGGGCGCGACCGATGAAGACATCTTTCACGTCGCGTTCGGCTACGGGCTGTTCACGGGCGGGTTCGGCCTGCACTACGGCGTGGAAAAACTGGGCGCGACCGTCGTACCCGTGTCCTCGGGCAACACCGAGCGGCAGATCATGCTGCTCAAAGATTTCGGCGCCACGGCGCTCATCGCCACGCCGAGCTATGCCATGTACCTCGCCGAAACGGCCAAAAAAATGGGCGTTCTCAGCGATCTGAAAGTGCGCCTCGTCTGCATGGGTGCGGAGGCCTCCACGGCGGAAACGCACGCGGCGCTGCAAAACCTGCTCGGCGCCTTTCCCACCGAAAACTACGGCCTCACCGAAGTGGGCGGGCCGGGCGTTTCCGGCGAATGCCGCGAAAAGGCGGGTATGCACATCAACGAGGATATGTTCTATCCCGAAATCGTCAACATCGAGCAGAACAAGGTGCTGGGTGAGGGCGAGCAGGGCGAACTGCTCATCACCACGCTCACCAAAGAGGGGATGCCCGTACTGCGCTACCGCACCAAAGACATCACGTCGCTCAACTTTGAGCCGTGCAAGTGCGGCAGAACGCTGGCGCGTATGTCGCGCGTAGTCGGCAGAACGGACGATATGCTCATCATCCGCGGCGTCAACGTGTTCCCGTCGCAGATCGAGAGCGTGCTCATGGGCATGAAAGAACTGGGCAAAACGTACGAGATCGTCGTCGACCGCGTCGGCTACATGGATACCATCGAAGTGCGCGTGGAAGTGGACGACGCGAGCCTGCTCACCGATTACGGCAAACTGGAAGAACTGGTCGCCAAAATCAAGCACGCACTGCGCGTGGTACTGCAGATCGACGTCAAAGTGAAACTGGTCGAGCCATTCTCCATCAAGCGGGCGGAAGGCAAAGTCAAGCGCGTCACCGACCTGCGCAAGCACTGAGAGAGCCGCGTTTTGAAAACGCGCACGGCACAAAAACGCAGGGCACTGCGGCGCAGAGAAAGGGATTTGACGCCGCGCCCGCGGCATCGATAAAACCGCCGCGACGGTTCGCCGCGGTATACAAAGAGAAAAACAGCCGCCGCACACAGCGGCGGGAACTATACAACAGGTAGGTTTACACCATGAAAAAATTGTTATTGGGAGATTTCGCCGTCGCGCGCGGCGCGTGGGAGGCCGGCGTACAAGTGGCGTCCGCATACCCCGGCACACCCTCCACGGAGATCACCGAAGAACTCGCCCGTTACAGTGAGATTTACAGCGAATGGTCGCCCAACGAAAAGGTCGCATTGGAAGTGGGCATCGGTGCATCCATCCGCGGCGCCCGCGCCATCGTTTCCATGAAACACGTGGGCCTGAACGTGGCCTGCGATCCGCTCTTTACCGCCTCGTACACGGGCGTGAACGGCGGCCTCGTCATCGCGGTGGCAGACGATCCCTCCGTGTTCTCTTCGCAGAATGAACAGGATACCCGCCTGACGGCCGTCAGCGCGCAGGTGCCCGTTCTGGAACCCTCCGACAGCATGGAGTCCAAAGAGTTCGCCAAACTGGCGTTCGACCTTTCTGAAAAGTACGATACGCCCGTCATCCTGCGCATGACCACGCGCGTGGCGCACTCGCAGAGCCTCGTAGAACTGGAAGAGCGCGAAGAGCGCCCGCTGCGCACATACGAGCGCAACATTCAGAAATATGTAATGATGCCCGCCAATGCGCGCGTAAAGCACGTCGTCGTCGAAGAGCGGATGCAAAAGATGAGCGAAGACGCGAACGAAATGCCGATCAACCGCATCGAAGAGGGCAGCAAAGACCTCGGCATCATCTGCTCGGGCGGCGTTTACGAATATGTGAAAGAGGCCCTGCCCGAGGCGAGCGTGCTCAAACTCGGCATGGTCTATCCGCTGCCGTACAAACTTATCGAAAAATTCGCCAGGAGCGTAAAGCGCTGCATCGTGGCGGAGGAACTCGCCCCGCACATCGAAACGCTGGTAAAGGCGCACGGCATCGCCGTCGAGGGCAAGAACCTGTTCCCGCTGTGCGGCGAATTTTCCGCCAACCTCATCCGCGAAAAGGTGCTGGGGGAGAAAAAGGACATCGTCCCCGCCGCCGTTCCCGCGCGCCCGCCCGTGCTCTGTGCCGGCTGCCCGCACCGCGGCGTGTTCTACGTTCTTTCCAAACTCAAACTCAACGTGCTGGGCGACATCGGCTGCTACACGCTGGGCGCCGTTCCGCCGCTCGGCTCGATGGACGCCGTCGTCTGCATGGGCGCGAGCATCGGCATGACCATCGGTTTCGATAAGTCCGATCCCGAGGCGCACAAACACACCGTGGCGGTCATCGGCGATTCCACGTTCATTCACAGCGGTATCACCGGCCTGATCGACGCGGTTTACAATAAATCGAAGATCACCGTCGTCGTGCTCGACAACCGCACCACGGGCATGACGGGGCATCAGGATCACCCCGGCACGGGCAAGACCATCAAAAAAGAAGAGACCTTCGAACTCGACCTCGCCGAGGTCAGCCGCGCGGTGGGCGTGAAGAGCGTGCGCACCGTAGATCCTTCCGACCTCGCCGCTCTCGAACGGGCGGTAAAGGAAGAACTCGCCAAAGAGGAAGTTTCCGTTATCATAGCCAAGCGCCCGTGCGTGCTGCTCACCAAAAAACTGTACAGCGGCTTTACCGTCAACGAAAAGTGCAAAAAGTGCAAGGCCTGCCTCAAACTGGGCTGCCCCGCCATCGTCAACGGCAAAAACGGCATCACGATCGACGTTTCGCTGTGCACCGAGTGCGGCCTGTGCAAGAGCGTTTGCAAATTCGGCGCCATCGACGGGGAGGTAAAGTAATATGAGCGATACAATGAACATTCTTATCGTCGGCGTGGGCGGGCAGGGCACCCTGCTTGCCAGCCGCGTGCTCGGCAAATACGCGCTGGAAAAGGGGCACGACGTAAAACTCAGCGAAGTGCACGGCATGGCGCAGCGCGGCGGCAGCGTCATGACCTATGTGCGCATCGGCGAAAAGATCGCCTCGCCGCTCATCGACGAGGGGCAGGCAGACGTCATCCTCGCCTTTGAAAAGCTGGAAGCCCTCCGCTATGTGCATTACCTCAAAGAGGGCGGGCAGGTCATTTATTCCACGCAG
>CALVHW010000111.1 GCA_944328905.1 uncultured Clostridia bacterium | reverse complement strand
CTGTTTCTGTGGCTGAAAAGAAAGGGCGAAGAATCTTTGCTGCTCGATCTTATCAAAGAGAAAGGCGCGTGGCTGAATATGCTCGAAGAGGGCGCCACCACGACGTTCGAGGCCTTCGCAAAGGATAAAAAGGTCAACACGTCGCTCTTTCATACCATGTTCGCCTTTCCGATGTTGTTTTTGGTATGACCGCTGTTTCTGCTTGAAAGCGGTTTGTGCGCCGCAATCTCTGAAAAAAATTTTTACGGCAAGTGCATCATGTTTCCGGCCGTCGGTTTTCCGGCGGCCGGAAATTTTTGTTTTTCGGGCAATCGGCGAATTTGCATAAACTCTTGAAATTGCGCGGCCGCTGTGTTATAATACCAAACGGAATTTCCGTTTTTCATATCCGCAAAGGAGAGGTTTTGTGAATACCCCCAAGCTTACCACCGAGCGGCTGATCTTGCGCCGCATCCCCGCCCTTTTCGAAATTTTGAAGGACGAAGAGGTCAACACCTTTTTGCCGTGGTTTCCGCTGCGTTCGCTCGGCGAGGCGCGCGAGTTTTACGAAAAGCGCTACCGCGCGGTGTACGAATTGCCGCAGGGGTACCGCTACGCAGTGTGCAGGAAAGAGGATGATGTGCCCTTCGGCTACATCGATATAAAGACGGATGCGAGCCACGACCTGGGTTACGGCCTGAAAAAGCAGTTCTGGCACCGCGGCATCGCCACCGAGGCGGGCAGGGCGCTGCTCGAACTGGCAAAGGCAGACGGCCTGCCATACGTTACCGCCACGCACGACGTGCGCAATTTGCGCAGCGGCGCGGTGATGCAGCGGCTGGGCATGACCTACCGCTATTCTTACCGCGAACTCGTACAGCCGAAAAACGAGCTCGTCACTTTCCGGATGTACCAGATCAATTTCGGCGGCGACCAAAATTTTGTGTTCCGCGGCTATGCGGAAGAAACTTTCATCGAACCGGGCGTTTGAGGGTGTATAAATATAAAAATTGCGGCGGCGGATCGTACGATCCGCCGCCGCGCGTTCTGTGGGTTATTTTCATTTTCTTTTTTCGTGATCAAAGCCAACGAAAAGGGAGAGCTTTTAGAAGATGTGTATGACTTTGAGGAAGATTCCATATCCGATTGCATTTCTGCATTTGAAACCGCCCCGATTTGGGACGGAAAGACATTTTGGCAAGCCGAACAAGAAATGGAATGGGTGGATTGCTGATATGGGACATCGTAGCCATTAAAATAGTATTGGCGTTTTTTCATGACACTCATAGAAAGCCGTAATCATCTGACTACGGTTTTTACTTTTGTGCAAAGGACTTCGCGTATTGTCGATTTACGGTGTGTACGCCAAAGCATTGGCAAACAGGGTTGCGCTGCGGGAAAGCGCGGTTTCCCTTGCGCGAGTGAATAATAGGAGCGTTTTTCTGCAAATCCGGGCGGCATTGCGTTTGACGGGGCTCTTTTGATCGCCGCGCGGCTCTCAGGTTGCATTTTTGCGGGCGGCGGCGCATATGATAGCGTATGTATGTGTTGCGGAAAAGTGTTTTGTGGGTAACGGTTTCCCTGTTTGCGGCGGTGCTCGTGCTCTGTTTCGGCCTCGCCTCGTATTCCTCGGCAAAGGCATCGGCGCCCGTGCCGTTCACCGTGGTGCTCGACGCCGGCCACGGCGGCATCGATCCGGGCGTATTGGGCGTGAACACCGGCACCAAGGAGAGCGACATCAACCTCGCCATCGTGAAGATTCTCGAAAAATATTTTTCCGAGGCGGGGTTCCGCGTCGTGCTCATGCGCAAAAACGAGGGCGGGCTGTACGGCCTTCCCGCGGGCGGATACAAGCGCCGCGATATGCAAAAACGCAAAGACGTCATCGAAAAAACGGCGCCGAACGCCGTCATATCGGTGCATCAGAACAACTTTGTTTCCGACCGCAGCCGCCGCGGCGGGCAGGTGTTTTTCAAGCCGGGCGATGCCGAGGGCGCGGCGCTCGCGCAGGCGGTGCAGCAGCAGCTCAACGGCCTGAGCGGCGGCGATTATTCCGCCCTGCGCGGCGATTATTTCATGCTCAACTGCACGCATTATCCCTCCGTCATCGCGGAGTGCGGCTTTTTATCCAACGCCGAGGACGAGGCGTTGCTCGTCACCGAAGAATACCGCCGAAAAGTCGCTTACGCCATCTTCAAGGGAACGCTCGCCTGGCTTTCGTAGGTTCACCGGCGAGGGCAATTTTTTACGGCCGTATGGCGCAAAAGCACTCCCGTTCGGCGCTGTATGCGCCATAGCGAATAAACCCGCTTACAAGCATACCCGCTGCGCGCATTGAAACATACGATGCCCCTCGCCTGCGCCGCCGAAAAGCAAACTTTTGCGGCGCGCACGGCAAAGGGCGTTTTTTTATTGTAATTTTCCGCTCGTTGTGCTATAATAGCCGTATGGTGAACTTTAACGAAAAGATGCCGCGCGAGCGTGCGCGCGCCATAAACGCGGTGGTGCTCGCCTTCGTGGGCGACGCCGCCTATTCGCTGTTCGTGCGCGAGGGGCTGGTGTTCGGCCACGATTACAAAACGGGCAGGCTGCAAAAACTTGCCGCGGCGCGCGTTTCGGCAAAGGGCCAGGCGGCCACTCTGGAGCGCGTCTTTTCGCGGCTGACGGACGAGGAGCGCGATATTTTTCTGCGCGGAAGAAACGCCAAAAAGCCTACGAAGAGCAAAAACGCGTCCGTCGCCGAATACAACGTTTCCACGGGGTTCGAGGCGGTCATCGGCTTTTTGTACCTCGTGGGCGATTACGGGCGCATCGGCGAACTGCTGGCGGGAGAAAACGAATGAAAATTGAGGGAAGAAACGCCGTTCTCGAACTCCTCGGTTCGGGCAGGACGGTCGATAAAATTCTGATGCAAAAGGGTGCGGAAGGGAGTGCCGGCCGCATCTTCGCGCTTGCGCGCGAACAGGGCGTGCGGGTACAGTTTGCCGACCGCGGCGCGCTCGATCGGGAGAGCGAAACGGGCAGGCACCAGGGCGTGATCGCCTTTGTTTCCGAATATAAATACGCCGAACTTGCCGAAATTCTCGCCCCCGCGGAGGGCGCAAGGCTGGTGGTCGTGTGCGACGGCATCGAAGACGTGCACAACCTCGGCAGCATCATCCGCGTGGCCGAATGCGCGGGCGCGTGCGGAGTGATCATTCCCAAAAACAAGAGCGCGCAGGTCACGGGCGCCGTCGTGCGCATTTCCGAAGGCGCGGCAAACCACATCAAAGTGGCGCGCGTGCCGGGCGTGAACTACGCAATCGACGAGCTGAAAAAGAGCGGTTTTTGGGTGTACGGGCTGGAAGCGGACGGCGGGGATATTTACAGCGCCGACCTTTCCGGCGACGTGGCGCTCGTTGTGGGCGGGGAAGACCGCGGCATCGCCCCGCTCACGCGCAAAAAATGCGATAAGATCGTATCGCTGCCCCTCTGCGGCAGGGTCAATTCGCTCAACGCGTCCGTCGCGCTGGGCATCGCCGCCTATGAGGTCGTGCGCAGGAGGCGCCCGTGACCTCCGCCTTTTCCGGATATAGCGACGAGCAGACCGCCCTCGCCGCACAGCGGGGGGATAAGGCGGCCGCGCAGCATCTTCTCGAAAAATACAAAAACGCCGCGCGCGGCGTGGCGCGCAGTTATTTTTTGGAGGGCGGCGACGCCGAGGATCTCGTGCAGGAGGGCATGATCGGCCTGTATGCGGCGATCACCGACTACCGCCCCGGCGGCAGTTCTTTCAAAAATTTCGCCTACCTGTGTATCGCGCGGCGCATCCGCAGCGCCATCCGCAGTGCGGCGCGCAAAAAGCACCTTCCCCTCAAAAATTATGTGCCGCTGCTCAATGCCGACGGCCAGGGGCTGGACGTGGCGGCGTTCGGCGATCCCGAAACGCAGATCATCTCCGAAGAGGAAAAAGAGGAGTTTTTCGAATTTTTGCGCCGCGAACTGTCGCCCGCCGAATACCGCGCACTGCTCTTATACATCGAGGGGTTGAGCGCGGCGGAGATCGCCGCCTGTGAGGGCAAGAGCGAAAAGAGCGCAGACAACGCCGTACAACGCGCCAAAAAGAAGGTGGAAAAATTCGCGCGGCGCCGGCAGCAGAATTGAAAAACAGGCATACGTATTAGCAAAATTCAGCACTTTTCGGTGCGCAGCCGCGCAGTATGCGCCGCCCGTACCGCCGAAAAAAGTTTAAGGAGAACCAATGGGTTATCAGGCATTGTACCGTACCTTCCGCCCGGCAACGCTGGGGGAACTCGTGCGGCAGGAACACATCGTAAGGATACTCGCCAACCAGATCGAAACGGGCAGGGTGGGGCACGCCTACCTCTTTTGCGGGCCGCGCGGCACGGGCAAAACGAGCACGGCGAAAATTTTTGCCAAGGCGATCAACTGCCTGCACCCGGTAAACGGCTCGCCCTGCGGCGAGTGCGAGGCGTGCAAAGCGCTCGCCGATCCTTCCAACCTCGACGTAACGGAGATCGACGCGGCGTCCAACAACGGCGTCGACGAAATGCGCGACCTGCGCGAAAAGGTGCAGTATCCGCCCGTGGCGGTGCGCTATAAAGTGTACATCGTCGACGAAG
>CALVHW010000110.1 GCA_944328905.1 uncultured Clostridia bacterium | reverse complement strand
GTTCGACGACCTCGATATTTACGACAACAACAAGGCCGCGCGCGATAAGATCATCGACGTGATCAAATACGCCGATCCCGATTTTATCATCACGCACAATCCCGACGATTATATGCCCGACCACACGGCGGTTTCGCGGTTGGTGTTCGATGCGAGTTTCGGCGCCACGATCCCCAATTACAAGACCAAGTATTCCAAACCCGCGAAACTGGTGCCCATCTATTATATGGATACGCTGGCGGGCGTGAATTTTCAGCCCACAGAGTATGTGGATATTTCCGAAGAGATCGATTTAAAGATCCGTATGCTCGAATGCCACGAAAGCCAGTTGGTGTGGATGCGCGAGCACGACGGCATCGACTTTGCCGACATGGTGCACACCTGCTCCCGCTACCGCGGCTACCAGTGCGGCGCCGACTACGCCGAAGGATTCCGCCCCTGCCAGGTGTACCTGAAAGGCACTACGAAGAGGCTGTTGCCGTAAACAGTTCTCGCAATTTCTTTCGAGCTGTCGAAAGAAATTGCCGAGATTTTGAGGGCGACACCGCCGAGCGCCGCTTTGAAAAAGCGGCTGTGCGGCGTTTTCTCCCTCTTTGCGGCTTATTTTAAGGGCTTCAAACTATTGCATAAAGCCGCAAATTCACCCTCTTCCCAAAAGCCGAAGTGTCGGCAAACAGGGTTGCGCTGCGGAAAAGCGCGGTTTCCCTTGCGCGAGTAAATTGTTTTGAAATAATTTACTGCGCGTTTGAAAATCGCACTTTTCAAAAAGCGCCCTCTATTTGCGCGCTCAGCGCCTCTGGCGGAAAAGGTGAATCCGGCGATTTCTATAATGGAGAGCACCTAAAATATCGCCGGAGAGGAAAAACCGAACGCAGAGCCGCCCCTAAAGTGGCGGCGAACGTTGGGTTTTTCCTAAAAATCACGGAAATTTTGCGAACTCTTTTCGCAAAATTTCGTGAACTTAAATTTTTTTTGGAGGATATAAAAAAATGGATTTCAATTCGACTGTGAAGGGGAGCCTTCTCGAAGGGTTTTATCCCGAAGGCTGGAATTTTGCCAAGATCGACGCCTGCTGCGCCAACGCGCCCGAAACGGTGTGCGAACCGCAGAAGTTCTGGAATAAAGACTTTTTGCCCGTGCAGTGCGATTCTCTCGACGAATTCGAGGTGAAAATGGGGCACGAGATCGCCATGGAGATCAAAAAGGCCGCCGCCGAAGGGCGCAAGATCGCCTTCATCCTGCCCGTCGGCCCCATGGGTATGTATAAATGGGCGGTGTACTTCCTCAAAGAGTGGAACGTTTCCTGCGAAAACGTGTGGTGCTTCAACATGGACGAATGGGCGGACGGCGAGGGCAACACCATCACCGGCGCGGCATCCTTCCAAAACGCCATGGAACAGGCTTTCTACATCCCGCTCGGCAAACTCACCGTGCCCGTATCCCACCGCAATTTCGCCACGAAGGACAACCTTCCTACCTATCCCGAAAAGATCGCCGCTCTCAAAAAAGAGGGCGCCAAGCTCGTGCTCGTGTACGGCATCGGCAGAATGTGCCACATCGCTTTCTGGGAACCGCAGTTCGGCAGCGAATTTTCTTCCGATGAGGAGTGGAAAAAACAGCCGTACCGCATCGGCGCCAAACTGCACCCGCTCACCATCGAACAGAACGCGATCACCAGTTTCAAGAGTCGCACCAGCCTCGTGCCCTGCCGCGCCAACACGGTCGGGCCGGCGCTCATGTTTGCGGCCGACTACGCCATCGGCGGCGCGGACGGCTACTTTGGCCGCGGTATGCAATGGCAGGGCATGAGCCTGTGGATGACGCTGCGTTACGGGCCTTCGCGGTTCGTCACTTCCAGCTATATCCCCACGCTGCCCGGAAAACTGTTCTTCGTCAAAGAACTCGCGGGGCCGCTTCTCCCCGACATGAACTGATGCAGGGCATCGCGGTGGCGGGGACTGTCCTCGTCGATAAGATCAATGAAATCGGAAAATACCCGGCCGCGGGCGAACTGACAGAGATCGTCCGCGTGCAACGCGCCGTCGGCGGCTGCGTGCCCAACGTCGCCATCGACCTCAAAACGCTCTCGCCGGAAACGGAGATTTTGGCGGTCGGCCGCACGGGCGAAGACGAAGACGGCGCTTTCGTGCGCGAAGAGCTTGTCCGCCGCGGCATAGACGCGCGCTTTCTGCGCGCCGATCCGTCGCTGCGCACCAGTTTTTCCGAAGTGATGAGCGTTACGGGCGGCCAGCGCACCTTTTTCACCTATGCGGGCGCCAGCGCCGCTTTCGGGGCGGAGGACGTCGATTTTTCCGCGCTGGGCGCAAAGATGTTGCACCTCGGCTACTTTTTGCTGCTCGATAAGGTGGATGGCGGCGACGGGTTGAAAATTCTGCGCGCGGCGCGCCGGGCGGGGGTGCGCACCTCTGCCGACCTCGTCAGCAACAACGCCGGCGCGTACGCGAAAGTGCTGCCTTGCCTGCCGTACATCGACGACCTCATCGTCAACGAAACGGAGGCGGGCGGGCTTGCCGGTATAGAACCGGAAAATAAAAACCTGCGCAAGATCGCCGAAAAACTGCGCGGCCTGGGCGTTTGCGGCCGCGTGATCATCCACAAACCGGATGTTTCCGTGTGCCTTTCCGAACGCGGCTTTGCGGCGGTGCCGTCGTACGAACTGCCCCGCGGCTACATACAGGGCACCACGGGCGCGGGCGACGCCTTCTGCGCGGGCTGCCTTTTGGGCATTTACGAGGGGAAGGGCGACGAAGAGATTCTTTCGTTCGCCTCTGCCGCCGCCGTCGCCGCGCTGGGCAGGCCGGACGCGGTGAGCGGGATGATGAGCGGGCACGACGTGCGCGAACTCTGCAAAAAATTCGAGAGGAAAAAACTATGCTTGTAAATCTGAAAGAGGTTTTGTCTGCGGCGCAGAAGGGCGGCTACGGAGTGGGGCTTTTCAACACCACCGATACCGATATGCTGCAGGCGGTCATCGATGCGGCGGAAGAACTCAATTCGCCCGTCATCGTCGGCACGGCGGAGATCCTGCTGCCGTACGGCGAACTCAAACTCATCGCTCCCGCCGTGGTGGCGGCGGCCAAGCGGGCGAAGGTGCCCGTCGTCGTGCACTACGACCACGGACTCACGTTCGGGCGCTGCATGGAGGCGCTGCAACTCGGCTTTACGTCGGTCATGTTCGACGGCTCCGTCAAAAAATACGACGAGAACATCGCCGAAACGCGCGAAGTGGTTAAAATCGCGCACGCGTTCGGCGCCACCGTCGAGGGCGAAATCGGCCACGTCGGGCAGGCCGCCAGCGGCGACGACCGCGCCGAAGATATGTACACCACCGTAGACGAGGCGCTCGCTTACTATGACGCCACGGGCGTGGACGCGCTCGCCGTATCTTTCGGCACGGCGCACGGCGTGTACAAGAGCAAACCCAAACTCAACCTCGCGCGGCTGGGCGAGATCCACAAGGCGGTGAACGTGCCCCTCGTGCTGCACGGCGGCAGCGGGCTTTCGGAAGAGGATTTCAAAAATTCCATCAAAAACGGCGTCGCCAAGGTCAACATCTTCACGGATATGGAACTGGCGGGCGTGCGCGCCATGCAGGAGGGCATCGCCGCGGGGCTGGATTATCTGGAGATCCGCAACCGCAAGGTCGGGGCGATCTGCGAAACGGTGAAGGAAAAGATCCGCATTTTCGGCTCGGTGAACAAGGCGTAAGCGCAAAAATGCTGCACGCGGGCGGGCGCGGCGGCCGTATCGTACGCGCCGGAAAAAGGTGCATCATTTTGTAAAAAATTTTTTCCGAACGCTTGAAAGCGCGGGTATATTTGTAGTATAATAAAAGGCGGCAGGGTGCCGGAGCGCCGCCCCCGGGTTGGCATAAACTTGCGGGGCGGGCGCGGCGCCGATGCCGCTTTTTCCGTCTTTGCGGCGGAGGGGAGAAAGGGCAAATGAAAATCGAATACGGATTAGCGGACGGCGCCCTGTTGCAGCGTGGTGCGGACGGATTCTGCCGCTGCAGGGCGAAGTTCGCCGCAGAGGGGAACGTTCACGCATCGCGGGGCGAACTGCGCCCGCTGGGCGACGGCGAATACGAATTCACCGGCCTGCCCGCCGGCGGCCCGTACGAAGTGACTTTTACCGACGACGCCGGCAGCCGGACGCTGCGCCTGTGGGTGGGCGATCTGTGGATGCTCGGCGGCCAGTCGAACATGGAGGGCGCGGGGCTGGTGGAAGAGCGCGAAATACTCGAAAAACAGCAGACGCCCGCGTACATCCGCTGCTACCGCCTCTACAATAAATGGGATACCGCTTCGCCCGTGTTCAGCGAACCGTGGTTTTCGCCGGATGCCTGCCAGCGCGATTTCGTGCGCCGGGCGCGGCTCGAATCTCCCTGGAAGCAGGAGGAACCCGCCTATCTTCCGTGCGGAATGCCCCGCCGCGGCGTGGGGCCGGGGCTGTATTTCGCGCTCCGTATGTACGAGATCACCGGCGTGCCGCAGGGGATCGTGCCGTGCGCGCTGGGCGGCTCGCCGCTCAGTTGGTGGGTGCCGCAGCCGGAAAACGGCGATAATCTCTACGCTGCCATGTTGCGCCGCCTGCGCCGCGCGGGCGGGTATGTGCGCGGCTTTTATTGGGACCAGGGCGAGAGCGAAACGTGGCGTGCGGAAGGTTTCACGGAGGAAATGATCGCGCTGTTTTCCGCCGTCCGCCGCGATTTCGGCGCGCCCGATCTTC
>CALVHW010000109.1 GCA_944328905.1 uncultured Clostridia bacterium | reverse complement strand
GGATGACAGGACTTGAACCTGCAAGGTTGCCCACCGGATTCTAAGTCCGGCGCGTCTGCCAGTTTCGCCACATCCGCGCTCATTTATTTTACTACATTTTTACCCAAAAGGCAAACCCTTTTACCGCCTTTTGCCGAACAGTTTTTTCAGCGCGTTGCGGCGGCGCGAGCCGCGCGGAAACAGTTTGTACGATATCCAGGAAATCACCACGTTCCCGCTCCCCTTTTCAAGGCGGCGCGGCTTTGCTCCCTGCAACAGGAGTGCCTCGCCGTACGGCGTTGTGCGGCAGACTTTCCAAAAAATATCCGCATGGCGCGACCAAACGTCTTGCCACGGCTTCTCGCTGCCCGCAAACTGCACGATCTTTGCGCGTTTTTCCGCGGCGGCGCGGGCGGTAAAGATATATTCGGGCGCCAGCGACACGGCGAACGCGCGGTCGCTACCCTCCTCTTCCGGAATATAGTTCCACTCGGCGGAAAGGGGCAAAATTTTGCCGCCGCACAGGCGGAAAGCCGCCGCCGCGAAGGCGTCCTCACCCCACTCCGCCGCAAGGGCGGCCAGATCTTTCAGGGAATACGCATCGCGCAGGGCGGAAAAATGCAATACCGTTACCCCGGTTTCCGCGATCGGCGTAACCGCGCCCAATTCTCTGAAACGGTCGCGCAGGCGCGCGCTGTAACCGTTGCAGGCGCCCTCGGCAAAGGCGTCGGGCACGGCCGCGATGCGGTTTTCGCCCAGCGGCAGCGAATAAAGTTCCGCAATGCTCGCGCGCACGATGCAGGAATTATTCAGATAGACCGCCCGTTCCGTCTGCCCGCAAAGCAGGGGCAGCGCGTACAGGGCGAACGCCTCGCGCGCGGCGGCGGGCAATGCCGACAGGCCGTACTCGTCCGCCTGCCGCTCGACGTCGGCAAAGCGCAATGAGATATGCCCGCCCTCCTCCGCCGCCTCGCGCAGTTTTTCGCGGTCGCATGCGGGAACGCCGCTGCAAAGCAACAATACGCTGTAATGATCGCTTTCCGCCGCCGAAAGAGCCAGCGAGCGCAGGGCGGCCGCCGCGCGCGGCACCGACTGAAAGTCGGCCGCCATCACAACGGGCATTCCCTTTTCTTCAAAGGCGGGAAAGGTGCCGAGCGGGGGTTCGGTATCTTCGAAGGTAATGATGCTGCGCCTGCCGATGCGGCACTTTTTCTGCTGCGAAAGCCAGGTGACGTACACACCGAACAGCCGTTCGCCGAGGTGCCCGGGCGTGCGCATCGCCTCGCGGCTGTAACCGAGCGCGCGCATATCCCGCCGCTCGTAAAATTTGCGCAGGATACCGAACAGCCATTCGCTGTATTTTTCGAATATCCCCCGTTCCATCACGAACATGTTGCAGGTGTACATGTAATGCCCGCCGAGGTACTTTTTCGCCGCTCTATAATAGTCCGGATAATCGGTGCGGATGATATCCACGACCGTATCCAAATCCTCGACGTGCAGCGTGCCCGACGTTTCGAACTGCCAGCGCACCGATTTGACGTAATAGTTGAAGGGCACGGACGCCACCACGCCGCAGCGCGACACGATGCGGCGGATGCGAGCGGAATCGTAAAAGCCGCACTCCCGCGCCGTGCCGGCGTGCAGGTATTTCTTTTTGATCGCCGGCTTGCGGGAGCGGAATTTTTCGTCGGAAAAATCAAAGTAGCGGCGGTAATGCCCGAAACCGTAGTAATCGGCTTTCTGATACTTCCACGCCCAGTACTGCGTGAGCAGTTCGCAGTACTCGTTGGCGCGCGCCGCCATGAACCTGTCCTCTTCCGTTCCCTTCTGCAATGCGCAGATGATCTCTTTTTGCCGCGCGGGCACGAAAATATCGCTGCGCACCTCGAAACAGGGCTTGTGCCCCGATATAAAAATTTTTACGTCGATCTCTTTTCCGCTCATAGCCATACCCTTTCGGTTTTTTACTATTTTACACTATTTTCGGGCAAAAAGCAATATTTTGACAGCGCAAAGCGGACGGAACGCCAAAACGCATTCCGTCCGCCCCTTCAATTCGCTCAAAGAGTTTTCAAGCCAAAACCGCGCACACGCAGAAATTCGTAGGCGAGATCAAGCCATTTGCGACACTGGTTAAAATAAGTTTCCTTCGGTTCCTGCGGGTACACCTCGGCGTCGCAGGTAGACAGGCCGTGCGGCCCCTCCGCAAAAATATGCATCTCCGCATCTGCCCCAGCCGCCAGTAAAGCGGAATAGAGCAAAACCGAATTTTCCGCGGGAACGGCATTATCTGTCGTGGTCGTCCAAATAAAGGAGGGCGAAACGCCGGGACGCACTTTCTTTTCCAGCGAATAGTCCTCCGCCTTTGCGCCCGAATTGCCGCAGAAATTGACAAACGAACCCTCGTGCGCCACCCCCTTTTCCGAAGTGATCACGGGATACGAATAGACGGACGCGTCGGGGCGGATCTTTTCGCACTCATCCCCGAATAGCGCACGCAATGCGGGATCATCCCACAACAGCGAAATGCAGCCGAGCAAATGCCCGCCCGCCGAAAAGCCGACGGCGGCGATATGATCTTTGCTTATGTATAAATTCTCCGCCTCGCGGCGCAAATACAGCATCGCCATGCCCGCCTGCACGATCTGCGCCGGATAACACACGGGCGCAACGTCGTAATCGAGAATAAATGCGTCAAATCCCTGCGAAAAGAATTTAAGCGCCACCGGCTCCGCCTCGCGCTCGGATACCATTGCATAGCCGCCGCCGGGGATCACGAGCATGGCGGGGCGCTCCTTTTCCACGCCGAGTTCGGGCATCTGGCCGTGACGGATCGCCGTGAGCGTGCCTTTTTTTGCTCCGCCGCGCGCGGTGCCGAAATATTCGTACAAATCGATCGTTTGTGTGATCATTTTCGTTTTCTCCTATCATGCAAATCTTTTGTTCCATTATAGAAAAAAGCGGACGAAAAGTCAACGAAACGGGTTGTACAAAAATAAAAAAAACCGCTTGCGCGGCTTTTTATTCGTATTCGCCGAAATCGCGCCTGCCGGGCGCCTCGTCGGGCTGGGCGCAAACGTAATTTTCGCGCCGTTTGCCGCCGCGCGGTTCCGGCCGCGAAATTTTCAGATCCACAAGCACGGCGTCCGCCCCGATCTTGGCGATATTCTTCAAGGGAATGAACAGATCGTTTTTGCGGAAGGGGCAAATTCCCCTCTTGCCCGGCACCACGATGCCGAACACGCGGCCTTCGGGGAAAGTAAACACTACGTCGCACGTGCGGCCGAGATTGCGCCCGTCCGTGATATTGATGACGTCTTTACATTTGAGTTCACGGTACGATGTTTCCATTTTCACCTCCGTTCCGCGGGTTACCCTACATTGTATGCGGCGAAACCGAAAAATGTGCAAAAACGTCGAAAATCATTTTGCGCGGCCTCTCCTCAAAACAAAAACGCCGCCCGATATGCAAAAAACCCGATACGCACAAAACATAAAACAGCCGTCCTCGGCGAAAAGAACCGAGGGCGGCTGCGGACTTATAAAGCACGCACCATGTACGTATGCTGCGCTATTTTCCGAAAACCACCCGCTCGCTCTCGAACATTTTGGTGAGCGCCCACACGAGCAGAACGATGTACACGGCGTTGGCGGCCATGGTAACAGCGAAGTTGACGGCGGAAAAATGCAGCGAAAAGATACCGGCCATTACCTGCACGCAGTTGAATACGGGAATGAAGCAGGCGCCGACCGAAGACGTTGTGAACATCATCGAAGAAAGTCCCACCAGCATCACCACGATCATCAACGGCACGGAAAAGGTAGTGGCCTCTTTCACGCTCTTGGCGAGCGCCGAAAGAATGGAGATAAGCGACACGATGAGCAGCACTGCCGAGAGCATCACGCCGAACAGCGCGAAGTACGAGCCGACCGAATAGGATGCGAGCATATCGCCGATGCTGCCGCCCATCAGTTTGGGCATCGACAAAAAGGTTCCGATGAACGAACTGATCGCCGATAAGGCGGATATGGCGGAGAGAGAAACGATTTTGCCGATCACGAGCTGGCTGCGTTTGATGGGCGTGACCAAAAGCGTGGCGATGGTGCCGCGCTCCTTTTCGCCGGCGATGGATTCGGGCGCGACGCCCATGCAGCCGCTGTACAAAAACGTTAAAATGAGGAAGGGCAACAGCGTGGCGTAATAGTTGGCAGTCGCCTCCTCGCTCGTGGACAGATTGCCGCCCGCCGATACGTTAATATTGAAAAGGCTGCCGAGCATATCTTCGTAAGTATCGAGCGCGGTGGAAATCGTACTGTATGCGGAAACGGATGAAGTGTGCGCCGAGTCGTACCATATTTCTATGTTCGGCGCATCTGGCGCAGGTACAAATCCGCCGGTAAGTATCTCGTCAAAATTTTCCGGCAGAACGACGAGCGCGTCGATATTGCCCGCTTTGATTTCCGCTTTGATCGAATCGATTTCCGACGCCTCGGCGTTTTCCAGCACGATCGGCGATTCTTCCCCGTCCTCTGAAGGCTCGAACATTTCGGCGAACATCTGCGACGGATTGACCACTTTTACGGTATACGTCTGTTCGGAATCGAAGAAAACGCTGCCCATCAGCGTGTACAGCAAAAAGATGAGCACGCCCGGCAAAATCAGCGTGCCGAGCACCAGCCGCTTATCGCGGAAAAACCTGGCGAACTCCTTGCGGATAACGGTAAGTATGTTGTTCATGCCTCTCCCACCGCCTTTTTATAGATTTCGAAGAACACATCTTCGAGGTCGTTTCCGCCC
>CALVHW010000108.1 GCA_944328905.1 uncultured Clostridia bacterium | reverse complement strand
CACGCTCCCCGCGAACGCAGAGCGGTCTTTGAGCTTGCACACGCCGTCTTCCACGATAAATTCCGTGCCGCTCATCACGCCCTCTTTTATATCCGTGCCCGCGATGGCAAGGCTGTCGGTAATAAGGGCGACGCGCTCCTTTCCCTTTACCTTTACGATCATCTCTATCAGTTCGGGCGGAAGGTGCTTTCCGTCCGCTATGATCTCAACGAACAGCTCGTCGCGAAGGAATGCACTCTCGATCACCCCGAGACTGCGGAACCCGTGCGAGCGGGTAACGGTAGACGTACAGGAATACAGGTGCGTTACGAGGTTGCAGCCGCTCTCGATCGCAGTTTTCATCGCCGGATACGCCGCGTCGGTATGCCCCACGGATGCGACCGCGCCGTGTCCGACGACAAACCGGCAGAACTCCCCTTCAGTGTCGTTTTCGGGCGCATACGTCCACCGCGCGATGCTGTGCGGAAACTCCGTAAGCAGCCCCTCGTATTCCTCTTTTTTCGGCGGCGTAATAAAATCGGGGCACTGCGCGCCGCACTGCTTTGCCGAAAGGTACGGCCCTTCGAGATGCGCGCCGAAGATGTGCCCCCTTGCCCTGCCCGAACGCATGGCGGCGTCGATATCTTTCACCGCACCGCGCATGGCGGAAAAAGGCCCCGCCGAAACGGTGGGCAGGATCGTCGTCGTGCCGTGCGCAAGGTGAAAATCGCAGCCTGCCAGCACCTCGTCTGCACTGCTGTCCATAAAGGCGTGCCCGCCCCCGCCGTGCGTGTGCAGGTCAATAAACCCGGGAGAAACATACAGTCCCGTAAAGTCGTATGCTTCGCCGCAGGGCGCTTCTTTGGCGGAAATTTCTGTGATCTTTCCGCCGTCGGCATAGATATAACCGTCGAAAAGTCCCTTCGGCGTTATGATCTTATCGCTCTTTATCTTTAACATTTTCTTTCCTTACAGCAAAGAGGCGCTGTCGCCGTCAAGATAGAGCACGGCGTTTTCTTGCAGGCGCAACACGCTTGCGGGGCAATGCTCGCCGATCTC
Organism: uncultured Clostridia bacterium; assembly: GCA_944328905.1. GTDB lineage: Bacteria > Bacillota > Clostridia > Christensenellales > Borkfalkiaceae > Borkfalkia. The sequence goes on along the minus strand of CALVHW010000108.1, from coordinate 3,902 downwards.
GCCCGTAAGGCACTCTTTTACGGCGTTTGCCTTGGTCTTTGCGGGAACGATGCAAAACAGCCACGGCGCGGAAACGAGCGTCGGCACGGTAAGCGTGATGGCATACTCCGGCACTTCTTCCAGACGGGCAAAACACCCGTCGTGCACCTGCTGATTGCGGCAAACCTCGTCCAGCTTGACCACTTTTGCGCCGCGCGCATCCTTAAAATCTGCAACGGGCGGATCGTTGAACGCGATGTGCCCGTTTTCGCCGATACCCATAACCACGATGTCGGGCGGGTTGTCGCCGAGCAGCTTTTCATAGCGCGCCGCTTCCTTTTCGGGATCTGAGGCGGTACAGTCGATGTAATGCACGCTCTTGAAAGACGCCCTGCCGAAGATATGCGCTTTCAAAAAATTGCCGAACCCCTGCGGCGCATCGGCGGAAAGTCCGATATATTCGTCCATATGATAGGCGTTGACTCTGTTCCACTCTATTTGCCCGTCATCAGCAAGAGCCGCAAGCACCTCGTTCTGCGAGGGCGCCGCGGCAAAGATCATGTTGATCTCTCCCTTTTCCGCCAAAAGCTGCGCGATCTTCGCCTTGATGTCACGCGCGGCGGCATTCCCCATTCCCGCACGGGTATCGTAAATTTCCACCTTTAATTTGTCTTTTTGAAACGCTTTCATAGCAATTCACGCAAACAGCGCACTGCGTCTGCGAACGCCTCCTCCTGATTTTCGTATTTATACGGGTTTTCAAAACTTTTTCCCACCAACGCGTTCAACCCCGCGAAAGTCTGCAAGTGCGGTTCGAGCGTGATGAAGGTATCCTTTTTGCCGTTTCTCCGGTAGTCGTTCAAAATGTCGCATATGCGCGCCTCTCCCTTGCCCGCAGGCACCACCGCACCCGCAGACAGAGAATCTTTGACGTGAAAATATTCTATATGCCCTTCCAACAGCTTATAGGCATCCCACGCGTCGTACCCGTCCAGCACGAAGTTGCCCATATCGAACACGCAGCCCAATCTGCCGCCGAAATATTGCAGCAGTTCGAGGCAGCGCTGCGGACTTTCCCCGTATATTTTCGCCTCGTTTTCATGGCAGGGAAGTATACCGTGCCGCTCGCCCGCCGCGACGATTTTTTCCATCCCCGCGAGCACTTCTTGGCGGCACGTTTCGGGCGCCGCGCCTTCGGGAAGATAAAAACTGAACACCCGCACATACTTTGCCCCGAGAATTTCAGCCGTCGCAAATACCCGTTCAATCTGCTCTTCGCTGACCTCGGAAGGCAGCGTTTTGCCGAGCGGCGAGCCGACAGCCGACACGCCGATGCCGAACGCGTCTAGCGTCTTTCGTATTCTTTTCGCCTCGCTCTCGGTAAACTCGGATACGTTTTTGCCGTCGGCGCGGCGCACTTCCATATACTTTATGCCGAAACGTGCGAGCGCCTCGCACTGTATTTCCAGCGCGTCCGCATACTCGTCGGAAAAAGCCGACCATAAGAGCTCCGCCATTAGACGCTGACCTCGCTGACGGGTTCCTCTTTTCCGCTCTTCATTGCCCTGTCGAGCGCGTTCAATATAAATACGGGCGCGGCGAGGTCGTTCCACGAAGAGATCTGCTCCCCACCCGAAAGCAATTCGTAAAATTCGTTAAACTCTATTTTAGGACTCGGATTATCCCCGCCTAAGATAATCGGACCTCCTTGATTTACGTCTGAAGCGCAACGCAAAGCATAATAACTACCATAACATTCATCCGAATAAATCCCCGCGACTTCATATCCGTCATAAAAGAAAGTCGCCCCGACACCATTTTCATAACGACGCGCACGCACCGATTTCGGATACCGCCCGAAAATTTCCCCGACGATCTCGACAAGGTGTTGCGCATAAAAGAAAAATCCGCCGTTCTGATTATTCATGCTTATGGGACAACGGACAAACCCGCCCATCGTTTTACCTCCCTTTTCGACAATGGCATTGGCACGCAGCTCTTGTACAAGCGGATCAAATCGGCAAAAAGATCCTCCGCACATTTTCACCTTTTCCTCTTTTGCACCGCGCAAAAGGGCGAGCGCATCCTCTTCGGAAACGGTAAAAGGCTTATCGATGAACATTGCAATGCCTTTGCGCAGATACGGCTCGGCATATTTGCGGTGATTGTCTCCGTGGCGCGCCGTAACGATCACGCCGTCCACCTGTCCCACCGCCTCGTCATAACTTGCCATTGCCTTTACGCCGTACTTATCCGCTAAATTTTTCATCGCGGCGGGGTCGTGACTGTATATGCCGACCGTCTGCACGTCGGCATATTTTTTGTCCTTTGCCATAAAGCCGAGAAAAGTATCTGCGTGAGAATTTTCACAGCCCAAAATGACGATTTTTTTCATTGTAACTTCTCCTTTTTGCTGTCTGCGGAAAGAACGTTCTGTCTTTGGCGATCCGGATTCTTTCCGAATAAAACATACAATGCGGCATATCCGGCAAATGTGAAGTTCACACAGCGGATATGCCGCCTGCAGTGCTTGTTATTTTAACTTTGCGACAGCATGATATAATCCAGATCGAGCGAGAGCGTTGCGCCCATTTCTTTATTTGCAAACATAAAGATGACTGAACCGGACGCCGTAACGCGCGAACCGTCGATCGTGACGAGCGACCAGCCGTCTGTATCCTCAGCAACGGTAAATTTGGTATTATTGCCGTCGTCTACCGAGCCGCCGTCGAAAAAGATTCCGTACAGGAAACCGATATTATCCGTCTTCATGCGGATAACGATACTGCTTCCGGCTTCGATCGGCTGGCGCAGAGTCACTTTGAACGAGGCGAGAGTATTGAACGTAGTTCTTGTTCCGAGTTCGAGATGCAACGCGCCGTCGCTTGTTCCCTCTGCGGTTTCGGCATACGTCACGCTCCGCGATACGGCATCCCAATCGTTCGGCCTGCCGATATCGCTGATGTCGTATACATACGAAGCGTCAGAAAAATCCGCGAATGTTCCTTCGGGAGGAACGTTGCCGATCACATGGTCTGCGATGTAATCGAACGAGAATGTAAACGTTGCACTCGGCGTTACGGCGGCGATCAGGATATCGATACTGCTCACCGTACCGCTGAAATTTGCCCCGGCCGGAATCTGCAAGATCTGCCAGCCGCCGGCATCTGCCTTGATATATCTTCTTACATTGGCGATGCCTTCGGCATGATAGAACTGATTTTTGTTCCCCGTGGTGTATAAGCCGTAGATCCCTGCACCGTCGCCTGTACCTTCCAGCTTAAAGCGGATATACAGCCCGTTGGTCAGTTCGGATACGACGATCGGCTTGCGCAGCGTTATGCGAAGCGCCGCGTTGCCGGCACTCGTTGCCGTGATCGTTGCCACGACCGCTCCGTCTGCCGCTCCGGCCACATCCGGCACATATGCCGTACTTGCGCTCGGCGCATTCCATCCCCCCTGAACCGACCAAGAAAACTCTCCTTCGTACGATTTATCCGAAAAATCGGAATAAACGCCTTCTGCCAAGGTTTTTGCCGTAAACGTAACGCTTTCGCTCCACGCAGAATCTGCCGCCGCCGTTCCCCCGACCGCCTTGACACGGACGATATAAATACCGTCTGCCGCGACTTCGGGCGTATATTCGGCTTCCTGCACTTCGAACTCTTCACCGTTCACTTCAACGATGTAACCTTGTGCTCCGGCAACGGAGTCCCAGGTGATCGTGCCTTCGTTCATGGCAATATTCGCAGGAACCGCGAGAACTGTTTGAATATACGCGGCATCCAGCCATACGGCGTAAGGTGTTTCGGTAGAGCCGCCTTGAATCAAAATGTCGAGATAGCTTATGCTGTCGCCGAACTTGCTCAGCTGGCTGTTGGAAATGGTCACGGTGATCCAGCCGTATTCGTCGGGCTCCGACT
>CALVHW010000107.1 GCA_944328905.1 uncultured Clostridia bacterium | reverse complement strand
CGCAACGCGCCGTGCGGCGGTGTCGCCCTCAAAATCGGACGAAATATTTTCGTCAGCTCGAAAAGATTTCGCCGAGATTCTTTCAAAAACCCTGTTTTTATTACAAAATAATGACAAATGGCAGAAAAATTTTATACATGCGGATACTATAATGGAGGTACAAATTCGAAAGGAGAAAAAGCAAAATGAAAAAGTTTCTTTTGGCAGTGATGGCGCTTGTGTTGGCATGCGGCATCGGATTTGCGGCAGTCGGCTGCAACAGCAATGGCGGCGGAGAAGATGCATCGGGTACGATCATCGTGGTCAGCCGTGAAGACGGTTCCGGTACCCGCAGCGCGTTTATCGAACTCACCGGTATCCAGGTGGAGGAGAACGGAGAAGATGTTGACCGCACGGTTGAAACCGCTATGACGACCAACAGCACGAACATGGTTCTTACCACGGTTGCGGATGCGGTCAATGCGATCGGTTATGTTTCGATGGGTTCTTTGAACGACAACGTAAAGGCTCTGCAAGTGGACGGCGTCGCCGCGACGACGGACAACGTGCTTGCCGGCACTTACAAACTTTCCAGGCCGTTCAACATCGCGTACAAAACGGGTACAACGAACGCTCTGCGCGATGACTTTATCAAATTTATTTTCAGCGACGAAGGCCAGCAGATCGTTACTGAGGAAGGCTACATCGCTCTCCCCGAAGACGATGCACAGCGCACGGGTGCCTATACGGCTTCCGGCCAGACGGGCAGCATCACGGTCGGCGGTTCCTCTTCGGTTTCCCCTCTGATGGAAAAACTCATCGAGGCTTATGAGGCGAAAAACACCGGTGCGACCATCGACTTGCAGACGACCGACTCCGGCACGGGTATGACGAATGCGGCGAGCGGTGCATATGATATCGGTATGGCGTCGCGTGCAATAAAAGACAGCGAACTGCAGTCCGTTACCGGCATGGCGATCGCGCAGGACGGCATCGCGGTTATCGTACACAAGAACAATTCGCTCGATAACATCACGATGGATATGATCTGCAACATTTACATCGGCGAAGTAACGACCTGGGAACAGGTGAAAGGTACGGATGCCGAGTAATCGAACAGAAAAATGAGGAGAGGCGGGGCTTTTTCAAAGACCCGCTTTCGCCGCGTTAAGGAGAAGTTATGACAGAAGAAACTATGCAAGGCGAGCAGGCGGTCAAACGGCAGATCAAGGTCGACCCGAAAGAGTTGAGCATGAAGATCGTGTTTATCATCGCGGCGGTCGTATTCATCGCGGCGGTGGTCATCATCTGCGTGTTCATCTTTGTGCAGGCGTTCCCCGCGCTTCGCGAAATCGGGTTGTTCAATTTTCTGTTTTCTTCGGAATGGAATCCGGATATCAACGATACGGGGCACGGCGAATACGGTATCGCCGCAATGATCGTGGGCAGTTGCTACATCACGGCGGGCGCGCTCATCGTCGGCGTTCCCATCGGGTTTTTAACGGCTATCTTTATGGCGCGCTACTGCCCCAAGCCGCTCTATAAAGTGATGAAACCGATGACGAACATTCTGGCGGGCATCCCCTCCATCGTGTACGGGTATTTCGGCGTGCGCGTTATCGTTCCGTTTATCCGTGATAATATCGGTGGTTACGGTTTTTCGATTTTATCTGCCTCGATCGTGCTGGGCATCATGATCCTGCCCACCATCATCAGCGTGTCGGAAAACGCTATCCGCGCGGTGCCGAAAAGTTATTACGAGGGCGCCGTGGCGCTGGGTGCCACCAAAGAGCGCGCCATTCTCCGCACGGAGGTGCCCGCCGCAAAATCGGGCATCGTAACCTCCATCATTCTCGGCCTCGGCCGCGTCATCGGCGAAACGATGGCGGTGGTCATGCTCTGCGGCAACCAGGTACAGTTCCCCGATTCCCTTCTCGACGGCGTGCGCACGATGACGGCGAACATCGTGCTCGAGCTCGGTTATACGTCGTACGGCAGCGTGCACCGCGGCGCGCTCATCGCCACGGCGGCGGTGCTGTTCGTGTTCATCCTCATCATCACGCTGCTCGTGTCGCTCATCCGCAAAAAGGCGAAGTAAGGAGGGGAAAATATGGAAAACACACAGGTTCTCAACATCGGGCAGGAGCCGGAAAAGCAGCCGGAAGTCGATATTTCCAAAATTATTCCCATCAACAGGCAAACGCTCGCCGATAAAGTCAGGGCATATCTGAATAAGCCTTTTTCCATGGTTCTCATGATCCTCGTCCTGCTGGCGGCGGTCGTTACGGCGGCAACAGTCATCTTTATCGTTGTGTATACCTTAGTGCAGGGTCTTCCCAATCTCAAAGGCTCGCTGTTTGCCTGGGAATACAATTCCGACAACGTGTCTATGATGCCGGCAATCATCAACACGCTCTTTCTTGCCGTTATGACGCTCGTCATCGCCGTGCCGATCAGCGTGTTTGCCGCCATCTTCATGGTAGAATACGCCAAATCGACGAACATCTTCGTCAAAATCGTGCGCATGGCGGCGGAAACGCTTTCGGGCATTCCCTCCATCGTGTTCGGCATCTTCGGCATGATCTTTTTCGTCGAACTGCTGGACTGGGGCTATTCCATGCTTGCAGGTATTTTTACGATGGTACTGATGGTGCTGCCGCTCATCATGCGCACCACCGAAGAGGCGCTGCTCGCCGTGCCCGATTCCTTCCGCGAAGGCTCGTTCGCGCTCGGCGCGGGCAAACTGCGCACCATCTTTGTGATCATACTCCCGTCGGCAATGTCGGGCATCATCTCGGGCATTATATTGGCGCTCGGGCGCGTGGTCGGCGAAACGGCGGCGCTCATCTATACGGGCGGTTCTTCGCGCAAACTCGCCACCGGGTTTATGCAGAGCGGCGAAACGCTCTCCCTGCACATGTACTTTCTTGCCAACGAGGGGCTGCACGTCGGCGAATCGTGGGCCACGGCCGTTATACTCATTCTGCTCGTGCTCATCATCAACGGCGCGGCGGAATTTGTAGGAAACAAGTTGAAAAAGGAGTATTAAACATTGGATAACGCGAATACGATAGAAAACGAAGAGGTCATCGCAGGGGAAAAGCCGGATAAATTCAATGTAAGGGATCTCAACCTCTACTACGGCAAGTTCCAGGCGCTCAAACACATCAGCATGGACATCAAAGAAAAGGAGATCACCGCGTTTATCGGGCCTTCCGGCTGCGGCAAATCCACTTTTCTCAAAACGCTCAACCGCATGAACGACCTCATCCCCGACTGCAAGATCACCGGCGAAGTGCTCATCGATGGCGAAGACCTCTACGGCAAAGTGGATATCAACGTTCTGCGGAAAAGGGTGGGCATGGTGTTCCAGAAACCCAATCCCTTCCCCATGAGCGTGTACGACAACATCGCCTACGGCCCCAAAACGCACGGCATCCGCAAAAAGAGCCAGCTCGACGAGATCGTCGAGCGCTCGCTGCAACAGGCCGCCATCTGGGACGAACTCAAAGACCGCCTCAAAAAATCGGCGCTCGGCCTTTCGGGCGGGCAGCAGCAGCGCCTGTGCATCGCGCGCGCGCTCGCCGTGGAGCCGGAAGTCATCCTCATGGACGAGCCGACCAGCGCGCTCGATCCCATTTCCACCTCGAAAATAGAGGACCTCGCGCAGGAACTCAAAGATAAGTACACCATCGTCATCGTGACGCACAATATGCAGCAGGCGGCGCGTATATCCGATAAAACGGCGTTTTTCCTGCTGGGCGATCTCATCGAATACGGCGAAACCGATCAGATCTTCGACCGCCCGAAAGACAAGAGAACGGAAGACTACATCACCGGGAGGTTTGGCTGATATGGTACGCAAAATTTTCGACGAGCAACTTTCGGAACTGAAAGACCTGCTCGTAAAGATGGGGCAACTCAACTGCGAGGCGATCGCCGACGCGGTCACTGCGCTGGAAACGCAGGATACGGAACTTGCGCGGCGCACCAAGGGCGTCGAGCGGCTGGTCGACGAAAAGGAACAGCAGATCGAGCGCCTGTGCCTGAAAATAATCTTAAAACAGCAGCCGGTGGCGAGCGATCTCTTATTTGTTACCAGCGCCATGAAGATGATCACGGACATGGAGCGCATTGCCGACCAGGCGGTGGATATTTCCGAATTGGTCATCAAAATGAGCCGCCTGCCGTATGCCGACGCGGTTTCGGAAATTTCCGACATGGCCGAACAGGTACAGCAGATGGTGCGCGACGCGGCGCAGTCGTTCGTCGATCGCGACGGCGACCTCGCCAAAGCCGTCTGCCGCGCGGACGATAAAGTGGACGATTTGTTCGACGTGATCAAGAAAAAACTCACCGGCATCGTGCATCACGACGTAGACGCCGAAGACAACGGCGAACAGGCATTGGATATGCTGATGGTCGCAAAGTATCTGGAAAAGATCGGCGATCACGCCTCGAACATTGCCGAATGGGTGCTGTTCATGATCACGGGGGAGCATAAGAAACTGAACTAAACTATTCTCGCGTTTCTCGCCGGGCAGCCGGCTGCGAAACGCCGAGAGGATAGGGGAAACCCGAACGGTTTTCCCCTCTGCGCGCGATATTTTAAGGGCTTACAAAATTAAAATCGCGCGCATTCACCCTATCCGTAAGCCGAAAGTTTTCGGCAAATTGAGTGCGCTCGCAAAAAGCGTGGTTTTTACTCGCGCAAGAAATTTTTTCAGTAATTTTTATCGTGCGGAAAAAATTTTGCGTCTTTCTGTCGTGGGGTATGGGGCAAACGCCCCATATCAGCCGAATAAAGTGTGCGCGAGGGCGGCGGGGCAGAGTTGCAAAGCATTTTCGCGCCCTTAACCAGCAAAAAAACAAAACTGCGCGAACAGCGGTTTTTACTCGCGAATAAAATAATTTACTGCGCGTCCGTAAATCGCAATTTACGGAAAGCGCACCTAATTTGCCGCACACTTACGGCTTAGGGGAAGAGGGTGAATTTTTGCCCGTTCAATAATAGTGTGGGCCCCTAAAGGGGCAAAAAGAGGGAGAAAACGCCGCA
>CALVHW010000106.1 GCA_944328905.1 uncultured Clostridia bacterium | reverse complement strand
GCGCGAAAATTACCTTGTTGCGACGAGTGGCAGAGGAAAAACCGAACGCAGAGCCGCCCCTTTTTCAAAGCGGCGGCGAACGTTGGGTTTTTCCTAAAAATCACGGAATTTTTGTGAACTCTTTTCACAAAAATTCGTGAACTCTTTTCGCCGAGGAGTTATCTTATGCAAATCTACACCGTCCCCGCAGGTATGTTGCGGGCAAATTCGTATATCGTTACCGAAAACGGCACAGACGCCGTGCTCATCGACTGCGGCGGCGCCCAGCCGCTTGCTTTTGCGCGGCAAAAAGGATTGAATATCCGTAGCGTATTGCTCACGCACGGGCATTTCGACCACATCGCCGGCTGTGCAGAGTTGCAGGCGGCAGGCGCGCAGATCGGCTGTGCGGAGGCGGAAAAACCGCTCATCACCTCGCCCGCAAACCTCGCGGCGGAAATGGGCGTCCGTATCCCCGCGTTTTCCGTCGATTTCACTTTCCAAGATGGCGACGAACTCGACCTGTGCGGCCTGAAATTTACCGTTCTCGCCACGCCTGGGCACACGCCCGGCGGCGTCTGTTTTCTGTGCGGCGATTCTCTCTTTACGGGCGATACGCTCTTTTGCGAGAGCGTCGGCAGAACAGATTTCCCCGGCGGCAGCGCCTCGCAACTGCGCGAAAGCGTAAAAAAACTGCTCGCCCTGCCCGGAAATCTCACCGTATATCCGGGGCACGACGAGCCGACCACGCTCGAACACGAGCGCATGTTCAATCCGTTTGTCTGATCTTAAAAATTTTTGTACGCGGCGAGAATTTGCCCAAAGGTAGTTTATGCTCACCACCAACACCGAATTTCTGCACGCGGAACTGATGGACGTAGTGCGGCTTTTCGGGCCGGACGCGCCCGATCTTTCGCACAGTTTTCTCTACGCGGAGAACAATTTTATCAACACCGTCATCGCGGAGGGCAGAGAGTTCGCCTACCGCGACGAATACCCCTGCGCCGATGAACTGGAATTTAAGCGCTATGCCAAGCGCTTTGCCAAACTTGCCGTCTACAACGCGCTGAAAACGCTCACGGGCAAAACGATGCCCTGGGGCGCGCTTACGGGCATCCGCCCCACCAAACTCGCCTACGGCGAGCGCGAGCAGGGCAGGCCGTTCGAGCCGATGTTCGAAAAATTCGGCGTCGCGCCCGAAAACATCGCTTTGGTGGGCGACGTTCTCGCCGCGCAGGAAGGCATTTACGGCCGCGAAGAGGGTGCCGCCGACCTTTACATAGGCATTCCGTTCTGCCCGTCCAAGTGCAATTACTGTTCGTTCATCACGGCGGATATCGGCAAAACGGAAAAACATCTCGAAAACTACCTCGCCGCGCTGGAAAAAGAGATCGCCGGCTGTGCGGGGCTGTATAAAAATCTGAAAAGTATCTACATCGGCGGCGGCACGCCGCTCGTGCTGCATACGGAGCAACTGCGCCGCGTGCTGGAAGCCGCAGAGCCCTTTGCGCGCCGCGGCATCGAATACACGGTAGAGGCGGGGCGGCCGGACGTGTTCACGGAAGAAAAACTCGCCCTGTTGCAAGAGTACGGCGTCACGCGCGTCTGCGTCAATCCGCAGTCGTTCTGCAACGAAACGCTGGAACGCATCGGAAGAAAGCACACCGCGGAAGATATTTACCGCGCGTATGAAATGGCGCGCCGTTTCCCGTTCGAAATCAATTTCGACCTGATCGCCGGGCTCACCGGCGAGAGCGCCGCGCAGTTCGAAGAGAGCGTAGACAGGGCTGTCGCGCTCACGCCCGAAAACATCACCGTGCACACGCTGTGCCTGAAAAAGGGCGCGCGCCTCAAAGAGGAAGAATCTTTCCTCGAAGGCGGCGACATGGCGGAAATGATCGCCTACGCCCGTTCGCGCCTGTACGCGGCGGGGTATGTGCCGTATTATCTGTACCGCCAAAAGTACATGGCGGGCAACTTTGAAAACACGGGCTGGACAAAGCCGGGCAAAGCGTGCGTGTACAATATCGACGTGATGGAAGAGATCACCGACAACATCGCCTGCGGCGCGAACGCGGTCACCAAAAAACTGTTCGCGGGGGAAGGGCGCATCGAGCGTCTGGGCGCCCCCAAAGACATTCCCGCCTACATCGCCAAGATCGATAAGATCATCTCCGACAAGCGCGCATTGTTCGGGCGGGCATAGCCGCGGTATTAAAAATGGCATTGCGGCTTTCGATAAAATGATTACCGCATACGGCGATTTGCCTCTCCAAAAATATTTTCCCGCGCGGGGCATATTTTGTTTACTTTTCTTCCTGTTTGTGGTAAACTATATAACGTACGCAATCAAAGCCGAGCGGTTCTCCTCGCCGAGCATTGTTTGCGCGAATAATTTATTTCCAAGGAGTAAAACAATGGAAAAGGAAAAGAAAACCCAGATCATCGACGAATTCAAACGTCACGACGGCGACACCGGTTCTTCGGAAGTGCAGATCGCACTCCTCACCGAGCGCATCAACCACCTCAACGAGCATCTCAAAGAGCACCCGCACGACAATCACAGCCGCCGCGGTCTTTTGAAAATGGTCGGCCAGCGCCGCGGCCTTCTCGATTACATCAAATCCAAAGATATCGAAAAATACAGAGATATCGTCGCGCGCCTCGAATTGAGGAAATAATTGTATATATAAGGGCGGAACGTACGTTCGGCCCTTTTATAAATTTCCCGCAAATTTTTCGCCTTGCGCTGAATAAAAACGGCGCACCGCGGTAAAAGCGAACCCCGCAAACCGCGGCAAAAACTGCGCGTTGCGGCAAAAGCAAAGCCCGCACATAGCGGTCAAAAAGTCACGCATCGCGGCAATCCGCCGCGCAGGCTTTGCAAATTTCCGCGTTTCGGGCGCGGAGCAAAAAAAGAATGTCGGCGCAGCCGCGGAGCGGCGCGCTGGATATAAAAGGCGGAAGGTCGGGGATCTTCCGTGAGAACGAACAAGGAGTAGAAGAATGTTAGAAAATTTCAGACAGTTTGAAACGGAAGTCGGCGGCAGAAAGGTCATCGTCGAAACGGGCAAGTACGCCGAGCAGGCGAACGGCTCGTGCGTGGTGCGCTGCGGCGACACGGTGGTCATGGTCAACGTAACCATGTCCGATAAGCCGCGCGACGGGATGGATTTCTTCCCGCTGCAAGTCGACTTCGAAGAAAAGATGTATGCGGTAGGCAAAATTCCCGGCGGCTTCAAAAAGCGCGAGGGCAGGGCGAGCGACAAGGGCATCCTCACGTCGCGCCTCATCGACCGCCCCATCCGCCCGCTGTTCCCGAAGGGCCTGTTCAACGACGTCGTGGTCATCGCCACCGCGCTCTCCGTCGATACGAACATCCCTCCCGAACCGTTTGCGATGATGGGCAGTTCCATCGCACTCTCCATTTCCGATATTCCCTGGGCAGGCCCCACGGGTTCGGTGCAGGTGGGCCTCGTAGACGGCCAGTACGTCATCAACCCCGATAACGCCCAGCGCGAAAAGAGCACGCTCTCGCTCGGCCTTTCCGGCACCAAAGACGCCATCATGATGGTCGAAGCGGGCGCGAAGGAAATTTCCGACGAAGAGATGGTCGGCGCCATCATGTTCGGCCATGAAGAGATCAAAAAGCAGTGCGCTTTCATCGAAAAGATTCAAAAAGAGATCGGCAAACCCAAGCGCCAGATGGAACTGTACCACATTCCCGAAGACCTCGACGCCGCCGTGCGCGCGTTCGCGTCGGATATGCTCGATAAGGCGCTCGACGAGTTCGACCGCCAGAAGAGGGAAGAGAACCAGAACGAAGTGGAGGCGGAAACGCTCGCTCACTTCGCCGATCAGTTCCCCGGCAAAGAGCGCGAAATCAAAGACAGCCTGTATTACCTCACCAAAGAAAAAGTCCGCGCGAAGATTCTCGATAAGGGCATCCGCCCCGACGGCCGCGGCCTCAAAGAGATCCGTCCCATCTGGTGCGAAGCGGGCGTTCTTCCCCGTGTGCACGGCTCGGGCGTGTTCACCCGCGGTCAGACGCAGGTTCTCACCACCTGCACGCTGGGCACGCTTTCCGAAGTGCAGAAACTGGACGGGCTTGACGACGAAACGTCCAAGCGCTATATGCACCAGTATAACTTCCCCGGCTATTCCACGGGCGAGGCAAAGGGCTTAAAGAGCCCCGGCCGCCGCGAAATCGGTCACGGCGCTCTCGCCGAGCGCGCGCTCGAACCCGTCGTTCCCAACGAGGCGGAATTCCCGTACGCCATCCGCATGGTGTCTGAAGTTATGAGTTCCAACGGCTCCACGTCGCAGGCGAGCGTCTGCGGCTCCACGCTGGCGCTCATGGACGCTGGCGTTCCCATTAAAGCGCCGGTCGCCGGCTGCGCGATGGGCCTCATCAAAGATACCAACAGCGACCGCCTCGCCATCCTCACCGATATCCAGGGCCTGGAAGACTTCCTCGGCGACATGGACTTCAAGGTAGCGGGTACCGAAAAGGGCATCACCGCCATTCAGATGGACATCAAAATCAAGGGCATCGACGAGACCATTCTGCGCCGCGCCATCGCGCAGGCAAACGAGGGCCGTCAGTTCATCCTGCACAAGATGCTCGAAACGCTGCCCGCGCCCCGCAAAGAACTCTCCAAATACGCGCCGAAGATCATTTCCTTCAACATCGATCCCGATAAGATCCGCGAGGTCATCGGTAGCGGCGGCAAAGTCATCAACAAGATCATCGAGGAAACGGGCGTCAAAATCGACATCGACGACGACGGAAAAGTGTGCATCGCCACTTATGGCGAAAACCTCGAAAACGCCGAGCGCGCCAAAGCGATCATCCTTTCCATCGCGCGCGATCCCGAAGTGGGCGACATGTTCATCGGCTCGGTCGTCCGCATCCTCTCCAAAGTGGGCGCGTTCGTCGAACTGGCTCCCGGCAAAGACGGCATGATCCACATTTCCAAGATGAGCGACAAGCGCATAGGCCAGGTGGAAGACGTGCTCAACATCGGCGATACGGTGAAGGTCGAAATCATCAAGATCGGCGAAAAGGGCATCGACCTCAAACTTCTCGAAAAAATGGACGCGTAACCGAAAACCAGCATACGTAT
>CALVHW010000105.1 GCA_944328905.1 uncultured Clostridia bacterium | reverse complement strand
AAGTGTATATAAGCAAGCGGCGAAAAGCCGCGCGCAAAAATTACCTTGTTGCGACGACGTCGCAGAGGAAAAACCGAGCGCAGAGCCGACGCAGGTCGGCGAACGATGGGTTTTTCCTGAAAATCACGGAATTTTTGTGATCTCTTTTCACAAAAATTCGTGAAATAAAATAATTTACTCGCGCAAGGGAAACCGCGTTTTTCCGCAGCGCACCCCAATTTGCCGAAACTTCGGCTTGCGGGAAGAGGGTGAATTTTTGCCCGTTCTATAAAGGTGAGCCCCTAAAAAGGGCAAAAAGAGGGGGAAAACGCCGATAGGTGCAACGCACCGTGCGGCGGTGTCGCCCTAAAAAAATCGGACGAAATATTTTCGTCAGCACGAAAAGATTTCGCCGAGCATTTCGTGAACACGCTTCTTAAATTGCGTAAGGGCAATTTTAAGATAAATTTCCATTCTTACAAGGAGGTAAAAAATGCCTACAATCAACCAGCTCATCAGGCACGGCAGGGAGCAGAGGCCGGAAAAGAGCAAAACGCCTATCATGGCGCAGTGCCCGCAGAAGCGCGGCGTATGCCTTTCCGTTTCCACCACCTCTCCGAAAAAGCCGAACTCGGCTCTGCGTAAAATTGCGCGTGTCCGCCTGACGAACAAACAGGAAGGTACCGTTTACATTCCGGGCGAAGGTCACAACCTCAACGAGCACAGCTCCGTTCTGATCCGCGGCGGCCGTGTGCGCGACCTGCCTGGTGTGCGTTACCACATCATCCGCGGCGCGCTCGATACCGCAGGCGTTGCCAAGAGAAAGCAGGCCCGTTCCAAGTACGGTGCAAAACGCCCCAAATAATATAATATTGTATTGTTTGGAAAAATCCGCGGCGAAAGCCGCAAACAAAATCCTACTTGTCGGAAATTTATCTTGATTTAAGATACCCCGATGAAAAGTAGGCAGTATGCCGCAAGGCAGAAGATTCGCTACCTTTCTGAAAGGCAGGGGATCACCTGCAGGAACAAAAGGCAAGCGATAGCTGTACTGAAGGGGATAACCCTTACAAAAAAATTCACGAAAATTCGTGAAAAGAGATCACGAATTTTCCGTGATTTCCAGGAAAAACCCAATATTCGCCGACCTGCGTCGGCTCGGTATTCGGTTTTTCCTCTGCGACGTTATTTTCAGGGGCTCTCCATTATAGAAAACGTCGCATTCACCTTTTCCGCCAGAGGCGCTGGCGCGCAAATTGAGGGCACTTTCCGCAAAGTGTGATTTGCGGACGCGCAAGTAATTATTTTGAAATAATTGACTCGCGCAAGCAAAACCACGCTTTTGCGTTAGCGCACCCCAATTTGCCGACACTTCGGCTTACGGGAAGAGAGTGAATTTGCGGCTTTAAAATCTGAGTGAAGCCCTTAAAGTAAGCCGCAAAGAGAGAGAAAACGCCGGCAGCCGCCGAAGCGGCGTGCGGCGGTGTCTTTCTCGGATCACGGAAAATTTGTGAACTCTTTTCACAAATTTTCGTGAACACAAAAAAATTTAAGGAGGACAATCATTATGCCCAGGAGAGGCAATGTACCCAAAAGAGACGTACTGCCCGATCCCGTTTACGGCAGCAAGGTCGTGGCGAAACTGATCAACCAGATCATGCTGGACGGCAATAAGGCGACGGCGCAGAAGATCGTTTACGATGCGTTCGATATGATCAAAGAAAAATTGGGGCAGGATCCTTTGGAAGTGTTCAACCAGGCGATGGCAAACGTAATGCCCGTGCTCGAAGTAAAGGCTCGCCGCGTCGGCGGTGCCAACTACCAGGTTCCTATCGAAATCCGCCCCGAACGCCGCCAGACGCTCGCGATCCGCTGGATCGTGATCAATACGCGCAAACGCAGCGAGCGCGAAATGAACAAAAAACTCGCCGCGGAACTGATGGACGCCTACAACAACACCGGCGGTTCCGTCAAAAAGAAGGAAGATACCCACCGCATGGCGGAAGCGAACAAGGCTTTCGCGCATTTCAGATTTTGATCGGAGGAGGAGAGCATGCCCAGACAATTCGGTCTTGACGTTACGAGAAACATCGGCATCATGGCGCACATCGACGCGGGTAAAACCACGACGACCGAGCGTATTCTCTTCTACACCGGCAAAACGCATAAGTTAGGTGAAACGCACGAAGGCGCCGCCACCATGGACTGGATGGTTCAGGAACAGGAACGCGGCATCACCATTACCTCCGCTGCGACCACCTGCACCTGGAAAGGCCACCGCATCAACATCATCGATACGCCGGGGCACGTCGACTTCACCGTCGAAGTCGAGCGTTCGCTGCGCGTTCTCGACGGCGCCGTCGCCACCTTCTGCGCGAAGGGCGGCGTAGAGCCTCAGTCGGAAACGGTGTGGCGCCAGGCAGACAAATACAAAGTTCCCCGCATCGCGTACGTCAACAAGATGGACATCAACGGCGCCAACTTCGACAACGCGGTGAAAATGATGCGCGAGCGCCTCGGCACGCGCGCCATCCGCATCCAGCTCCCCATCGGCAAGGAAGATTCCTTTAAGGGCATCGTCGACCTCGTCAACATGAATGCTGAGATCTACAAAGACGACCTCGGCACGCAGTTCGAAAAGACGGATATCCCCGCCGACATGATGGAGGATGCGAAAAAGTACCGCGCCGAACTCGTGGAGGCTGTCGCCGAACAGAGCGACGAACTGATGGAGAAGTACTTCGAAGAGGGCGACCTCTCGCTCGAAGACCTCAAAAAAGGACTGCGCAAGGCGACCATCAATATGTCGGTCACGCCCGTGCTGTGCGGCTCTTCGTACCGCAACAAAGGCGTGCAGTTCCTGCTCGACGCCATCGTCGATTACTTGCCTTCCCCGCTCGACGTCGACCACGTGAAGGGCGTCAACCCCGATACGGGCGAAGAAGAGGAGCGCAAAACTTCCGACGACGAACCGTTCGCCGGCCTCGCGTTCAAGATCGCGGCCGACCCGTTCGTAGGTAAACTCGCATTCTTCCGCGCCTATTCGGGCGTGCTCGAATCGGGTTCGTACGTCTACAACAGCACCAAGCAGAAAAAAGAGCGCGTAGGGCGCCTGCTGCAGATGCACGCCAACCACCGCGAAGAGATCCCGATGATTTACTCGGGCGACATCTGCGCGATCGTCGGCCTCAAAGACACGACCACGGGTGACACGCTCTGCGACGAAAAGCATCCCATCGTTCTCGAACAGATGGAGTTCCCCGAACCCGTTATCAAAGTTGCCATCGAGCCGAAAACCAAGGCCGGGCAGGAAAAGATGACGATGGCGCTGGTCAAACTCGCCGAAGAGGACCCCACGTTCAAAACATATACCGATACCGAAACGGGCCAGACGATCATCGCCGGCATGGGCGAGCTGCACCTGGAAATCATCGTAGACCGCCTGCTGCGCGAATTCAAAGTGGAGGCGAACGTCGGTCAGCCGCAGGTCGCTTACCGCGAAACCTTCCGCAAAGCGGTCGACGCCGAAGGCAAGTACGTCCGTCAGTCGGGCGGTAAAGGCCAGTACGGTCACTGCAAACTGCGCCTCGAACCTCTGGAACCGGGCAGCGGCTACGAATTCGTCGACGAAACGGTCGGCGGTTCCATCCCGAAGGAATATATCCCCGCCATCGACAAAGGTATCCAGGAGGCGGCCAAGAACGGCTTCCTCGCCGGTTACGAAGTGGTGGACTTCCGCGCGGTCGTGTACGACGGCTCGTACCACGAAGTCGACTCGTCGGAAATGGCGTTCAAGATCGCCGGCTCCATGGGCTTCAAAGACGGCTTGAAGAAGGCCAACCCCGTATTGCTCGAACCGATCATGAAAGTCGAGATCGTCACGCCCGAAGATTACTTCGGCGACCTGATGGGCAACGTATCTTCCCGCCGCGGCACGATCACGGGCACGGAAGACAGGAACGGCGCCAAGGTCATCGACGCGCAGATCCCGCTTTCGGAAATGTTCGGCTATGCGACCGATCTCCGTTCGCGCACGCAGGGCAGGGGCCAGTTCACCATGCAGTTCTCGCATTATTCCGAAGTTCCCCGTTCGATCGCGGAAAAGATCATCGGCGAGCGCGGCAAAAAGGCAGAATAACGCGGCGATTTGAAAATTTTTTCAAAAATCGTTGCAAAAAGATTGATATTCTTAAAAATATAAGTTATAATTGTAGATGCTTGTACGGAGCAGATATATCTTTGTTAATGATAGATAGCTGCAAGAGCCGAAGTCTTTTCGGCGCACAAGTTATCATTAAAAAATAAAAATTTCTTGGAGGAACGAAAATGGCTAAGGCTAAATTCGACAGAAGCAAACCCCACGTCAACGTAGGCACGATCGGCCACGTCGACCACGGCAAAACGACTCTGACCGCAGCTATCACGATGGTTATGGCTGCCAAAGGTCAGGCTGCCAAAATGAAGTACGACGAAATCGACAAGGCGCCGGAAGAAAAGGCTCGTGGTATCACGATCAACACCGCGCACGTCGAGTACCAGACGGACAAGCGTCACTATGCGCACGTTGACTGCCCGGGACACGCCGACTACGTTAAAAACATGATCACCGGCGCCGCGCAGATGGACGGCGCGATCCTCGTCGTTGCCGCTACCGACGGCCCGATGCCCCAGACCCGTGAGCACATCCTGCTCGCCCGTCAGGTAGGCGTGCCTTACATCGTCGTGTTCATGAACAAGACCGATCAGGTCGACGATCCCGAACTGCTCGAACTCGTCGAAGAGGAGATCCGCGACCTTCTCACGAAGTACGGCTTCCCCGGCGACAAGACGCCCATCATCAAGGGCTCCGCTCTGAAGGCTTTGGAAAAGGCTACCAGCGGCGCTTCCGATGCGGACATCCTCGCTGCTCCCGAATGCCAGTGCATCCTGCAGCTCATGGATGCGATCGACGCGTATATCCCCGATCCTCAGCGTGAGGACGACAAACCCTTCCTGCTCCCCGTCGAAGACGTGTTCACGATCTCCGGCCGCGGCACGGTTGCTACCGGCCGTGTAGAGCGCGGTGTGGCGAAAGTCGGCGATCCCGCCGAAATCGTCGGCCTCATCGAAAAACCCCGTTCGACCGTCATTACCGGTCTGGAAATGTTCCGTAAACTGCTCGACGAAGCGCAGGCCGGCGACAACGTCGGTGCTCTGCTCCGCGGTATCGACCGTAAGGACATCGAAAAAGGCCAGGTTATCGCGAAACCCGGTTCGATTCATCCCCACACCGAGTTCGAAGCGCAGGTGTACGTTCTGACGAAGGAAGAAGGCGGCCGTCATACCCCGTTCTTCAACAACTATCGTCCTCAGTTCTTCAT
>CALVHW010000104.1 GCA_944328905.1 uncultured Clostridia bacterium | reverse complement strand
AGAGGCGGTATGTGGAAAGCCTCTCGTCCTACGCGCGGCAGTTTTTGGGGCAGATGGAAAAGCCGGACGTCGAGTCGATCGACGGCCTGTCGCCCGCCATTTCCATCGATCAGAAAACCACGTCGCACAACCCGCGCTCCACGGTGGGCACGGTCACGGAAATTTACGACTACCTGCGCCTGTTGTTTGCGCGCGTGGGTATCCCGCACTGCCCGCAGTGCGGCAGAGAAATTCGCCGCCAAACAGTGGACGAGATCGCGGATAAAGTGCTCGCCATGCCTGAGGGCAGCAAAATACTCGTCAATGCGCCCGTCGTGCGCGGCAGAAAGGGTGAGTACACGAAAAACTTCGAATCTTACCGCAAGAGCGGCTACGGGCGCGTCAAAGTAGACGGCATCGTCTACGATTTGCAGGAAGAGATCAAACTGGATAAAAACATCAAGCACAACATTTCCGTCGTCGTCGACAGGCTGGTCGTAAAGGAGGGCATTCAGAAACGGCTTACCGACAGTTTGGAAAGCGCGCTCCGCCTGGCGGACGGTCTGGTCGTCATCGACTGCGACGGCAGGGAAGATCTGTATTCCGTCAAGTATGCCTGCCCCGACTGCGGCATCAGCATCGAAGAGATCGAGCCGCGGCTGTTTTCCTTCAATACTCCCTACGGCGCCTGCCCGGAATGCGGCGGCCTCGGGTTTAAGCAGATCGTCGACGAGGCGCTCATCTGTCCGGATAAGAACAAATCTCTGCGCGAAGGGGCAATCGCTTTGGGCGGGTATTTTTTGGAGAGCAAACAGGTCAATCAGATGTATGTCGAGGCGGTGGCAAAGCACTACGGCATGGATCTGAACATTCCCGTGAAAGATCTGCCCAAAGAGCATTACGACATTTTAATGTACGGCTCGCACGGCGAAAAGATACCCATGAAATACGACCGCTACAATTTCCACGGCACTTATCAGATCGAGTGGGAAGGGTTCGTCAATTCCCTCACGCGGCGATACAACAACACGGAGAGCAACGGCGTCAAACAGGAGATCGAAAAGTATATTACGCAGCTCCCGTGCCCGACTTGCGGCGGCAAACGCCTGAAAAAGGAAGCGCTGTCCGTCTATGTGGGCGGCAAAAACATTGCGGAGTTGTGCGACCTTTCCGTCGACGACCTGTATGCCTTTTTTGACGGTTTGCAACTTTCCAAAAGCGAACACCTGATCGCGGACGTCATCTTAAAAGAGATTCGCGCCCGCCTGAACTTTTTGCGCAACGTCGGGCTTTCCTATCTGAGCCTTTCGCGCAGCGCGGGCACGCTTTCGGGCGGCGAATCGCAGCGCATCCGCCTCGCCACGCAGATCGGCAGCGGGCTTACGGGCGTGCTGTATATCCTCGACGAGCCGAGCATCGGTCTGCATCAGCGCGACAACGAAAAACTGCTGCAAACACTCTTGAACCTGCGCGACCTCGGCAACACGCTGATCGTCGTGGAGCACGATGAGGACACGATGCGTGCGGCCGATTATATCGTCGATATCGGGCCGAAGGCGGGCGTACACGGCGGTGAAGTGGTCGCCTGCGGCAGTGTGCAGGACATCATGAACGCCGAGCGTTCGATTACCGGCGATTACCTTGCCGGCAGGCGGAAAATCGAAGTGCCTCCCGCGCGCATACAGCCGGACGGCCGCTGGTTTGAGGTGAAGGGGTGCCGCCAGAACAATCTAAAAAACATCGACGTGCAGATTCCCGTGGGACTGATCACGGCGGTCACAGGCGTATCCGGTTCGGGCAAAAGTTCGCTCGTAAATGAAATTATTTACCCGTATATGGCCAACGCGCTCAACGGCGCTCATGTGTATCCGGGCAAATGCGACGAATGCAGAGGGCTGGAATATTTCGATAAAGTCATCGCCATCGATCAGTCGCCCATCGGCAGAACGCCGCGCAGTAATCCTGCGACGTATACGGGGGTGTTCGGCATGATTCGCGAGTTATTTGCTGCCACATCCGACGCGCGCGAACGCGGGTATAAGGCGGGGAGGTTTTCGTTCAACGTTCCGGGCGGGCGCTGCGAGCATTGCTACGGCGACGGCATCATTAAAATTGAAATGCACTTTCTGCCTGATATTTTCGTTCCCTGCGAGGTCTGCGGCGGCAAGCGCTATAACCGCGAAACATTGGAAGTCCGTTATAAGGGCAAGAATATTTCCGAAGTGCTCGATATGACCATTGAAGAGGCCTGCGAATTTTTCCAGGCAGTGCCCTCCGTGTATAACAAGCTGAAAACCATCAACGACGTCGGCCTCGGCTATATCAAACTGGGGCAGAGCGCTACAACGCTTTCGGGCGGGGAGGCGCAGCGCGTAAAACTTGCCACCGAACTTTCCAAACGTTCCACCGGCAAAACCTGTTATATTCTCGATGAACCGACGACGGGCCTGCATAGTTATGACGTAGACAAACTCATCAAAATTTTGCAGAGGCTTCGCAGTGCGGGGAATACCGTCATCGTCATTGAACACAATCTCGATGTGATCAAAGTGGCTGACTGGATCGTCGACCTCGGCCCGGAAGGGGGCGACGGCGGCGGTACGATCGTCACGACTGGCACACCGGAAGACGTCGCCGCCTGTGCCGAAAGCTATACGGGAAGATTTTTAAAAAAGATACTTTGATTAAAAAACGGGCTGTTTTATTGTAACAGTCCGCTTTTTAATCTATTTTATAGTACTATGCCTGGTATAAATCGCATTGTTTTGAAAAACTTTCTGTACTGCCCGCATGGAGCGGAACAACATTCGCGTCGCCTTATTTTTGAAAAACACGTAAAACCTCCTAAAAAACATTTTCAAAAGTGATGCGGTACGTCTGCGGAATCTGACGGCAGAGGACAAGAAGGACTTCTATTTTGGATTGCGCGTCTGTATAGTTTTCCGTTTCAATGAGGCTGACGGCCTCGCTCAGCCAGTAATCCACATACGAAATGTCGGTGTGCGGTATAACCACGTGCAAAACTTTCTTTTCGCTTTCCCATAAGGTACGCACGCTTTCTGCGTCGCCGCGGACGGCTGTTTCGTCGCGTACTTTTTCATCGAGCGAATACAAGGCTGTTTCAAACTTGTCGAACTGCCTGTCCACAAAATATTGTTCGAAGAATGCGGCGCCGATCAGCAGTCCGAGGGTAATCAGTATCGAAAGCATCGTTTTTACCATGAACTTCCCTCCGGCAGCCGAACCCGGAAACAGCGAAAATTTTCCCCCTTGCATTGCAGGTAAATTTTCCCCGTTCCGTCGAGGGTAAGAACAAAAACTTTGCGCAGATTTTTCACGTCATGCTCCCGCAATATATCGGTAAAGAATTGTTCGCTTGTGCCGGTCAGCGACAGATTTTTGCGGTCGAATTTTCCGTCGTCTAAAATCAGCACGGGCAGCGATTCTTTGTTTTCTTTGGGTATGTCTTCCCGCGCCATGGCGGTGAATTGCCCGTTCGATTCGTAGAGGGCATAGGCGACTTCGTCGAGCGAAAAGAATCCCGCCGTGCGCATCGATTCGATCAGGTCGGAAAGGTCGAGGTGGTTCTTTTTGAGCTGCGAAATGTCGATGCCGTTCTTATTGATCACGATAGAAGGTTTTCCGCCTACCAGCGTTTTGAACGGCGGCCAAGAAAGATTACAGAGCAGCAGAATCTGGTGCAGCAGGAATATGGCGAGCATTGCGGCGATGCCGTAGAGGAGCGGTATCGAAGTATCCGCCATCGGTATGCAGGCCAGTTCGGCGATCAGCAGCGTGATCACCAGTTCAAACGGCTGCATTTCGCCGATCTGCCGCTTTCCCATCAGCCGCATCACGATGAGCAGGACGACGAAGATCGCCGCCGTCCGCAAAAAAATCAATCCCATAACATTATTATGCGGGAGAGGCGAAAAAATTATACCCTTGTTTGCACGTTCTGCTGCAAACAGAGAGGGTGAAAATAATTTTGTTTCGGGCGGGCGATTCGCTTGCAAAAATTCGGAAACGGAGTTATACTATATGCAAATCAATGCAGAGTAGCCGAGGCGCGTTAAGTGTTGCGAAACGGGACGTTGTTCGCAAACGAAGGGGAATCCCCTGCGGTGCCGACGCGCGTCCGTTGCAAGGATAAGCCGCCGCATCCGGCGCGCCTGTTTTTTCATCGGACCTCTCCAAATTCGGGAGGTTTTTTTCTATGTTCACAAAAGCGTTTGTGTCCCTTTCTGCGGCAAAAAAGATCGCCTATCTCGCCGTATTCACGGCAATCGCGGTGGCGGTCAATGCCTTCTCCGTCGACGTTACACCGGCCTTGAAGCTGTCGTTTACGGCAACGGTCGGCTTTTTTGTCGGGGCGATGTTCGGCCCGGTCGGCGGATTTGCCGTCATGTTTACGGGCGATCTTATCGGCTGCTTTTTCAGCGGGTATGCGCCGAATCCGCTTATAGGCGTGGCAACTGGCCTGTTGGGACTTATTCCGGGACTTATTATGACACATATGCGCGGGAATTTCTATGTGAAGGCTGTCGCTTCGTTCGTCCTGTGTTTGGTGCTTTGTACCGCCGGTCTGAATACATTTGCCATTTACCTGATGAGTTCTTCGGCTGATTCTGTTTCATATTGGTCGTATATGCTGACGCGTCTGCCTGTACAGATTCCGGTGATGGCTGTCAATATGATTTTGAGTGTTTTACTCGCAAAGCTGCTCAATAAAGCCGGCACGCGTTTTACGATCTCCTGACGAGAACTTTGATCCAGCGCGGCTGTGCCAATCCGAGGGCGAGAATGAACAGAATTTCGGCGCCGAGCAGTACGACGCCCGTTACGAGCGCGGCGGGCAGAAGTGGCAGCAATGCCCGCATGACATTGTGTAAAAAATATCCGAAAAGACAAGCCGGCAACATACTTGCCGCCGCGATGAGAGTGTGCTTTTTATAGCACACTTTTTCTTTGCTCTTTTTTGCGATCAGACGCAGGTTCAAAATCAGAGTTATAACGGAACTGCCGGTCATGCCGATCATCAGTGAATAAACCCCGGCATACCGCGGCAAAAACCACACGCAGGCGAGTGTCGCGGCGGCTCCCGCGAAAAAATAAATGAAGGTCTGCTTTTCGCACCCAAGTGCATTGAGCATACTGGTGGATATCATGCTCAAACTCATCGGCAGCAGCATGAAACAGCAGTTGCGGATGATCAGCCCGCCGTGTACGTTGGAAAAGAGCAATACGCCGATGTCCTCGCCGAGCGCGAACAGGGGCGGTATCAGCAAACAGGCGATGAGCGCGGTCACCTTGATCGCCTTTTCGATGTTGCCTTTGAATTTGTCGTGCTGGCCGCGGTAAAAATTTTCTGCCAGTTCCGGTACCATGACCAGGGCAAGGGATCCGATGAGTGTT
>CALVHW010000103.1 GCA_944328905.1 uncultured Clostridia bacterium | reverse complement strand
CTGTTCGGCGAAATTTACATGAACAGCCGCAACGACCCCGAAGTGTGGTACGAGTTCATGGAATGGGCAGACAATCCCTTTCTGAAAAAGAGCGAAATCGAGCACCTTTCGCGCGTGCTCGGCGAACAGGAATTGCAGAGCCGCCGCTACGGGAAGTTCTGCGTCAAAGAAGGACTCGTGTACCCGGAATTTGATGAACGTACCCACGTTATCGCGCCATTTTCCGTGCCGAAGGAGTGGTACGATACCATATCCATCGACCCCGGGCTGAACAATCCGCTCTCCGCGCACTGGTACTGCGTGGACTACGACGGAAACGTGTACGTCGTGGCGGAGCACTACGAGGCGGGGCGCGATGTCGGCTACCACGCCGAAAAGATCCGCGAGATCAGCGCGCGGCTGGGTTGGCATACCGATGCGCGCGGCAGGCTGTGCGCGCTCATCGATTCGGCGGCCAACCAGCGCACGCTGGCGGCGTCGAAGAGCGTGAGCGAACTGTTTTACGAGTGCGGCATCAACGTCAACGCGCGCGTCGACAAAGACCTGTTCGCCGGCATCGCGCGGGTGAAAAGTTACTTAAAAGGCGAACGCGGCAGGCCAAAACTGTATATTTTTGAAAACTGCGTCAACCTCATCCGCGAGATCAAGGGGTATTTTTGGGGCGAGGGCGACGTGCCGAAAAAGCGCGACGACCACGCGCTCGACGAACTGCGGTACTACCTGATGACCAAGCCGAGCAATCCGCCGCCGCAGGCGGCGCTCACCGATGTGCAGCGCGACAAAATGCGGCTGGCCCGCCGCGCTCTGAACGGGCGGCGGGCGCCGGAGTAGAGGGACGGCAAGCATCGAAGTACGGGCGCCGGAGTAGAGGGACGGCAAGCGTCGGATTAAGGGCGGCGGACTAAAGGTGCGGCCAGGCAGACGGCGGAGCAGTGGGCGCAAAGCGTCTGCGTAAACAGGTGTGCAAGTGCGCACGCGTAAACGTTTGCGGAAAGGAGGGGCTTTGGAAGATGAAAAAGTGATGCGCGCGCTGGAAAGGAAGGCGCTCGGCTACGAAACGGACGAAGTGGTGGAGGAATACGCTTTCCGCGAGGGCGAGGAGATCCTCGTAAAGAAAAAGGTGACGCGCAAATCGGTGCCGCCGGACATACAGGCGGCGAAAATGCTGTTGGAAAAGCAAACACCGCCGCGCGAGATGAGCGACGAGCAGATCGCGCAGGAAAAACAAAGACTTTTGCAACTATTGAAGGAGGAAGAAAATTGAGCAAAGAAACGCAGAGAGCGCACGCCTTTGCCCCGCCCGAGGGCAGGGATGCAGACGCGCGTAAACGGGCGGAAGAGCGCCTGGCGGCAGAGGTGTGCGAGGAGTTCGAGCGCCGCCGCGCCGAACGGCGGTTTTTGGAGCGGGGCTGGGAACTGAACATGAACTTTCTTTCCGGCAACCAGTACTGCCGCATCGGGCCGGACGGCGAGATCGAGCAGGAAGAGCCGCGCTTTTACTGGCAGTACCGCCGCGTGTTCAACCACATCGCGCCCGCCATCGATACGCGGCTGGCAAAACTGGCGCGCGTGCGCCCCAACATGACGGTGCGCGCGGCCACGGGCGAGGAGGGCGACCTGTACACCGCCAAAGTGTGCGCGAGCGTGCTGCGGTCGGTGTGCGACGAGTGCGCGTTCGGCGACGCCGTTTCGCGCGCCACCATGTGGAGCGAAACGTGCGGCACGTCCTTTTATAAAGTGCTGTGGAACGGGGAGGGCGCCGGCGGCGTGCGCATCGCCGCATTGCCGCCCTTCGAGATCTATCCCGAAAACCTCGGCTGCGAGCGGGTGGAGGATCAGCCGAGCATCATCCACGCCAAGGCGGTGCCCGTTTCGGAAATTTTCGAGCGGTACGGCGTAAAACTGGCGGGGCGAGACATCGCCGAGTTTTCCTTTTCGCCCTATTCGGAGGCGGCCAACTTCGCCGGCGGCGCGGGGCGTTCGGCGCACAACGCGCTCAAAAACTGCGAACTGGTCATCGAATACTACCAAAAGCCGTGTGCGGATTTCCCGAGCGGCAGGCTGATCGTGGTGGCGGGCGGCAAACTCGTGCACTGCGGCGATCTGCCTTACAAAAACGGCGAGCGCGGCGGGCGGGGGTATCCGTTCATAAAACAGTGCGCCCTGCACCTGGCGGGTGCGTTTTTCGGGGCGAGCGTCATCGACCGCATGATCCCTGTGCAGCGCGCTTACAACGCGCTGAAAAACCGCCAGCACGAATTTCTGAACAGGCTCACGATGGGCGTGCTCGCCGTGGAGGACGGCTCGGTGGATACCGAAGAACTGCTCGAAGAGGGGCTGCCGCCCGGCAAAGTGCTCGTGTACCGGCAGGGCGCATCGGCGCCGAAAATGCTGGGCGCCGATGCGGTGCCCTACGATTTCCGCGCCGAGGAAGAGCGCCTGCTCGACGAGTTTATCCTCGTTTCCGGCGTCAGCGAAATCAGTTCGTCTACCCGCAACCGCACCAATGTGACCAGCGCCACGGGGCTGCAGCTGCTCATCGATCTCGACGACACCCGCCTTTCGGTGACGGTGGAGAGCATCCGCCGCGCGGCGATCGCGGCGGGCAAGCACATTCTGCGGCTGATGCGGCAGTTCGCCGGCGAAAAGCGGCTGATGCGCATGGCGGGCGAGGGCGGAAAGGTGAAAATGTACTACTTTTCCGCATCGGACATTTCGTCGGACGACGTTATTTTCGAGGCGGATTCGGAAAACGCCGATTCGCCGTCGCAGCGCCGCTCGCTCCTGTACGAGCTGTACCGTTTGGGGATTTTGGAGGACGAGAACGGAAAAGTTCCCGTTCAGACCAAAGAAAAGGTGCTCGACGCGCTCGGTTTCGGCGGGCTGGAACAGGCGCGCGGCGTTACGGCCATGCACACGAACAAGGCGGCGGAGGAAAATCTGCTGCTCATGAAAGGGGACGCCGCGCCCGACTGGTACGACGACGATGCGGCGCACATCGCCGAACATACCCGCTTTGCGCTCTCCGACGAGTTCAAAAGGGCGGATGCGGGTGCAAAACAGCGGTTTACGGCGCACATCCGCGCGCACGAATCGCAGAAAGGGGAAAAGGCGCAGGTTTCGCAGGTGCAAGGCGACGCGGAATAGCAGGGCGCTGTGCAGGCGGAGAGCTGAAAGCGTTCCGCCGGATGGTTCTGAAAATTAAAGAAAGCGGCCGCACCGTCGGCGGGATTCAAAAAACAACAAGACGGCCGCACCGTCGGCGGGATGGCGGCCGGAATCAGGAAGGCGGCAAGCACGGGCGGCCGCGCGCGGAGAAAACAAAAAAACGGGCGCGCCTCCGCTTAGGCGGAGAAAGGCGCGCATCAAAAAAGGGAGGACAATCAATTGGAGAAGGAGAACAACACGGAAAGAGAGGCGGCGCAGGGAGCGGAGGCTCGGCAGCAGGAAGGCGCGGCGGCTTTCGGAAAATTCAGGAGCGCGGAAGCCCTTCTCAATGCGTACAATTCGCTGGAGGCCGAGTTTACCCGCCGCAGCCAGCGTCTGCGCGAATTGGAGGGCAGGGAAGCCGCGCGCGCACCCGAAACGGAGAATGCGCGCGCGGAAGAAAGCGCAGGGGCGATTGAGCCGCCTGCGGCGGAACTGCACGGCGCATTGCCGGGCGGGGAAGAATTCCGCAAAGAGGTGGAGCGCGCGGTGAACGCATACCTTTCGAAGGAGCGGCCGCCCTACCTCATGGCGGAGGGCGGCGCGTTTACCGCGGCCCCCGCGCAGAAGGTGCACACCCTCGAAGAGGCCGGAGCACTCGCCGCGGCGATGTTCCGTAAAATCGAGTAACGTATGTGCAAAATTCTGCCAAAACTGCCCGCCGTATTGGAAAAACGGCGGCGGAAAAATACAACTTCATAATGCCCGCCGCATTTCATGAACGGCGGAGGCACGCAATGTTTATGGCGTCTGCCGCGTTCGATAAGCGGGGCGGAAAACACAACTGAATAATGCCGCCGAACGCGAATAACGGGCGGCGGGCAAACACGATTTTATGCGGAGGAATTTAATTTATGGTAACATTGACCAGTGCGGACAACGCATTGAAGAGTTATTATCTGGGCGCGATCACACAGCAACTGAACACGGAGGCGAATCCGTTCCTCGCCAAGATCAAGCAGTCCACTGCGGACGTTTGGGGCAAGGAAGTGCGCCGCCTGGCGCAGTACGGCGTCAACGGCGGCGTGGGCGCGGGTACCGAAGAGGGCGCGCTCCCCGCGGCGGGCGGCAACAACTACGAGCAGTTCGTGACCACCCTCAAAAACCTGTACGGCACCGTAGAGATCAGCGACAAGGCGGTGCGCGCTTCCGAAAACAACGCGGGCGCGTTCGTCAACCTGCTCACGGCGGAAATGGAGGGGCTGATCCGCTCTTCTTCGTTCAACTTCGGCAGAATGCTGTTCGGCGACGGCAGCGGCACGCTCTGCACCGTATCCGCGGCCGCCAGCGGCACCACGATCACCGTCGATTCCGTCAAAAACGTCATCGAGGGCATGACGGTGGATATCCTCACCTCGGCCGGTTCTGCCGTGTCGGGCGCGACGGGCAGGCGCATTCTGTCTGTCGACCGCGACGAGAAAACGATCACCCTTTCGGGTGCGGCGCTTTCGGGCGTGGCGGCGACCAACATCGTATGCGTGCAGGGTTCGTACAACCTCGAACTCACGGGGTTGGGCGCCATTTTTAAGGATACGGGCAGCCTGTACGGCCTCGACCGCTCCACGCACAAGTGGATGGTGCCGTATATGGATTCGAGCGTGGGCGACCTCACCGAAACCAAGATACAAACGGCCATCGACAAACTGGAAGAAACGGCGGGCAGCCGCGTAGACATCATCCTGTGCAGTTGGGGCGTAAAGCGCGCGCTGCAGGAACTGCTCTCCGAGTCGCGCACCAACAGCGACATGGCAGTGCTCGCCGGCGGCTACCGCACCATGACCTACAACGGAATCCCCGTGGTGGCCGACCGCTTCTGCCCCGATAAGACGATGTATCTGCTCAACTCGGCCGACTTCACGCTGCACCAGCTTTGCGATTGGAAGTGGCTGGAAGGCGACGACGGAAAGGTGCTGCGCCAGGTGCCGGGCAAGCCGCTCTACACGGCTACGCTCGTCAAGTATGCGGATCTCATCTGCACCCGCCCCTGCGGGCAGGCGATGCTTTCCGGCATCACCGAGGCGTAAGGCGATTGCGTTTTTGGCTTTCGGGGCGCCGCGCGCAGCCGCGCGCGGCGCCCTTTGCGGCCGGGAAATTGTTTCGGAAAACATATTGTCCGCGGGGCGGGTTGGGGGATGAAAACTGCGCTTGCGGATAGGGGCGCGGGTTTTATACCTGCGGAGAACGGAGAAATTTGCCTGCGGAAACCGCGGGGAAAGGAGGGAAT
>CALVHW010000102.1 GCA_944328905.1 uncultured Clostridia bacterium | reverse complement strand
TCTGCATCCCGGCGAGGAGCCGGAGGCGGAATTCGCGCTGGCAGACGGCGAAGAAGTCGTTGCCGTGTACGCCTACTGCAACCTGCACGGGCTGTGGCAGTCTTAAAAGTAAACAATGAAATTGTGCGCCGCCGCGGGCGTTTGCCCGCGGCGGCGTTTTGTATGCAAAAGCGCTCTCTTTGTGCGCGGGCGCATACGCGCGGCGGCGCAAGCGGCGGAATAAGTGCGCGGTTCCGGTGCAGAAACAAGACGGATGCGCCGCAGGGCAAATTTTTGAAATTGTGTTTTTTCGCTCGATTCTCTTGAAAAAAAACGCAAAATATGGTATAATCATAAAAACGAATGCGCATATGCGCTGCGGTGCATATGCAAAGATGCCGGCTTTTCCGGCGAGTAAATGAACGGAGGAAACCATGGCGGGAAAGAAGTACAGCGCAGAAGACATTACCATTCTCGAAGGACTCGACGCAGTCCGTCTGCGCCCCGGTATGTATATCGGCTCGACGGGCGTAAAGGGGCTGCATCACATCTTGTGGGAGATCGTAGACAACGCCATCGACGAGGCCTCGAACGGCTTTGCCACGCGCATCGAGGTAAAACTGTATAAGGACGGCAGCGCGTCCGTCGAGGACAACGGCCGCGGCATCCCCACCGACATCCACCCCAAAACGGGCGTTTCGGGCGTGGAGGTCGTGTTTACCCAACTGCACGCGGGCGGCAAGTTCGACGAGCACAACTATTCCTTTTCCGGCGGCCTGCACGGCGTGGGCGCGTCGGTCACCAACGCCCTTTCCGAATGGCTGAACGTGGAAGTGTACCGCGGCACCGTGTACAAGATGTCGTTCCATTCCTATTACGACGAAAAGGCGGAAAAATATATGTCGGGCGTGCCCAACGAGCACCTGCGCGACACCAAAGAAAAGACGGAAAAGACGGGTACGTTCATCCGTTTTAAGCCCGACGCCGCCGTTTTCGACACCGTAAATTTCAACTTTGACACCGTTTCCAAACGCCTCAAAGAACTGGCGTTCCTCAATAAGGGGTTGGAGATCAACCTCGTCGACGAGCGGGTGCCCGAAGACAAAAAGCCCGTCGTCGTCAATTACAAGTTCGACGGCGGCCTGCACGATTTTGCCATGTACCTCAACGAGGGCAAAACGCCGCTGTACGAAAACCCCATCGGCTATAAGACGGAAAAGGACGGCATCCTCATCGAGTTCGCCATCCAGCACACCAGCGATTTCACCGAGAGCCTGTTCTCGTTCGTCAACAACATCCCCACGCCCGAGGGCGGGTTCCACGAAACGGGGTTCCGCACCGGCCTCACCAAGAGCCTCAACGACATCGCCCGCAGCACGGGCGCCCTCAAAGAAAAGGACGCCAACCTGATGGGCGAGGACTTCCGCGAGGGGCTGACGGCCATTCTCTCCATCAAGATGAAGAACGTGCAGTTCGAGGGGCAGACGAAAACCAAACTGGGCAACGCCGAGGCGCGCCAGCCGGTGGAAACGGCCACGATCGAGGGCATTTCTTCGCTGTTTGCCGACCCGAAACTGAAAGATACCTTCGACGAGATCATCAAAAAGGCACAGGCGGCGGCGCGCGTGCGCATTGCGGCGCGGCAGGCCAAGGAAGTGGCGCGCGCCAAAAACTCCATCGATAACCTCACGCTCGTGGGCAAGCTCGCCGCGTGCACGGGCAAAAAACCCGAGCTCAACGAACTGTTCATCGTAGAGGGCGATTCGGCGGGCGGCACGGCGAAACAGGCGCGCATCCGCCAGACGCAGGCCATCCTGCCGCTGCGCGGAAAACCGCTCAACGTGGAGAAAAAACGCATCGAGCAGGTGCTCGCCAACGAGGAGATCCGCACCATCATTTCGGCGCTCGGCGCCGGCTACGGCGGCGACTTCAACATGGACGATTTAAAGTACCATAAGGTGATCATCCTTTCCGATGCCGACCAGGACGGTATGCACATCCGCTGCATCCTGCTCACCTTCTTTTTCCGCTATATGCGCGAGCTCATCAACAACGGCAACGTGTACATCGGTATGCCGCCGCTGTACAAAGTATATAAAAAGGACGTCGTCGAATACGCCTACGACGACAACGAATTGCAGAAAAAGATCGAGATCGTGGGCAAAGGGTACCAGATCCAGCGCTACAAGGGCCTGGGCGAAATGAGCGCCGACCAGTTGTGGGAAACGACCATGGACCCCGCCCGCCGCAACCTCATCCGCGTGAACATCGAGGACGCCGCCGAGGCGGAGCAGATGGTCACCGCGCTGATGGGCGACAGGGTGGAGGCGCGCAAAGAATTTTTGGCGCAGAACGCCAACTTCAACAAGATCGATACCTTTATCGACCGCGTGAACATTTAACGGGAGAGAGTTATGGCACGAAAAAGAAAAAACGAAAACAATAACGATCTTCCCGCACCCGTCGAGCAGCAGGGCGAAATTTTCCTTTCCCCGCTGGAAGAGGTGCTGCCCGATTCCATGCTGCCGTACGCCGAGTACGTCATCCTCGACCGCGCCCTGCCGCGCGTGGAAGACGGCCTCAAACCCGTGCAGCGGCGCATTCTGTACACCATGTACGACATGGGGCTCACGCCCGATAAGCCGCACAAAAAGTGCGCGCGCATCGTCGGCGACTGTATGGGCAAATACCACCCGCACGGCGACTCTTCCGTGTACGACGCCATGGTGCGCATGGCGCAGGACTTCAACATGCGCATGACGCTGGTCAACGGCCACGGCAACTTCGGTTCGGTCGACGGCGATCCCGCCGCCGCCATGCGTTACACCGAGGCGCGCCTGGAACCGCTCGCGCTCGAACTTCTGCGCGACATCGAAAAGGACACCGTCCGTTTCGGGCTGAACTTCGACGACAGTTTAAAAGAACCGGAAACGCTGCCCGGCAGGTTCCCCAACCTTTTGGTCAACGGAGCATCGGGCATCGCGGTCGGCCTGGCCACGAACATCCCGCCGCACAACCTCGGGGAAGTCATCGACGGCGTCGTCGCCTACATCGACAACCCGAAAATCAGCCTTTTCCAGATGATGAAGTACATCAAGGCGCCCGATTTCCCCACGGGCGGGTATATCATCGCGGGCGAATTGGTGCAGGCATACGAAACGGGGCGCGGCAAGATCATCATGCGCGCCAAAGTCAACGTGGAGGAGGGCGACGGCGACAAAAAACTCATCGTCATCACCGAACTCCCGTACCAGGTCAACAAGGCTAAACTTTTAACGCGCATCGCGGACCTGCGCGAAGAGAAAAAGGATATCCTCGGCGGCATTTCCGAGATCACCGACGAATCGGACAGAAACGGTATGCGCGCCGTCATAAAGGTCAAAAAAGATGCAGACGTCGATAAAATTCTGGCCGCGTTGTACAAGTTTACCGACCTCGAATGCACCTTCGGCATCAACATGGTCGCCATTGCCGACGGCAAGCCGCAGCAGTTGGGCCTGCTCGACATCATCAAACACTACGTCGCCTACCAGCGCGAGGTGGTGCTGCGCCGCACCAAGTTCGATCTTGCCCAGGCGAAAGAGCGCTGTCATATATTGGAAGGCCTCATCATCGCCGTGCGCAACATCGACGAGGTCATTCAGATCATCAAAACCAGCGAGTCGGTGCCCGCGGCGCGCCAGCGTCTGCGCGATCGGTTCGATTTGTCTGAGAGGCAGGCGCAGGCCATTCTCGATCTGCGTCTGGCACGTCTGACAAAACTGGAAATTTACAAGCTCGAACAGGAACTGGAAGAACTGAAAAAACTCATCGCCCGCCTCACCGCCATCGTCGAGAGCAAAAAATTGCAGATGCAGGTGGTGCAGGAGGAACTCAAAGAGATCAAAAAGGCGTACAAGAGCGAGAGAAAGAGCAGCCTCGTGTTCGACGTCGCCGATATCAAAGTGGAAAAATTCGACGACGTGCGCCCCGTCGAAAAGTGCGTGCTCGTGTACACCGCCGACGATAAGATCAAGGTCGTGGCCGAAAAGAATTTCAATATGTCGGACAAAAATATCGCCGAACGTTCCGCTCTTTCGGATATCCTCACCTTGCAGATCCGTACCCAGACGGACAAGATCATCTATTCGTTCACGAATATGGGCAACTGCTACAAGATCGACTTCGAAGACATCGAGCCGGGCAAACTGAAAGACAAGGGCATGAAGTATTCGCAGCTCTGTCCCGACGCGCAGGAGGGCGAAAAACCCATCGCCTTTTACGAGGTGGGCGAAAAGATGCCCAAGGGCAGTTTGCTGTTCTATTCCCGTATGGGTTACGTCAAAAAGAGCGAGTGGAAAGAGTACAACATCCTCAAATACGCTTTCCAGGCGTGCAAAGTCAACGAGGGCGACGAACTCATCGGCATCGAACTGGACGACCCCGAACCGACCACGACGCTGTTCTTCGTCACCGAGCAGGGTATGTGCCTGAACGCCTATAAAAACGACATCCCGTCGCAGGGGCGCGTTTCGGCGGGCGTGCGCGGCATATCGCTGGGCGAGGGCGATAAAGTGGTGTTTGCCGGCCAGATCGACGGCGAGGGCGAGATCATCGTCGCCACGAGCGCCAACACCATCAAAAAGGTCATCGCCTCGCAGATCGACCCGATGGCGCGCTACCGCAAAGGCGTGAAGATCGTCGAACTTTCTAAAGGCAGCAAAGTCGTGTACGCCGATTATGTGACCGAGCCGTACAAGTTCGCCGCGCTGATGGACGACGATACGCTGGTGCAGGGCGATACCGAAGAGAACATCACCATCGAAGACCGCACCACCAAGGGCAAGAACATCAAACTCAAAAAGGGATGCAAAGCCAAGGCATTCTGGTCGCTGAAATATCTGAAATAGTTGTTTTGCGGGCGGCCGCGGCGGAATTTTTGCGCGGCGCAGAAAAATAAAAGATGCTGTGTTGAAAAGAAAGCGGCAGGGGCGGGAGTTTCCGCTCCCGCCGCTTTTGCGATATGTATGGTTTACGGGCGGAATATGCCTGTTTTTCCATAAAAATTTTTTGAAATTGTTAGAAACATTTGACAAAAACATTTGAAAATGGTAGAATAACCCTTGCGACTGCACGGGCGCAGGTCTTTTCGCGCGCAAAAAATTTGCCGCGATGGGAAATAAGTCCGCAACTTTTGCCGCAAAGAGGGAGAAACGCCGATAGGTGCAGCGCACCGTGCGGCGGTGTCGCCATCAAAATCGGACGAAATATTTTCGTCAGCACGAAAAGATTTCGCCGAGAAAAATAATCACCTGCGTTTCCGCAAACTACGCTTTGCGGAACAAGCCCCCAATTTGCGCGAAAGCGCCTTTGGCGGAAAAGGTGAATGCGCCGCATTCTATAATAAGAGAGCACCTAAACAAACAGGGCATCCCGAAAAAGATTTGCATAGCAAAGATTTTTTGGGAAGAGGAGCAACAAGTGTATATAAGCAAGCGGCGAAAAGCCGCGCGCAAA
>CALVHW010000101.1 GCA_944328905.1 uncultured Clostridia bacterium | reverse complement strand
GCACTCCGCGCACACCGCGCCGCAGGGCGAAGGGGAAACAAATTCGTCTTTCCAATATCACCAGCGGCACTTTTCCGGAACGGGGTTTTCGCTGTTTACATAGTATTCGACGGCGCGCCAGAGGTAGAGTTGGCACCTGTCGAGCGTGAACCCGCGCAGAGCGCACTCTTCGGCGTACAGGTCTTCGGCACGCTTGCCTTTCAGCGAATTTATGGTCGTGTACCCCATGGCGAGCAGGTCTTTCTCGGTCGCTTTGCCCACGTTGGGGAGTTTGCGAAGTTCGCTCATACTTTTCTCCTTTGTGTTTTGTGGGCGAAAAGCGGTACCGCTCTCCGTTCCGATATCTGAACGCGCATGATCAAACAGACGGCGGCGCGCCCTTTGTTTGGCGGGCGTTCGCATGATTGAAAAGTTGCGCCGTCTGTGCTCCATGCGCTATATTTTCAGTTTTTTGAACAGAAAGGGCGCCAGCGTCATCGCCGCAAACAGGGTGAAAAAGTAGGTGATAAAGTCCATCCACTGCCCGTCGGGTAGCGCGAAATGAAAGATCAAAAAGGGCACCGCCGCGCACGCGCCCGCCAGCAGCAGCCGGAAAAGCCGGTGCAGCCAATTTTTCGTGTCCTCAAAGCGGATAAATCTGTCTTCGATCAAAAGCCCCGCCGCCGTCGCGAGCAGGATAGCGGAGATCTGAAACATTGAATCGGTCGCGGTGCGCGGGATAAAGAGCAGGGGCACCGAGAGCAGGGCCGCGGCGGCGTAAACGTACAGCCGCGCGCCGTACCATTTGCTGTAGATGAGCTGCCACAAAAACGCGCATCCCGCGCCGATCAAAAGCCCCGTGAGCACGTCGGTGGGATAGTGCACGCCGAAGTACAGGCGCGAGAGCATCACCAAAAGCGTGAACAGGCTGCACAGGGTTATCACGAGCGCACGGCGCCGCCGTATGGAAACGGTGGCAAAAAATCCGCTCGACGCCGTCGCGTGCCCGCTGGGGAAACTCATGTCCGCGTCGAGGTCTACGGTGGAAACGAACGGGTTGTCGATCTCCACGCGGCTCACCGTGCCCGCCGCGTACGGCCGCAGGCGGCGCACCGCGCTCTTTACCCCCGCCGTGATGCCCGATGCGGTCATAACGGTCAAAAGCGCCTGTTCGCCCGTGCGCTTGGAAAAACAGATGTAGACCACGGCGATGATCGCGGCGATGATCATCTCTTCTCCCAGCGCCGTGAAGATGCCGAAAAACACGTCCAAAAAAGGGCAGCGTATCTTTTCCAGCGCGTGCAGAATGGCAGCGTCCATAAAAACTCCTTTATGCGCGGCGCGCTCCGCGTAATTTGCCGCGGCGCACCGCCTCTCCGTGCCGCACGCGTTTTTCCGCCGGGGCACGATCTTCGCAAAAAATTATACCATAAATTTGTGCGCAAGTACAACTTTTTTTGTGTTTGCGGCAAATTTATGCTATAATAAGCATATGTTATCCGTTTTACAGGGAAAAAAGGCGGGGTTCCGCTTCTATTACACCCTTTCCGACGGCGCAAGCGGCTACGGCGGCGGATTGGCCGAGGACGGCTTTCTCACCGTCGACGCGGCCTGCCCGTACAAAGAACTGATGCTGCGCACGCTCATCAACAAGTGCATCAACGAATTTGTGCCTGCGGTGAAAGCCAAAGACGAATGGGGCACCGACCTTTTGCGGTTCGGGTTCGGGAAGGGCCCGGACGGAATTTTTACGGCCGGTTTTGAAACGCTCGCGCTCCCGCACGACTGCGGGAATTAGTTCACGCGTTTCCCGGCAAGATGTTGCCTGCGACCGCTTGCGGGCATTCATGCAAAATTGACAATGTCGCCATGCGCGGTTTTGCTTGCGCGGGATTTATTATTGCATAGACGGCTTAAATGAGAGCAAATCAAATACATATCGGAGAGGTCAGTATGCTGTCGGACATCGAAATCGCAAAAAACTGCAAAATGAAGGACATCGGCGAGATCGCCGCCTCGCTCGGCCTTGCGGAAGAGGACATTGAGCGCTACGGCAAGTACAAGGCGAAGATCTCCGCGCTCCCCAAGGCGCGGCGCGCCAAACTCGTGCTGGTGACCGCCATCAACCCCACCGCCTCGGGCGAGGGGAAAACTACCGTTTCCATCGGGCTTGCCGACGGCATGAAACGGCTGGGCAAAAACGTGTGCCTGGCGCTGCGCGAGCCCTCGCTCGGGCCGGTGTTCGGCATTAAAGGCGGCGCGGCGGGCGGCGGTTATGCGCAAGTGGTGCCCATGGAGGACATCAACCTGCACTTTACCGGCGACCTGCACGCCATCACGGCGGCAAACAACCTGCTCTGCGCCGTGCTCGACAACCACATTTTCCGCGGCAACGCGCTGGACATCGATCCCGAAAAGGTGTATTTCCGCCGCTGTCTGGACATGAACGACCGCTCGCTGCGCAACGTGATCGTGGGCAGGGGCGGCGAAGGCGTCGAGCGCGAAGAGCATTTCGAGATCACCGCCGCGTGCGAAGTGATGGCGATTCTGTGCCTGGCGACCTCGCTTGCCGACCTCAAACGGCGGCTGGGCAACATCATCGTCGGCGAAAACCGCAAGGGCGAATACGTGTACGCGCGCGATCTGCAAGTGGAGGGCGCCATGTGCTCGCTTTTGAAAGACGCGATCAAACCCAACCTCGTGCAGACGCTCGAAGGCACGCCCGCCATCGTGCACGGCGGGCCGTTCGCCAACATCGCGCACGGCTGCAATAGTATCCTCGCGACCTACACCGCGCTCGGCCTGGCCGACTGGGTGGTCACCGAGGCGGGGTTCGGCGCCGACCTCGGTGCGGAAAAATTCCTCGATACCAAGTGCCGCGTGGCGGGCATCCAGCCCGACTGCATCGTGGTTGTGGCCACCGTCAAAGCGCTCAAACTGCACGGCGGAGCGGATAAGGCCGGCCTTTCCGAGGAGAACCTCGAAGCGCTGGAAAAGGGCCTGCCCAACCTGTACAAGCACATCGAAAATATGCGCACGGTATACAAAAAACCGGTCGTCGTGGCGATGAACCGCTTTGCCAGCGACACCGCCGCCGAAATCGAAGCCGTGATGCGCGGCGTGGAAAAGGCGGGCGCGAAAGCGGTGTTTACCGACGTGTTTTTAAAGGGCGGCGAGGGCGGCAGGGAACTTGCCGCGGCGGTGTGCGATGCGGCCATGCAGAAGAGCGAACTGCACTTCGCGTACGATCTGAACGATCCCATCGAAAAGAAGATCGACGATATCGTCAAAAACGTATACGGCGGAGAGGGCGCGGAGTTTTCGGAAATTGCCCGCGAAAAGATCGCCGAGGCGGAGGCGCGCGGCTACGGCAAACTGCCCGTCATCGTCGCAAAAACGCAGTATTCCCTTTCCGACGACGCCAAACTGCTCGCCCGTCCGCAGGGCTTTAAGGTGCGCGTGCGCGACATCATCGTGAAGGGCGGCGCCGAGTTCATCGTGGCGGTCGCCGGCAACATCATGCTGATGCCCGGATTGGGAGCGCATCCCGCCGCCGAACGCATCGACGTAGACGAAAACGGCGAGATCGTGGGGCTGAGTTAAGTTTTTTCGCCCGGCGCCGAATTTTTTCGCCCGACGCGGAAAAACGCCATACGTTCTCCGGAAAAACGTGCAAAAAACGAGAAAGCGCGCCGATAAATATTTAAAAACAGGAAGCGTGCGAATTTAAAAGCGCACATAAAAAAACGGGGCGGCGTTGCCGTTCCCCGTTGCGATTTTGTTGACCGTATTTTGCTGTTTAAAGAGAAAGCCGCGCAAAGCCGCGCATGGTTTTCAAAAAAAGCCGTTTGAAAGAACTGCGGCGCAGGCTTTCGCCGTTCAATCTTCCGTTTTTTCCGATTCGGCTTGTTCCTGCGCGGCGCTCTTGTCCGAACGCAGGGCGAAAAGCAACATGCAGAAGAACAGGATGATTCCCGCGGCGGTGAGAACGTGCCCGATGCCGGAAACGCCGGAGATTGCGCCGTCCGCGCCCGCGCTCAAAGAGGCGGCGGTCACCTGCAACACCTCGCGCACGATCATCATGATGCTCGCCAACCCCACGCCCGCGTTGTAAATTATCAGAAAGGGCAGATACAGTTTGCTCTTTTGCAGATTGAGTTTCGCGTCGAACAGCGCGAACAGCAAAAATACCGTCATGCCCAGCATGAACAGGTGCGTGTGCACTTTGCCGAGCGCCGTAACGCCGGCAAGATCGTATGCCTTGGTGAATTCGCGGTAAAACACCCCGCACACCATGGCGAGAACGGCGTACACGAGCGCGATCTTGATATGCCTCTTCATTGGTAAAACCTCCGTGTTTCGCGGCTGCCGGATATGCGGCGGCAGATCCCGCATTTTCATTTTACAATCAGTATAGTACAAAAGCCGGCGGCTGTCAATACTAAAAGCGAAAATGAC
Source organism: uncultured Clostridia bacterium (assembly GCA_944328905.1). Lineage (GTDB taxonomy): Bacteria > Bacillota > Clostridia > Christensenellales > Borkfalkiaceae > Borkfalkia. The sequence goes on along the minus strand of CALVHW010000101.1, from coordinate 1,083 downwards.
GGCGCCGCCGGCGTTTCCGCCCGATCGCGGCGGAAAAAGGAGCAAATATGCAGGAAAATACCATGATTCCCGAAGCCACCAACTTTATCGAACAGATCATCAACGAAGACATTGCCGCGGGCAAACTGCGCCCCGAACAGGTGCAGACGCGCTTCCCGCCCGAGCCGAACGGCTATCTGCACATCGGCCATGCCAAGAGTATGTTCGTCAACTTCGGCACGGCACTCAGGTACGGCGGCAAGTGCAACCTGTTCTTCGACGACACCAACCCTTCTAAGGAAAAAACGGAGTTTGTAGACGCCATCCGCGCCGACATCCACTGGCTGGGCTACGAATGGGCGCGCGAGTGCTACGCGTCTGACTTTTTCGATACCATCTACGAGTACGCCGTGCGGCTGATCAAAGAGGGCAAGGCGTTCGTGTGCGACCTCTCGCCCGAGGAAATTAAAAACACCCGCGGCACGCTCACCGAGCCGGGCACCGAAAGCCCGTACAGGGGTCGCACCCCCGAAGAGAATTTGAAACTGTTCGAGGAGATGCGCGCCGGCAAGTATAAAGACGGCGAAAAGTGCCTGCGCGCGAAGATCGACATGGCTTCCCCCAACGTGAATATGCGCGATCCCGTCATCTACCGCATTCTGCACGCCGCGCACCACCGCACGGGGGATAAGTGGTGCATCTATCCCATGTACGACTACGCGCACCCCATCTGCGACTATCTGCAGGGCGTCACCCATTCGCTGTGCACGCTGGAATTCGAAGACCACCGCCCGCTGTACGACTGGGTGGGCATCTCCCTTGGCTTCAACCCCAAGCCGCGGCAGATCGAGTTCGCGCGGCTGAACATCACCAACACGGTGATGAGCAAGCGCTACCTGAAAAAACTGGTCGAAGAAAACAAGGTGCACGGCTGGGACGACCCGCGCATGCCCACGCTTTCGGGCCTTCGCAACCGCGGCATCCCCGCGGCGGCGGTGCGCGATTTCTGCTCGCGCATCGGCATCGCCAAGGCGCAGTCCGAATGCGAATATTCCTACTTCGAGGCGTGCGTGCGCGAATATCTCAACGCCCACGCCGAGCGCG
>CALVHW010000100.1 GCA_944328905.1 uncultured Clostridia bacterium | reverse complement strand
AACAATCTGCGCCAAACGGTTCTGAACCTGTGCGGCGGCATCGCCGAAAAAGACAACGCCAAACTGAAAAAGAGCGTCATCTACGCTCTGGTTATCCTCGCCTTTGCCGCCGGCGCGGCCGTCGGCGCCCTCACCGCCGGGCGACTGGGAAACTATTGTACGCTGTTTTGCACCGCCGTACTTTTGGCGGTGATCGCCGTATTCGCCGTTGCAGCGCTACGGAAACGAACCGCCGCGAAAAATATTGCGGAACCTGCGGCGGAAAGCGTTGCCGATCCCGCCGAGGCGGAAAACAAACACGAATAAAGCGCTTTTCTTTTCCACAAACGGCGCCGCGCGGCAGAAATGCCGTAAAAGGGCGCCCCGCAAACATGCAACAGGAAAGGCGCCCGCAATTTTTTAGCGACGGAAAGGCGCCCGCGGCTTACAGGCCGCGGGCGCCTATTTTTCAATCAATATTATTACATACGTGTAGACCTGCCGCGCACCAGACGGGAACGGTGGGTATTTATAAACGCAGGTTTATCCTCTTTGCTGCCGGAAAGCAGGGCAAGCATCGCGTCCGCACCGGCCTGAGCCAGGTCGTAGCTGCCCATATCGATCGTGGTAATGATGCGCGGCATACGCATCATCTGCTGAATATTGTCGTACCCGACAATGCCGTAATCTTCGCCGGCGATCAGGCCTCGCGCTTCGAGAGCCTCCATCACGACAAACGCAATGATATCGTTAAAGCAGAAAATACCGTCTACCTTGTCAGCGACCAGTTTGTCGATAATGCCCGTAAGTTCCTCCTCGCGGATAAAAAAGATATGTTCGGGCAACAGCCGTTCTCCCCTCTCGGCAAGGGCTGCGGCAAAACCGCGTTCGCGGTCGCGGCAGACTTTAAAATCGCGCCAGCTGCCGATGTATGCAAATTTTCCGTAGCCGCAGTCGCAGAGATGTTCGCCGGCAAGGCGGCCGCCGAACTCTTCATCGGCATTTACGCCGCACAGGCCGTAGGGTGCGCCGTCGCGCCCGAAAATGACGAAGGGAATGCCCGTCCCTTTGATAAAGTCGACCATGCCGGCTTCCGGTTCCAGGTAGGAAAGAATGCCGTCGGGTTTGCGCGCCATCACGCTGCGCATCAGCTCATAATCGACGTACGCCGTTCTTCCGTTATTGGAAAACATGATGGAGTTGTAGCCGCGCTCTTCGAAACGGCGTGAAATGATATCCGTCGTATACGAATAAAAGGGGTTTACGAGATCGTCGAAAATGATGGCGATCGTACGCGTGGTACCGCTGCGCAGGCCGGAAGCATTCATGTCTACGATATAGCCGAGTTCCTTGCACGCCGCAGTGACCTTTTCTTCGACCTCTTTGGTATAATACGGTTTTTTGTTGAGTACGCGCGAAACCGTATTGATGGAAAGGCCCGTTTTCTGCGCAATATCTTTCAGTGTAACGTTGTTTCTGGCCATTGTTTTGATATCCCCTTTTGTACTTCTGTTCCATCATACCATAATTTCGGCGATTTGTCAATATTCGCCGCAAAATCGTCGGCGAAAACGCAAAATTTATCGGAAGAACAGCAGCCGTATCGGCGTTTTTCCGCCGAAAAAAAGAATTTTTTCCGGAAAAGGGGCAAAAACATTTTACTTTTACGGAAAAAAATGTATAATAGTATATACTGTTCCTATGGAACGGCCGAGAGCAATTTTATAGTTGCAAAATCGAGGCGAAAGCGCAGTTTGGTAGCGCAGAATAATTTCGAGGTGTAGCGCAGTTTGGTAGCGCGCTTGGTTAGGGACCAAGAGGTCGTGGGTTCAAGTCCCGTCACCTCGACCATAAAAAGGACATTGCTCTTTGGCAATGTCCTTTTTATGTATTGTTATCTCCGCAATGAACCCACGACCTCTTTTATTGTATAAAAAAGTAAGGTTATCCATTGACGGATAGCCTCTCTTTTTCTACTTATAGATTATGCTGACAAATAAACTTTATCCCTTTTTGTTGTTCTTGCAAATTGTTACTAATATTTTCTTGCGATTTTTTCTTTCCAAAAATCTTTACAGATAACGCAATTCCACAAATAGAAATCACTTCTGATTTCCTTTACTACCGAAGGCAATGAATTGCTGGTAAAATTGGAGTACAATAAAAATTGGACGGATTTTATCGGAGTGAAGCCGTCTGACGAATACCGCAAAATACAGATACGCGTTCCCGACAACTTGATCTCTGCATTTTCCGCAAACACGACGAACGAAAACATACAGCTTTCCCCGCTGTCTTTTACGGATAATATCAGCCTAAATGCGAACGGCGGCGATATCGTATGCGAAAAAATAAACGTCGGGAAATCTATTTCACTGACGGCGAAAAACGGCAATATCCGCGGCACCGTTTTGGGCGGCATGGATGATTTTTCCATTACCTGTACGATCAAAAAGGGCAAGAGCAATTTGCCTGCGCTGAAAGAAGGAGGCGAAAAAACCTTTTCTGCCGACTGCAACAACGGCGACATAAATGTAGAATTTATAAAACAGCCCTCATCAACAGAACAATCAGTTGCAGAATGACAACAATCAGAAATATACATATAGTCATAATCTTCAAATTCCTATATGCCCTTTTTTCTGACACAACATTACCATTTGCCAAATCCGCAGCATTGTCAACCATAGGAAAAACTTTTCTGTAAAACAAGTGGAATAACTTTTTTATTAAAAGAACGAAACATCCTATGCCGACTATCCAAAATGCATCAGCGACAATAAAAGTCAAATCCACTTCCTTCGGCGGAAAGCGGATTATGTCAATGAAATTGATGACTGTCAGTATTGTACCGCCTAACGCCAACAAACATACCCCGACAGTATAGACTATAAAAGGTTTTCCGGTCTTCATATCATTCCCCCTTTTTTCAATTAGTGCTCTATCCCGATATCCGATATGGCCGATATGCACCACAGCCCGCAGGCTTTGCCTGCGGGCCGCGTTCTTTTTGCATATAACTTATTTTTTATCGACGAATTTCAGCACTTCGGCGTACAGTTTGTCTTTATCCGCCGTTTCCTTGAAGCGGACGGGTTTGTCGCGAAGTTTGGAAAGGCTGGCCGGTACCTTCATCGCCGTGGCGAGGTTGAGATGCTTGATGGCCTTGAACGAATCTTTGATGTCGTTGCCGGTGACGGCGTACATCACGTCCTGCGGGAACTTATAGGGGTTTGCCGTGGATACCACGACCATCGGCGCCTTATCCTTTTCGTGCTCGGCAATGTAATTGCCCGCCGCGTACATGGCGCACGCCGTGTGCGTATCCATCGGGTACTGGTATTCTTCGAAAAACTCGTAGATGGTTTCCACCGTTTCGTCCTCGCCGCAGAAATCGGCATAGAACAGTTTCTGCACGGCGAGGCGCTCCTCTTCGTACAGTTCGTAGTGCCCTTCCGACGCCAGTTTTTCCATGCGGACGCGCACGCGCGTGGGTTCCCTGCCCGAAAGTTCGAACAGCAGCCGCTCGAGGTTGCTGGATATGAGTATATCCATCGACGGCGACATGGTCTTGTAAAATTCGCGGCGGCGGTCGTAAACGCCCGTGCGGATGAAATCGGTGAGCACGTTGTTTTTGTTGGAGGCGCACACCAGCCTGCCGACGGGCAACCCCATCTTCATGGCATAATAGGCGGCGAGGATGTTGCCGAAATTGCCGGTAGGCACGGCGAAGTTGACCTTTTCGCCCATTTCGATCTGTTCGGAAGAAACAAGGTCGAGATACGCCGAAAAATAATAGGCGATCTGCGGGATCAGCCGCCCCACGTTGATGGAGTTGGCGGACGAGAGGATGTACCCCTTTTTGCGCAGTTCTTCCTTACACGCATCGCTGGTGAAGATGGTCTTCACTGCCGACTGGCAGGTATCGAAGTTGCCGCGCACGCCTAGAACGTTGACGTTTTTACCCTCCTGCGTGGCCATCTGCAATTTCTGCATTTTGGAAACGCCCTCGCTGGGATAAAAGACCATGATCTTTATGCCCGGGGCGTCTTTGAACCCTTCGAGCGCGGCTTTGCCCGTATCGCCGCTGGTGGCGGTGAGGATGAGCACGTCCTCTTTGATGCCGCACAGGTCGCACCCCTTGCGCAGCAGGTACGGCAGCACGGTGAGAGCGAGGTCTTTGAAAGCGCAGGTGGGGCCGTGGAAAAGTTCGAGCATATACAGGCCCGCGTCGATCTTCACGAGCGGCGCGGCGTCGCCCCCTTCGAACTGCGCATACGCCTTTTCGCAGGCGGCTTTCAGTTCCTCGAAATCGTATTCGTCGAGAAATTTATGGATCACCGTAGCGGCGCGCTCGGCGTAGCTCATCGACAGCATATCCTCCATTTCCCTGGCGGAAACGGAAGGAAACACTTCCGGCACGAACAGGCCGCCGTCCTTGGCGATCCCCTGCGCGATCGCCTGAGCGCCGCGCACGCATTCTCCCCCTCTCGTGCTGATAAAATTCATAATTCCTCCTGCCGCAGCGCGGCGCGCAAAAACGCGCGCCGCGCTGCGGTGCGTCTTTAATAGGAAAAAAAGGGCGTTTGCGCCCTCCCCGCACGGAGAGGGCGCCGCCGCTTTATTTTACAGATATTTGGCTACAAAATCGGGCAGTTCCTCTTTTGAGCAGCTGCAGGTTACATAGATGGTCAGGCCGTTCGTTTCGCACAGCCTGTCGAGCATATAATAGAACGCGGCCATGTCTTTGATATCTTTGCACGCGATGCGCGCGGCGCCGTCGATGAACAGGTACTCGTTGTCGTTGTTGGCGGCCACGACGCCCTTCACGAACCCGCAGAGAGCCTCTTCGCCCGCGATCATGTAATCGGAAGTATCGATGAAACGGATATCCCTGTGCAGGTCATACATATAACGCTTGGTATTGGTGACAAAGATCAGATGGCCCTTGGCACTGGAAACGATGTTGTTTGCCTCGTCGATTAAAGTTTTGGTTTTGCCTGTGCCCTTCGGGCCGTAAATGATTTTGATCATTTTTACCTCCGTCAATCTTTTTTGTACTTCTATTTTATACTATTTTTGCGAGAGTTTCAACAGGTTTTTGAAAAAAATCGGAAAAATTTTTTAGCGCGCCTGTCACTTACCGCTTTTCAGGCGGCCGAACGCCTCAAATTCGAGGTGTCTGTCTTTGTCGAGCCGGCGGATCATGTTGTCCAGTTCGTCGTCGCCCCAGATGCTGTTGCGGCCGGCGGCGTACTCGGCGTCGATGATTTCCTTCATCTTCACGACCAGAGCGTCTTTTTTGTCGATCTTGTGCTCGTCGGTCAGGTAATAATAATCGTTGATCCAGTAGGCGATGCCCGCCAGGCCGCTCGCGTTGTTGATGGATACGCGCGCGGGGCGTCCCAAAATCTTCTCGGTATCGAAAATGTTGTAGATCTCGGGATCTTTGAGCATGCCGTCCGCATGGATACCGGCGCGGGTGGCGTTGAACGCGCGCCCCACGAACGGCGTCTGCGGCGGAATGATGTAACCCAGTTCCGTTTCGAAATAGCTCGCGATATCGGTGATGGCGGAAAAGTCCATGCCGTCGTCTGTGCCGCGGAGGGATGCATACTCGATAGCCATGGCTTCGAGCGGGCAGTTGCCCGTGCGCTCGCCGATGCCGAGCAGCGAGCAGTTGACCGAACTTGCGCCGTACAGCCACGCCGTGGTGGCGTTGGTGACGACCTTGTAAAAATCGTTATGGCCGTGCCATTCGAGCATTTCGCTGGGCACTTCCGCGTGGTGGTGCAGGCCGTACACCAACCCCTGCACGCTGCGCGGCACGCTCGTGCCGGGATAGTTGACGCCGAAGCCCATCGTGTCGCACATACGGATCTTGATGGGGATGCCGCTCTCGCGCGAGAGCTTCATCAGTTCGTTGGCGAACGGCACCACGAAGCCGTAGAAATCGGCGCGGGTGAGGTCTTCGAAGTGGCAGCGCGGCTTGATGCCGTGGGAAAGCGCGCTCTTCACGATGC
>CALVHW010000099.1 GCA_944328905.1 uncultured Clostridia bacterium | reverse complement strand
GGATAATCTGCTTGACCTTGCCGGGTTGAAAGAGCAGTAAAAATAGCAGGGAGGAAAATGCAATGAAAGGGAAAACAGCAATCTGCACGCTGCTGCTGGGGTTGGCGTGCGCGTTCGGCCTGGCCGGCGGTTCGTTTGCGGGGCATACGGCTTATGCCGGCAAAACGGGCGCCATCCTTGCGGACGAAGGCTCGTTTATCGGCTCGGAGCTCGATTACGGGGAGTGGCGTTACAACCGCAATGCCGGCATCGGTTTCCGCGAAGCAATGCGGTGTTTCGCGTTCGACCGTATGGTCGGCGACGACGGCGGACTGAAAGCCGCCGTTCCGGTGCCGGAAGGGAGCGGTACGGCCGTAGAGATCGAGTTCGATTATTATAACGTATCTTCCGGCGGCTGGGCAGGCCTCAATTACGGTTCGCAGGTCGCGGAGCAGTCGAACGGAGCGTTTTGGGATTGTTACAGGGATGGCAGCGGCAAACTGCATTATTTTACCGCGGGAACGGACGGAAAACTGAGCGTGGTCTTCAACCAGGTCGGTGAAAACACTGCGGGAAATACGGATTATGTAGCCGATCCGTCCGTTTTGGAGACCACATTCTATAACGGAGAAGGTACGGCCTATCAGGCAGGAAACGGCTCTTTCCTCGTCGACGCGCCGCAAATCCTCGAAAACAAGACGCTGCGCGAATACTACGGCGCAGACGGCGGATACGAGCTTTCCATACGCGATGCGGGCGCACCCGTTTCCGAACGCAAGGTGCTGCTGCGCGCGGAGGGAATCGACCCCAATCCCGGCGACTATATCGGGCTTACGTATATGTCGATGCGGAATTCCGCCTCCGCCGTCAAAGACTTTGCCGCATACAAGTGTTCGGATGCGGACGCCGAAAATACGGCGGAAGCGAAAATATTCGGATTTTTGCAGGAGGACGAGGGCGAAACGCTGGAACAGTTCACTCTTGCCAATCAGGGGGCTTTCTCCAATCTCAAAGCGGGGGCGCAATTCTCCATCGCGTTCGACGATACGTCGGATATCGGCAACCCGCTGCTCAACCGCACGCGCGTGCAGGCTTCGGAAGAACTGGATGTTGCCCTGACGGGCAGCTTCACGCTGAAGATCAACGAACTGGTCGGCGAGAAAAAATTCGGTGCCGTATTCGGAGTGCAGTCGCTCAGCGGCGATGTCGGCGAAGAGGGAACGAGTTACCTGTATTTTGAAAAGGACGGAGATTCTTACGGCTATGGCCTGACGTATTACGGCGAACAGGAGAATGCGGTCATTCCCTTTGCGCCGCTGCCGGCCGGGACGGATGCCGAGGAGAGCATTGAAGTTTCCTTCCTGCTGTATGCAGACGGGGCCATCGACCTGTCCATCGGCGGCGAAAGCGTTTACGAGGGCGAGGCGGGCGACATTGCGCCCGAAGGATATTTCGGGTTCGCGCAGAGCGGCAATTTTACCGTAAAACCGAGCGATTACATCGATGTGGAGATACTCTCGCTGAATCTGCGCAACGATTATTATTTCAAACCTGCCGCGCCGGACGTGTTTACCGATTTTAATAACAATATGCTCAATTCGCAGGAATGGCTGCTCCGCTCCACGACTGCCGTAGACGGAGCCGCGGGGCTCGGCGTTTCAGACGGCGCGCTTGTATTTGACGGCGCGGGGCAGAATGCGAGCATCACCTCGCGGTACAGCTATTCCAATTTTGAACTGCGTTTCGATATCAGCGGCGCGCAGAATAAACCCATCAAAGATGCTTCCGGCAATATCACGAGCGGATCGTCGTATTGGATCGCCGTAACGTTCGGCGCGGAAACTGCCAGCGCGGAAGATGCCGGTTACAGTTCGGGCAACGCGCTGACGAACGGTTCGTTCCTGTATTTCGACGCGGAGCGCGATATGACGACAGGCGAACGCACGGGCAAAACGACCGTATGTCTGGTGCAGAAGGGCGTTTACCAGCAATTCGTAGAGGTGCCTTCGAAATATGCGTTCTTCGATGCGGATTTCGATACGGAAACGGTCGTTACCATCCGCGTGCTCGTTCTCGACGGCCGGCTGAGCGTGGGAATGAAACTTAAAGACGAAGCGGGATTTACCGAAGTGTATTCCTACGAATATGAAAATTCGTTTACGCCGAGCGGCCATGTTTCCATTTACAGCGAAGGAAACCAATATTATACGGAAGACAGCAAGAATTTCGATATCGGCTCAACGTATAAACTGGATAACCTCGGCCTTTACAACTGGGACGAAAACGGCAACGTGATCGATACGGACTTTACGTCGAACATACCCGAATTTGTGGGCGATTATGACTATGTGGATCCTTGGGTATACACGGAGGAAGGCGAAGGCGGTGCGGATAGCCGGGGCTGCAACGGAACGATGAACGCATCGCTGTTCGTGCCTGCGGCGGCAGCGGCGGCCGCGGCGCTGGTGATCATTTTCAGAAAGGGGGATGAGCGGAAATGAAAAAGAGGATAGTATCTCTGTGTGTGGCGTTGCTGCTCGCGTTTACTCTGGCCGGGGCGGCCGGCTGTTCCAAGGGCGAAACGGCGGAAGAGGGCGACGTGAAATACACCGTAACGGAAAAAGGCACGCCCGAAACGTACGGTTCGCTCTCCATACTCGGCTTGGAAGAGGGCGAAATGCCGATCACGGGATTTATCGGCCCGCAGGACAGTTACTCTTTAGACGGTTATAACCTGCCTTCCGCGATCACCGATTCGGTGTATCAGAAACTCGCCGAGGCGGGCGTGAACCTGATCACGGAAACAAAACTCGATATGTACGGCATCACCGAAGGATCGGCGGCCGACCGCGCCCTTAAAATGGGCGAAAAATACGGCATCCAGTACATCATCCGCGACACCGCAAGCTCGAACGTGGAAAGCGCCGATCCGGCGCAGGCGTTCACCGCTCCCGCGGAAACGATCGCCTCGCGCATGACCGAGCTGTACAGCAAGTATCCGGCCATCTCCGGCGTGTATGTGCGCGACGAACCTGCCGCGATCCTTTTCGATAAAGTGGCCGAATCCACAAAGGCGATCGCCGCGGCCGCAGACATCGTGGGAAAAGATTATATCTATTACACAAACCTGTTCCCGCAGACGAGCGGCACGCAGCTTTCCGGCGATCCGGAAAATCCCATCACCTATGAAGATTACCTCAATACTTTCTGCGAAAAGGCGGAGCCGGAATTTCTGATGTACGATATGTATCCGTTTGAAGGGCTTGCCGGCACGATTTCCGGTTCGTGGTTCAGCCTCATGGCGACATACCGCGAAAAGGCGGAAGAGCTGAACGTGCCCTTCTGGCTGTGGCTGCAAACGGGCGGCGAATGGCCGGACGCTCCCAGCAAACGGATCGTCAACGAAGCGGAAATGCTTTGGAGCATCAACACGGCGCTGAGCATGGGAGCCAAGGGGATGGGGTACTTCCCGCTCGTGATGCCGCCCGAATATCTTATCATTAACGGCGGTATCGGATCGGCGCGCAATGCGGGAATCATCAACCAGTTCGGCACGGCAAACGCTTATTATTACTACGCGGTGAAGGCCGCCAAACAGATACAGGCGGTCGACGACGTGCTCATGTGTTCCAAAAATATGGGCATAATAGCGCACGGCGAATCGCCTGCGGCCATCCGCGGGGATTACGTTCTCTCTTCGTTCCGCCAGCTGGAAAGCATTTCGGGCGATGAATGCGTGGTGGGCTGCTTCGATTACAAGGGCGGTACGGCGCTCTATGTTACGCGCAATTCCATCGAATCGGCCGGAACGGTCACGCTGCATTTTAACGGAAATTACGGCTACGACATCGTCACGCGCGGCAAGACCTCTTTCCGGGCGGGCGAATCGCTGGAACTGTATCTGGAAGCCGGAGAAGGCATTCTTGTAACGCTTCGCTGACAGGGGGGGGGTAACATGAATCAGACAATCTACCGGCTGTTAGGCAAAAACGTTTATCCGCTCGCGGCGTACTGCGCGCCGCAGAGCGCGTGCGAATCGGGCGGGGTGCGCTATGCCTCGAAGATCACCCAACAGCAGTACGACCTTCTCGCCGATGCGGGTGTAAACCTGTTTTACGGGCACAGCGAAGTTGCCGGCGGCGTGAACAGCGGCGATGTGCTTGCCGCGCTCGACTGTGCGGCCCGGGCGGGTGCCGGGTACCTGCCCCGGTTCGAGGAAGCGCAGGAATACGTTTCGCTCGGCACGCGCGGCTATCCCGATTACCGCACTCTTTCCGCCGCGGCGAAAGAGGAATTGGACGGGCGTTTTGCGCGGTCTTTGGAAAAGTATGCCTCGCATCCCGCGTTTTTCGGGGTATCGTTCATCGACGAACCGGGCGCCGAGATGTTTGCCGGCATAGCCGCGGCAAAAAAGGTTTTCGAAAAGGTATGCAGGGGCAAGTTTTTCTATGTGAATATGTTCCCTTATTACATTACGCCCGAACAGTACCAGTACAGTTTCGGATACGGTGCGCGGCGCTGTACCCGCAAAGAATTTTTTACCGACCGCTCCAATATCGAGCGCTACCGCGATTTTGCGCGCGAGTTCGTACAGACCGTGCGGCCGGAGGTGTATTCTTACGACGCTTATCCGTTTGTCACGCTGGGGGAAGGCGCGGAAACGGGCGTACACGAAGTGCTCTATGATATCCCCGCTTTTCTCGCCAGGGAAGAGAAGAAAACGGGCGTGCCTTTCTGGATGTTTATGCAGGAAGGCGGCAAATGGGAGGGGAACGAAGGCGTGCGCATTCCCGGTTCGGCCGAACACCGCCTGCAATACAACGTGGGGCTCGCTTACGGCGCGAAGGGGCTGCAGCTGTTCCCGTGCTGCTACCCCAACGATTGGCTTTCCGATCACGTATGCCGTGCGGGACTTGTAGACCGCAACGGCGCACCCACCGATATGTACGGGTATTTCCGCCGTGAGGCAAGGCAGGTACGTGCGGCCGGGGCGTTCATTCTCGGCGCAGAGTGGAAGGGGATGATGGCCGCGGGAGATTTTTCCGGCCTGCTTGCGCCCGAAAGCGTACTTGCGAAGATCAAATGGAACGAGTGCATCTACCGCGGCTGCCTGCCCGGAGCAAAAGAATATCTGCTGCATTCGCACGGCTGCCTCGAAAGCGCGGCGGCGTCTTCGCAGATATTGATCGGATGTTTCGAAAAAGAGGGGAAAAACGGATATTATGTCGTCAACAATTCGGTCACGACGTCGTCGCGTGCCGAACTGTGCTTTACCGGTGACGCCGGGTGCAAAATCATCCGCGGCGGCGAAACGTACACGGCCTGCGGCAGGAAACTTTCGGCTGTGCTGGAAGCGGGCGAGGGTATGCTCGTGATCCCGGAGATCAAGGAGGTAAAATGATGAAAAAAGTTTCGAAAACACTGCGGTGGTTCCTCGCCGTATGTGCGGCGGCACTGCTGGCACTGGCAGTCGTGGCCTGCAATGACGGCGGCGGAAGCGCAGGTTCGGGCGTCACGTTCAGCGGCGCGGAAAATTATGATGTAAAAGCGGGTGCCAGCGTCGACTGGACGGAGGGCGTCACCGCAAAATCTTCTGACGGCAAAACTTTGGAAGTCACGGCCGACGCGAGCGGCGTGGATATGCAGAAGCCCGGCACTTATACGGTCGTGCTGCGCGCCGGCAACGCCTACATAGAGCGGTTGGTGCGCGTGTATTCCATGCCTGTCATTTATTATGCGGGCGAGGCGGTCGAAAACGGCGATACGTTTGTGATGACTCATGCCGAGCTTTCCGGCGCGAGCGGTTTTTCTTCGGGAATGACCGCAACCGACAGTTTCGGCATTTCGCTGGATATCGGGGTGCAGGCGCCCGAATACACGGGCGGCGCCGGTCCTTACCAGGTAACGTGGTCTGCGGAGGACGCCGCCGGCAATGTTTGCAGCATATCCGGCAGCGTGACGCTGGATTCTGCAAAATTTCCCACGGCGCAGAATACGGAATACGACCTTTCCGATGAGTACGCGGAGATTCCGGTAACGCTTGCGGGCGGCGAATATGTAGAAGCTGGTATGGATGAAGCTGTAGTAGACCGCAATTTAGTAACGGCTC
>CALVHW010000098.1 GCA_944328905.1 uncultured Clostridia bacterium | reverse complement strand
GAACAGGCCTTTGACCGCCGGGAACGGAGGGCGGGGACGCGGCTCGCCGCGGTGTCCCTCGATGGAGGTCAGCAGCGCCGTTTCCTCGCCGCAGACGAACGCGCCCGCGCCGAGGCGGATGTCCAGATCGAAATTGAACCCGGAATTGAAGATGTTTTTGCCGAGCAGGCCGTATTCGCGCGCCTGCTTGATGGCGATGGTGAGGCGCTGCACCGCGATCGGGTACTCCGCGCGCACGTAAATGTAACCCTGGTCGGCGCCGATGGCGTACGCCGCGATGGCCATCGCCTCGATGACCGCGTGCGGGTCGCCTTCGAGAATGGAACGGTCCATGAACGCGCCGGGGTCGCCCTCGTCGGCGTTGCAGCAGACGTATTTTTTATTGCCGGGGCTGTTTTTGGCGAACTGCCACTTTCTGCCCGTGGGGAAGCCCGCGCCGCCGCGGCCGCGCAGGCCGGATTTGGAAATGACATCGATGACGTCCTGCGGCGTCATTTCGGTGAGCACTTTGCCGAGCGCCTCGTAGCCGTCGTACGCGATGTATTCCTCGATCTTTTCGGGGTTGATCACGCCGCAGTTTCTGAGCGCCACGCGGTGCTGTTTTTTATAGAAGTTGGTATCGTTGAGCGCCTTGATGCCGCCGTCTTCGCCGACCGTTTCTTTATACAGAAGGCGGGTGACGATGCGCCCCTTGATGATGTGCTCGTTTATGATCTCGTCGACGTCTTCCACCTTCACCTGCGAATAGAAGGCGCCTTCGGGATAGACGATCATGATGGGGCCGAGGGCGCACAGGCCGAAGCATCCCGTTTTGGTGACGTGGACTTCGTTTTCCAGCCCCTCTTTTTGGATGCGCTCGACGAGCGCATCGTAAACTTTCATCGAATTGCCGGAAGTACAGCCCGTACCGCCGCAAACAAGTATGTGTGATCTGAACATATGGTGTGTATAATCCTCCGCCCTTAATTCTCGCCGATCAAATATTCTTTGACGGGGTTGCCGTTGACGACGTGGTCGTTGATGACCTTGCGCGCTTTATCCGCCGTCATATGTATATAGGTGAATTTCTGCCCGCCTTGGAACACTTCCACGATGGGCTCCAGGCGGCACATACCGATGCAGCCCGTCTGCGAAATGCTCACGTTGTGCAGATGGCGCTTATCCGCCTCGTCGAGCAGGGCATCCAGAACGGGGCGCGCGCCGGCGGCGATGCCGCACGTCGCCATGCCCACTTTTATGACCGTTTCGTCGGAACCGGCCACGCTGCGATTATCCGTCTGCGACTTCATCTTTTCGCGAAGCGCCCGGAGTTCTTCCAAACTTTTCATAACCTACCTCCAAAAATGTCCGTTAAATTTTCTTTGATATAATCTCTTAAAAACGCGCGCACCTCGGGGGCGCCGAGCGGGATCTCCTCCCCCAGAATTTCGCGCACCTCGCGCGTATCCAACACTCCCTGCCTCTCGCCGCATTCGGCGGTGAACACGAAATCCGTATGCGGATTCATCGTTACGAGCTGCAATGCCACGCCGCCGAAATCGCCCAGCGGCATACGGTCTACATGGCTGATGCGGTACTGCGCCGCAACGAAGGTGCCTTTCCCCTCCTGCGAACTGATCTGAAAGCTGCCGCCCGCGCTCTCCGCCGAATATTTGAACAGCGGCAGCCCCATGCCCACCTTGCGCGTGGTGCGCGTGGTGGTGAAAGGATCGCACACGCTCGCCAGCATTTCTTCGCTCATTCCCTTTCCGTTATCGTTCACCGAAATGCAGAGTTTATCCTGCAAAAAATCGGCCTGCACGGCGATTTCCACGAGCGTTGCGCCCGCGCGGAGAGAATTTTCGGCAATATCGAGGATGTTGAGGGCCAGTTCGCGCATCAGTTGTACTTGGCGAGGATGCCTTCGATCTCTTCGGGCGTGACTTTGCCGTACACGTCGTCGTTGACGGTCATCACGGGAGCCAGTCCGCAGCAGCCGATGCAGCGCGTGGCGTCGAGCGAGAACTTCAAGTCGTCGGTGCACTGCCCGCCCTCGATCTTCAGCGTATCGCAGATCTTTTTATACACGTCGCCCGAACCTTTTACATAGCAGGCCGTACCCAGGCACACGCCGATCTTGTACTGCCCCTTGGGATACAGCGAAAACTGCGCATAAAAGGTTGCCACCCCGTACACTTCCGCCAAAGATACGCCCAGCTCGTCGGCGATCATCTGCTGCACGGGTGCGGGAAGGTATCCGTAGATATCCTGCGCTTTCTGCAAAGACGCGATCATCAGGCCTTTGCCGCCGTGTTCCTTGCGCAGCGCGGCGAGTTCCTTTTTCAGGCGCTCTTCCTGTTCTTTCGTTCCGTTGAAGGGAACATCGATCTTCTTAGCCAATTTGAAACCTACCTCCGAATCACATCGGGCGTACTCTGCCCGTATTATAGAATTCAACATATCTATTTTATCACATTGCAAAACATTTTTCAATAATTTCGTACCATTTTTTTGAAAGGATAATATTTTTGAAAAAAACGCACGAAACGTCTGCAAAAAATGCCGAAAGCCCTTCGGGGCGCCAAAAGGACAAATTTCGCCGCTTTTTTCGTTTTGCCGCTGCAAATTGCGCAAAAAAAGCGTCCTGCGGGCAGTTCGTAAAAAAATATTTCCGCGATTGACTTTTTTTTGCATTTGTGGTAAAATATAAGAACCGAATCGTTTCAACGCGCCGGAATACAAAGCGGCGGCAGTGCCGCAAAGGGAGGTTGCCCATGCACTACCAGGAAATACGCGAGCAAATGATGAAAAAATATCAAAAATATGCGCAGGATATCATCGAGCTGACCAAAATGGCCAGCAAGAGCGACATCATCAATCCCCGCCTGTACGAAAAGTACGACGTAAAGCGGGGGCTTCGCGACATCAACGGCAACGGCGTGGTGTGCGGCCTGACGGAAATTTCCGAAATCCAGGCCTTCGGCAAAGACGCCGACGGCAACAAAGTGCCCATCGAGGGGCAGCTGTATTACCGCGGCATCAACATCCGCGACCTCATCGAGGGCGCGCGCGGCAGGCGGTTCGACTTCGAAGAAGCGACCTACCTTCTGCTGTTCGGGCACCTGCCCACCGCCGAGCAGTTAAAGCGTTTCTGCGAGATCCTCGCAGACTTCCGCTCGCTGCCCCCTTCGTTCGTGCGCGACATTATCATGAAGGCGCCTTCCAAAGACATGATGAACATGCTGGCGCGCAGCGTGCTCGCGCTGTACCCCTACGATCCCAAGCCGGACGACGTTTCCAAGCGCAACGTGCTGCGCCAGTCTTTGCAGCTGATCGCGCAGTTCCCCCTGCTTTGCGTGTATTCGCAGAAAGCCTACCGCTATTACAATTCCGACGAATCGCTGTTCATCCACAAACCGCAGAAAGAACTCTCGTGCGCGGAGAACATTCTCTACATACTGCGCGAAGACTGCAAGTTCACCCCGCTCGAGGCGGAAGTTCTGGATCTGTGCCTGGTGCTGCACGCCGAGCACGGCGGCGGCAACAACTCCACGTTCACCACGCACGTGGTCACCTCGTCGGGCACGGATACCTATTCGTCCGTCGCGGCGTCGCTCGGCTCGCTCAAAGGCCCCAAGCACGGCGGCGCGAACATCAAAGTTTGCGAGATGTTCGACTGCATCAAACAGAATGTGCCCGATTTCGACCGCGGCAAACTCAAAGATTTTGTGGCGAAGATCGTAGACCGCGAGGCGTTCGACCACACCGGCCTCGTGTACGGCATGGGGCACGCCGTGTATTCCCTCTCCGACCCGCGCGCCGACATCCTGCGCGAGTTTGCCGAAAAGCTGGCCGTGGAAAAGCACATGGAAGAAGAATTCGCCATGCGCAACTTTGTGGCGGAATCGGCGGTGGAGATCATCGCGGAAAAGCGCCGCATCTACAAGGGCGTGGCGCCCAACGTAGACTTTTATTCGGGCTTTGTGTACGATATGCTCAACCTGCCCCGCGAACTGTACACGCCTTTCTTTGCGGTGGCGCGCATCGCGGGCTGGTCGGCGCACCGCATGGAAGAGATCGCCAACGGCGGCAAGATCATTCGCCCCGGCTACCAGGCCGTGGCGCCCCACCGCCCCTACGTTCCCCTGGAAGAGCGCGTGGCGGAAGAGTGAGCGCCGCAAGCGCGGTTGTAGGTTGCATTTTGCGCCGCGTGCAAAATGCCTTGCAAAACTTTATACACAACGCAAAAGGAGAGGTTTCGGCCTCTCCTTTTTATATTTTTGTTTAATTTTTGGCTGAACGTATACGAATTTTTTGTACGGCGCGCCGCCGCCCGGCACTGCTTGTCCGTCCGTAAGGTGCGCCGCACTCGGAAAACCCGATGCTGCCGATGCGGGCGCCGCCCGCCCCGTCTTTTTGCAAACGCGCAACTTACGCTGCCTGCCCCGTTTTTTCGCAGCCGCGCAACGGGCGCCGCGCCTACCGCGTACCCGTACAACGCCCGCTCTCAGCGTTTGACGGCGCCGTTCACGATGCGTATTTTGTTGACCGTTTTGCCGAACAGCACCTTTTCGGTGTGCGTGCAGGTGAGAATGGTCTGCACGCCGCCGATCTGTTCGAGCAGTTTGCGGCGGCGGGGAAGGTCGAGTTCGCTCATCACGTCGTCGAGGATCAGCACGGGGTACTCGCCCGAAAGCGCGCGGAAAATTTCCACTTCGGCCAATTTTATGGCCAGCGCGGCGGTGCGCGCCTGCCCCTGCGAGCCGTACACGCGCGCATCTTCGCCGCCGATGAGTATTTTCAAATCGTCGCGGTGCGGCCCGCACGACGTAAAGCCCAGGCGCACGTCCTTTTCGTAATTGTTTTCGAATTCGCGCGCCAGGCGGGCGGAAATCTCCTCTCTGCCCTCGCCGTAGTACCTGTCGGCATGAATCTCCAGTTTTTCCGCGCCGTCGGTGAGGAAGGCGTGCTTTTCGGCGGCGAGCGGTGCAAGCTGCGCCACATACTCCTCGCGCCGCTCCACGATCTCGGCGGCATAGCGGCACAGCTGCGCATCCCACACAGGCAGCGTTTCGAAGATCAGCGAAACATCCCGCTCTTTGAGCAGCTTGTTGCGCTGTTCCAGAATTTTATTGTAGCGCACCAGCGCGGTATAATAATTTTTCGACATCTGCGAAATCGACACATTCAGAAACCGCCGCCGCTCCTCGGGGCCGTCCTGCACCAGTCGCAGTTCGCCGGGGCTGAAAAACACGCCGTTGATGTTGCCGAGAAGGTCGGCGTTGCGGGCGATCCTGCCGCCGTTGATGCGGATCTCGCGCTTGTTTTCGTAGATGTCCGCCTCCAGCAGCACTTCGCCGAAGCGGCTTTCGGCGCGCGCGGAAATGCTGGCGCACTCCTCTCCCGTGCGGATCATCTGCCTGTCTTTTTTGGCGCGCGGCGAAACGCCCGTGCAGAGGTAGAACACCGCCTCGGCACAGTTTGTTTTGCCCTGGGCATTCCGGCCGTACAGCACGTTCAGCCCGCCGTCGAACGCAAATTCTTCGTCGGCATAATTTCTGAAATTTTTCAGGCGCAAAGATTTTATCCGCATATGTCCGTTTTGATTTGATTTTCCGTGAAAATTATATTATAATAGAAAACACTGTTGTGCTGCGCGGGCGGCGTTCTGCCGGCCGCAGCGGTTACGGCGGCAAACGGCAGAACTGTGCCCGCCGTCCGTTCTATTATAGCAAAAAAACAAAAAAAACACAAAGTATTGCAGGGATTTTCTCCCGAAATACAAAATATTGTAGAAATTTTCAACAAAAAGACAAATTCTGCGGGGAGGAAAACGGTCATGGCAGAAAAACAGTACGAAATTTTATGGAAAAAAATACTGGAAACACTGGAAAACACCGTTTCGCAGATCACTTTCCGCACCTATATCTCCACACTTTCGCCCGTTGATATTGACGGCACGAAAATCATTCTGAAAACAGACAACGAGCTGTACGCCTCGACCGTTTCCAAGCTTTCCGACAAAATAAAAGAAGCGTTCCGGAAAGCGGATACGGGGATCACGGATTTCGAACTGATCGTGGAAGGCAACGACGACGTATTCTATACCAGTGAAGAATTGGAGCCGGAAGACTATATATCCTCTTCCGTCGATCCGCGCTATACCTTTGAATCGTTCGTGGCGGGCAAGAGCAACGAATTCGT
>CALVHW010000097.1 GCA_944328905.1 uncultured Clostridia bacterium | reverse complement strand
ACCGTACGGGAAGACGGGGTGGTCGTGAAAGCGCCGTATTCCGTTTCAGATGAAGTAATACATAATTTCGTGGAGCAGAAGCGTCGGTGGATCGAGCGTAAACTGGCAGCATACGGCAAAACTGCCGAGCGGTTTGCGGAAGTGCGTGCCATGCGGTGTGTGTTCGATGCCGGGCGGGAGAAAAGAGCCTTTTTCGGAGCCGCAAAAAACCGGGAAGAAAACGGCGTGTTCTATTTTACGGATGCAGGTAAAGTCCGCCGCTTTTTTGAACGGACGCGCGGCTGGCTGCTCACGGAAACGGTGCATTCGTATACGGAAAAATTCGGTAAGGCTGCGCAGGACGTCCGCCTGTGTGATTTTAAGGCGCGCTGGGGCAGTTGCGATGCGCAGGGTGTGATCAATCTCAACTGGCGGCTCTTGATGCTGCCGCCCGACTTGCGCGATTACGTCGTGGCGCACGAAGTTTGTCACTTGCGGGAAATGAATCATTCGGCGGCCTTTTGGCGGGCGGTCGCCTCGTTGTGCCCGGACTATAAGCGGAGGCGCGCCGCTCTGAAAGAGTATTCTTTTCTGACGGAGATGTACAGAGGTTGAAAACAGGAATATAGCGGCGCTTTGTTGTTCAGAAAAAGGAGATGCCGAAAATAGCCGGTTAGTATCGGGCGATTGCGCTCGTCCGGGCGCCGAAAATATTGTGATGCAGATAAAAAGACGGGGGCGGAAAAAGGCGCTTCCGCCTTTTTCGTTTCGGAAAAGGAGCGATAATTGCATAAAAAGAATTTATGCGTGAATAAAGCCAAAATTGTGAATAATTATTCATTTTATTCAAAAATGAAAGTATAATAATTGAAATTTATTTTTTAACAACGTTAAAAATGCTTGACTTAATACGAAAAAAAATGTATAATCAGTGGCAGTAAATAAACGAGGGCGTTTTTTATGAAAAAGAAAGAGATCAAAAAGGTCGTTTTGGCGTATTCCGGCGGATTGGACACGTCCATCATTATCCCGTGGCTGAAAGAGAATTACAACAACTGCGAGGTGATCGCCGTTTCTGCCGATGTGGGGCAGGAGAGCGAACTGGAAGGCCTCGAAGAGAAGGCTATCAAAACGGGTGCGTCGAAACTTTATATCGAAGACCTGCGCAAAGAATTTGTGGAGGATTACATTTTCCCCACGATGAAAGCGGGCGCCGTTTACGAAAACAAATACCTGCTCGGCACGTCGTTCGCGCGTCCCATCATCGCGAAGAGGATCGTGGAGATCGCCAAAAAGGAAAAGGCGGATGCCATCTGCCACGGCTGCACGGGCAAGGGCAACGATCAGGTTCGTTTTGAATTGGCGATCAAGGCCTTTGCACCGGAAATGACGATCATCGCCCCGTGGCGCATCTGGAATATCAAGAGCCGCGACGAGGAGATCGATTACGCCGAGGCGCACAACATTCCTCTGAAAATCACGCGCGAAACGAATTATTCCAAGGATAAAAACCTTTGGCACCTTTCGCACGAGGGGCTTGACCTGGAAGATCCCGCCAACGAACCCAAATACGACGAGATTCTCGAACTCGGCGTTTCGCCCGAAAAGGCGCCCGACAAAGCGACGTATCTCACGCTCACCTTTGAAAAGGGCATTCCCGTGGCGCTCAACGGGGAAAAGATCGGATCCGTGGAACTGATCGAAAAACTCAACAAGATCGGCGGGGCGAACGGCGTCGGCCTCGCAGACATGGTGGAAAACCGCCTCGTGGGCATGAAGAGCCGCGGCGTGTACGAAACGCCGGGCGGCACCATTCTTTACCAGGCGCATGAATATCTGGAAATGCTCTGCCTGGATAAGGAAACGCAGCATTTCAAACAGCACGTCGGCATCCGTTTTGCAGAACTCGTTTACAACGGCCAGTGGTTTACGCCGCTGCGCGAGGCGCTTTCCGCTTTTGTCGATAAAACGCAGGAAAACGTGTCCGGCGAGGTCAAACTCAAAGTTTACAAGGGCAACATTATCTTGGCTGGCATGAAGAGCGAACATTCGCTGTACAGCGAAGAGATCGCCACGTTCGGGGAAGAGGACGTTTACAACCAGCACGACGCCGAAGGGTTCATCAACCTGTTCGGCCTGCCGCTGAAAGTGCGCGCCATGCTCGAGCAGAAAAAACTGAAGTAAATAAAGAAAGGGGGATCGGTTTTTCGCGGGGGTTCATCTTCTGTGAAAAACCGATTCGCATAAAACGGATATGGTCAAAGTTTTTATCGACGGAAAAGAGGGCACGACCGGCCTGAAAATATTTGAAAGGCTTGGCAACCGGGAAGATATTCAACTGCTCACGTTGCCGGAAGAATTGCGCAAAGACGTATCGGCGCGGAAAGATAAGATCAATTCTGCCGACGTCGTGTTTTTGTGCCTGCCCGACGCCGCTGCGGTCGAGGCGGTTTCGCTTTGCGAAAACGACAGGGTAATCATCATCGACGCGTCTACGGCGCACCGCACGGACCACGGTTGGGCGTACGGCTTTCCGGAACTTTCAAAGTCGCATCGCGAAAAGATCGCGCATTCCCGCCGCATTGCAGTGCCGGGCTGCCATGCGAGCGGCTTTATCTCACTCGTGTATCCGCTGGTCGCCGGGGGAATCGTGCGCCCCGATTATCCGTTCGTTTGCCATTCCGTAACGGGATACAGCGGCGGCGGAAAGAAGATGATCGCCGAATACGAGAGCGAGCCGCGCTCGTCCGAATTTGACAGTCCCAGGCAATACGGCATGGCGCAAAAACACAAGCATTTGCCGGAAATGACGAAGGTTTGCGGGTTGGATTTCGCTCCGATCTTCAATCCCATCGTGGCCGACTATTACAGCGGTATGTGTGTGACGGTGCCGCTATATGGCCGTTTGATGGCGAAAAAGGTATCGGTAGAACAATTAAAAGAGTATTTTGCAGAGTACTATGCAAGACAAAACTTTGTTAAAGCAATGGATACGATGCCGCCGTACCTGTCTGCGAATCCGCTCGCGGGAACGAACTGGATGCAAATTTATGTGGACGGCAACGATGAGCGAATTGTGCTCGCATCGGTATTTGATAATCTCGGCAAGGGCGCCTCGGGCGCGGCCGTGCAGTGCATGAACATCGCCCTCGGGTTGGACGAGCGGACTTCGCTGAAATAGCGCGCGTTTATACGTCGCAGTACGGCGCTATCGGCGGCGGAAAACGCGACGGCCGATGGGCATGAAGGCGGTTGGGCGAATGGCCGCACGCGCTGCATCCGCGGGAATTTTATTTATGGATCGGTGAACGACACCGAAAAGAGCAGAGAGGTTTTATTTATGAAAAAAATCGAAGGGGGCGTATGCGCGCCTGCAGGATTTAAGGCAAACGGGGTGCATTGCGGCATCCGCAAAAACAAAACAAAGCGCGATCTGTCGCTGATCGTGAGCGATACGCGCTGTGCCGCCGCGTGCGTATATACGCAAAATCTTGTAAAGGGCGCGCCGATCGCCGTTACGAAAGAACACGTCAAAGACGGTTATGCGCAGGCGATTATCTGCAACAGCGGCAATGCCAATACCTGCAACGCGAACGGGGTGGAGATCGCGGAAGGAATGTGTGGTCTGGTCGAAAAATTCGCCGGTATTTCCGCGCAGGATGTGGTCGTGGCGAGCACGGGCGTCATCGGGCAGCCGCTTTCGCTGGAACCGATCGAGGGCGGTATGCAAGAACTGGTGGGCGGTTTGAGCGACATGGGCAGTCTGTATGCCGCACAGGGCATTATGACTACCGACACGGTTGACAAGCAGATCGCCTATTCGTTTACTGCTGGCGGCAAAGAATGCCGGATTGGTGCGATCGGCAAGGGCGTGGGCATGATCTGCCCGAATATGGCCACGATGCTGATATTTATCACGACGGACGCCGCCATTTCTCCGGCGATGCTGCAAAAGGCGCTCTCCGCTGACGTAAAAGATTCGTTCAATATGGTCAGCGTCGACGGCGACACTTCTACCAACGATATGGTCTGCATTCTCGCTAACGGCATGGCCGGGAACGAGGAGATCGCCGAACCGGGCAAAGATTTTACGGCGTTCCGTAAGGCGCTTGCCAAGGTGACCACCAACCTCTGCCGCCGCATCGCCAAGGACGGCGAGGGCGCCACGAAACTGCTCGAATGCAAGGTGACCGGCGCCAAGACGAAGGCGGCCGCCAAAACGGTGGCGAAATCGGTCATCAAATCTTCGCTGTTCAAAGCGGCGATGTTCGGCGCCGACGCCAACTGGGGCCGCGTGCTCTGCGCCATCGGCTATGCCGGGGCGAACGTCGATATTTCCAAAATCGACGTCGATTTCAAGAGCCGCGCGGGTGCGATCGCCGTATGCAGGGGCGGCAGCGGCGTGCCATTTTCCGAAGAAGAGGCCAAGGAAGTGCTTTCGCGTGACGAAATTGAAGTGCTCATCTCGCTGAACGACGGCAACGGCAAAGCGACGGCGTGGGGCTGCGACCTCACTTACGATTATGTAAAGATCAACGGCGATTACAGAACTTGATTTTCAGAGGAAAGAGCGATGGACGACAAAATCAAAAACGAAAAACAGTTTCGGGCGCAGGTACTCATTGAGGCGCTCCCTTATATACAGGACTACAACGGTAAAGTCGTCGTGATTAAATACGGCGGCAACGCGATGATCAACGAAGAACTGAAAATGTCCGTCATGCGCGATATCGTGCTTCTTCGCCTGATCGGCGTGAAGGTCGTGCTCGTGCACGGGGGCGGCCCGGAAATTTCCGAAATGCTCAAAAAGATCGGCAAGCAGTCGGTCTTTATCGACGGCCTGCGCTATACCGACGAGGAGACGGCGGAAGTGGTGCGCATGGTGCTGGCGGGCAAGATCAACAAATCGCTCGTCAACCTGCTGGAAAGCATCGGCGGCAAGGCGCTCGGCCTGTGCGGCATCGATGGGCACATGATGAAGTGCTGCAAAGAAAACGAAAAACTCGGCTATGTGGGCAAAATCACCGAAATGGATACCAAGGTGATCACCGACGCGCTCAATGCCGGGTATATTCCCGTTGTTTCCACGGTGGGGTATGACGACGAGGGGCATATTTATAACGTGAATGCCGACACGGCTTCCGCCGTGATTGCGGGAGCGCTCGGGGCGACCAGTCTTTTGTTGATGACGGATATCGCGGGCGTTCTGCGCGACAAAAACGATGAGAGCAGTCTCATTGAAAAGATTTATGTCAGCGAGATCCCTTCGCTCGTCAAGCAGGGAATCATATCCGGGGGAATGATCCCCAAAATCGACTGCTGCCGCGAGGCGATCCGCCGCGGAGTAAAAAAAGTATTTATTACGGACGGGCGCGTTGCCCATTCCATTTTGGTGGAAACGCTGTCTGACCAGGGCATCGGCACGATGTTCGTAAACGAAGACTGATTTATTCAATCGGTCTTTTTTTTCGGCTGTGATAGAAACACTGCCGCAAATCATTGCAATCGGCGGCATTTTATGATAAAATAGATAAAATAGGTGCATCATGAGTTTTGAAGATATTCAGAAAAAAGACAGGTCTTACATCTCTCCGACCTATAACCGCTTTTCCGCCGATCTGAGCACGGGGGAGGGCGCTACGGTATATTCGGAGAGCGGCAAGCGCTATGTGGATTTCGGCAGCGGAATTGCCGTCAATTCGTTCGGTGTGAATGATCGTGCATGGAAAGATGCGGTGATCGCGCAGATCAATAAATTGCAGCACGCCAGCAATCTGTACTACACCCGCCCGCAGGCGGAACTGGCGGAACTGCTGTGCCGCCGCACGGGCGCGAAAAAGGTGTTTTTCTCCAATTCGGGAGCCGAGGCGAACGAATGCGCGATAAAGGCGGCGCGAAAATATTCTTACGATAAATACGGCGAAGGCAGGTACGAGATCGTAACGCTGAAAAATTCCTTCCACGGCCGCACGATGGCCACGCTTTCGGCGACGGGGCAGGACGCAATGCACAAGTATTTCATGCCCTTCCTGCCCGGATTTTCGTATGCCGAACCGACGTACGAGGGCGTGCGCAAGATGTGCACGGCAAAGACGTGCGCGGTGATGCTCGAACTGGTGCAGGGCGAAGGCGGCGTGCGGCCGCTGGACGTCGAGCAGGTGAAAGAGATTGAGCTGTTCTGCAAGAAAAACGACATTCTTCTCGTGATCGACG
>CALVHW010000096.1 GCA_944328905.1 uncultured Clostridia bacterium | reverse complement strand
GTATCCGTCGGCCACAACGCCGTCGTACACGGCTGCACCGTGGGCGACAACGTCATCGTCGGCATGGGCTCCGTCATACTCGACGGCGCGAAGATCGGCAGCAACTGCATCGTCGGCGCGGCCACGCTCATCACCAAAAACAAACAGATCCCGGACGGCAGCCTGGTGTTCGGCAATCCGTTCCGCGTCGTGCGCGCACTCACCGAAGAGGAGATCGAGGGCATAAAGCGCAACGCGGCGGGGTACGTCGAACTGGCGGCGAGGCAGCTGCGGGGAGAAGAGCGCTGAATTTTTCCGCCTTCCGCGCAGAGCGTGCAAACGCCGAGCGGGGCGCCCGGGCTAAGCCGGCCGTGCGGCCTGTTTTGCGCGGAAACGCGCATCCGGCGCGCGATTTGCCGCGGCGAGCGGCGCGCGCTGCGCCCGGTATGCAGCAATGCCGTCCGTTTTTATGATAAACAGGTAAAAATCCGCAAAAATACTCCGTTTATACTTGACGGAAGGGCAGTTTTTTATTATAATAAATTAGTATTTTTCTGTATAATACGGAAAAAGCGGGGGTATGCCCGCGTTCTACCAAACAGAAATTCAACGTAAAGTTGCAGGAGGAAGCAATGGGCAAAAAGAAATCGGTGGCGCTGATCGTGCTGGTAACGCTCATACTCGCAGCGTTGCTGTTCATCAGTGTAACGCCGTCGTTTTATGTGTCCGCCGCACAGCGGTTCAATTCCCTGCTCAGCATCGTCGATCTCGGGACGGATCTGGGCGGCGGATATTATACCGTGTATTATCCGGAGGGCGTGATCTCGCAGAGCGAGTACGAAACGCTCCGGGCGGAGTACGATGAGGCGGTGGCAGAGGCCGGAACCGACGGGAACGTCGATGTAGACAACCCTGCGGAAACGTATCTCGCGTATAAGGGTATTTATCTGCACGAAGATATCTGCGATGACGACGGCAGCGGAAATCCGACGGGCGCCGCGTTCGATGCGTTCCGGGCGGAGTTTCAGAAGGCGTTCAATGCGATTTCTGACCGTTTTGAGTCGAAAGGTTTTATCGGCTGTTCGGTCAAGCTGCAGGATGACTACACTATTCGGGTAGATATACCTTATACTGATGAAACGGTAAGTACGCTGTTCGACAGTTTTGCGTATTCCGGTTCATTGCTTTTCACGGATGACGCCGCATCCAATCCCAACGAGATGCGCGGCGATTCCGCGCACGTGAAGAGTGCCGAAGCCGTGGAGGGGACGGACGGCTATGCCGTTGCGATCAATCTCACCAGTCTCGGCCGCAGCGAATTCCGCACCATCACGGCAGCCATCAGCGGCGGCTCCGAATCCGATTCGAACTCTGATTCGAGCAGCAGTTCGGGCGGTACGCTGTATATCAAAGTGGGCGACGAAGTGCTTACGCAGGCCACTGTTTCCAGCGAACTGGATCAGGACGTCGTCTACATCAGCGGCGGCTATTCCACGCGCGAATCGGCGGAAACGATCGCCTGCGTCATCAATTCCACGCTCGACGAAAACAATGTGTTCGATCTGAACCTCGATGCCTCGCAATACTTTACTTTCGGGGCCACGATGGGCGAGTATGCGGCGCTTGCCATTGCCGCCGCGTTCGGGGTGTTCATCCTGGCCATGATCATCTATTCGCTGATCCGTTACAAGGGCATGGGATTGGCGCACGTTTACGGGTTTCTGACGTATGCGCTGCTCTTTATCGTCTGCATCGCGCTGGTGCCTTCCGTGTGCGTCGATATCGCGGGGGTGGCGGCCATCGCGCTTTCGGCGGCGGTCATGGTCTTCTTCAATATGTATGCCTTCCGCAACATCCGCGAAGAGTTCGCTACGGGCAAAACGCTCACGGCGTCCGTCAAAGCCGGTTTCCGCAAGAGCCTCGCATTCACGATCGATGCGCATATCGTGCTCGCGCTCATGGCGCTCGTGCTGTATCTCATTTCTACGGCCACGGTACGTTTTGCCGCGCTGATTTTCCTGTTCGGTACGCTTCTTTCCGCCGCCTGCACGCTGGCGGTAACGCGGTTCTTCCTGTATATGTTCCTGGCACAGCCCAAAAACAAGCTTGCCTTCTGCAATCTGAAGAGGGAGGAAACGGAAGATGAATAAGTTGGTCACAAAAAAATCGTTCTTCGTGTGCCTGGCTGTCAGCCTCGCTCTCATCATCGCCGGCGCGTTCATGTTCGGTTTTCTCGGCTTCAATCCCGATTCCACGACCAAAGACCACGCGGTGATCGAGGTCAGCGATTCCGGCTATATGGCATTCCAGCCTGATTTCAGGGAAGAATTGCAAAACTATTGCACCGACCGTATTTCGGCAGAGTACGACGTTGCCGGTGTAGATTACAACAGTTCCACTTCCGCCGGCGGCGTCATCGAATACGTTCTGCGCTCGGGCACGCCCACGCAGGAATTTCTCGATACCCTGCGCGGTGAAATTGCCGCATCGGGCATCGAGGGTATCGACATCGCCGATGTTTCCGTATCCGTTCACAATGTAGAAAACGAAGGATATACCCAGTATATCTGGCGTACGGCGATCGCCGGGGGCGTCGCGCTGGTGATTCTGTTCGCATATGTAGCCATCCGTTTCAGGGTGGGCATGGGCGTTTCGGCGCTTGTCGCCGCCGTGCACGACGTACTTCTCACGCTCGCCGTCGTGGCGCTGCTCCGCATCCCCGCGGGCGTCGCGCTGATCGGTGTGGCGGCGTTCTCGCTGCTCTTGTCGGCGATCCTCAACCTCACGGTGCTGGGGCGTATGCGTTCCGATTTCCGCAATCAGCCGGAAGGTCTGTCCGCGCGCGACGCGGTGGCACAGTCTGTTGCGGCCAGCCGCAAAAACGTGCTCGTCATCGCTGTTACAATGGCGGCTGTATGGGTGGTGTTCGGCGTGATCGGCGCAATTGTCGGCATGGATCTGCTCACCATCATGCTCTGCGCTTTGATGTCTGTGGTCGTTTCCACCTATTCCTCGCTCGTCTTCATGCCCGCGCTCTATGCGTGCATCAAAGAGAAGTCCGACGCGAAAAAGGCGGATAAAGCCAGGTACAACTACGAATCCGATAAAAAACGGGCGAAAGAAGAAAAGGCAGCCAAAAAGGTCGCCGAGGAAACTTGATCCGTTCGTGTTTCCGCAACAGAAATTTATAACAGACAGATCAAAAGGCGGGGGTAGGCTCCCGCCTTTGTTGTTTACAGGGCAGGCAGAGGCAGCATGAAAAAGATCACGCCGGAATATACCTTTACGGGCGAACAACTGGATAGTATCCGCGCACTCGCGCGCGTATGCGGTCTTCACGAAGTCACGGCGAAGATTCTGTATTCGCGCGGGGTAAACACGCCCGAAAAGGTGCGCGCCTTTCTCGCGCCGTCGGCAAAGCATTTCCTTTCGCCTTTTCTGATGCGGGGAATGCGCGAACTGGTCGACGCGATCTCCGCCTGCGAAAGGAGCGGGGGAACGGTCGCCGTGTTCGGCGACTACGATGCAGACGGCATCGGCGCGGCGGCCATCCTCACCGCAGCGCTGCGCCGCCGCGGCGTGCACTGCACGGCGTACATCCCCGAGCGCACGGAGGGCTACGGCCTCTCCGTTCCCGCCCTTGAAAAGATCATCCGCGAGCACGCGCCCGAACTCATCGTCACCGTCGACTGCGGCGTATCCTGCCGCGAAGAGGTCGAATACGTCAAATCGCGCGGCGTGAAGATCATCGTCACCGACCACCACGAACTGCCCGAAGTTTTGCCCGACTGCACGGTCATCAATCCCAAACTCGACGACGACTACCCGTACGACAACCTGTGCGGCGCGGGCGTCGCTTTCAAGATCGCCTGCGCGCTGCTGGGCGAAGAGGCGTACCCGCTCGTCGAACTCGCCGCCGTCTCCACGGTCGCAGACAGCGTCCCGCTGGTGGGCGAAAACCGCGACATCGTGGCGGAAGGCCTCAAACGCATCAATTCAAATCCTTGCGCCGCGCTCGCGAACCTGCTCGCCACCAAAAAGGAAGAGGTCACGGCCACGTCGCTGGCATTCACGGTCGCGCCCCGCATCAACGCCGCGGGCCGAATGGGGGACGCGAACAGCGCGCTGAAACTTTTCACCTCCGAAAACAAGGCGGAAATTTACGACCTTGCCTGCCGCCTCAACGAGTACAACATCGGCCGCCAGCAGGCGTGCGACGAAGCCTACCGCTGCGCCAAAGAAAAGATCGCCGAAGAGGGCGCGTACGGCAACATCATCATGCTGTGCGACGAGGGCTGGAACGCCGGTTTGGTGGGCATCGTGGCGGCAAAAATCGCCGAAGAGTTCAACCGCCCCACGATCCTGTTCGTGCAGCGGGGCGATATGCTCAAAGGCTCGGCGCGCACCATCGAAAACGTGAATATCTACGAGGCGCTCAAAGCCTGCTCGCAGTACATCTCCGAATTCGGCGGGCACGCGCAGGCGGCGGGCGTAAACGTATCCAAAGAGAATTTTTCCGCACTCAAAAGCGCACTCAACGAGTACATCGGCACACACTACACGCCCGAAGACCTCGTACCCACGCTCTCCGTCTGCGAGCACGACCTCGCCGCCGACTCCGCGCTCGCGCGCGAATTGGAAATGCTGGAACCGTACGGCGTGGGCAACAAGCGCCCGCTCTTTTCCGTCAGTGCGCAGGCCGTGCAGGCGCACCGCCTCAAACAGGGCTCGCCGCACATCGCTTTAAAGGCGGGGGAGATGGAACTGGTATGGTTCGGCGGCGAAAGGGCGCTGCCGTTGCTGGCCGCCGATCTTTCCAAAGAGATCGTGTTCGAATACGATATTTCCCGTTTCCGCGGCAAAGAGACCGTCCGCGGCATCGTGCGCGACATGGTGGTATCGGGCAGCGGCGGCGAACGCACCGCACTGTACGTTTTCCGCAACGACCTTATGCGCCTTGCGGCAAAGCAGGTGTCGGTGTCCGTCGTGCGCGAACCGCAGGAGAGCATCATCGCGCGCATCCGCGCCGCGCGCAGAGTGTGCAATTACGGGCTGTTGGTGCTGTGTTCGCAGCAGGTTCCGCCCGCGTTTTCCGAATGCCTCGCGGGGCTCACCGCCGAGTATTTCCGCCCCGGCTCCGCCAACGTCGGCAACGCGGTAGTCATATCACCCGCGCCCGACGCGCCCTTTGCGCAGTACCGCGACGTGGTGTATCTCGACCGCCCCGCCGATTTCAACATCGAGAGCCTGGCGGGCAAAAAAATTGCCGTCAACCGCGACCTGTGCGGCTTTGAAGATATCGCCGCATTGGAAACCTCGCGCGAGGTGTTTGCCGAACTCTACCGCGCACTGCGCGGCGCCGCGGGGGAAGACAGCGTCGCCGCCGCGCTTTCCGTCGCACCGTCTATCGGTTTTTCCGCGCGGCAGGCGGTGTTCGCGGCGGAAGTGTTCTGCGAACTGGGCCTTCTGCGCTTTGCGGGCGGCGGGCTCACCGCCGTCGGCGGAAAACGGTCAGACCTGAACAAATCGGCGCTCTACCGCGCCGTATGCACGTTAAAGGAAAGGCTATGAACGACCTATTGCAGATGATCTACGACAACTACACGGGCAAAGACCGCGAAGTGCTGCTGCGCGCCTACCGCTATGCGGAAAACGCGCACGCAGGGCAAAAGCGCGCCTCCGGCGAGGCGTACTTCATCCATCCCTGCGCTGTCGCGGAGATCCTCATCGAACTGGGGCTTGACAGCGCCACCGTCGCCGCAGCGTTCCTGCACGACGTCATCGAGGATACGCCCGCCACCGAGGAGGACATCCGCCGCGAATTCGGCGACGAAATTTTGCTGCTCGTTTCCGGCGTCACCAAACTGGATAAGATCGTGTTCAAGTCGCGCGAGGAAGAGGAGGCGGAAAACTTCCGCAAAATTTTCGTGGCGATGGCAAAGGACATCCGCGTCATCATCATCAAACTCGCCGACCGCCTGCACAATATGCGCTCGCTCAACTTCCTTTCCAAAGAGCGGCAAATCAAAATGGCGCAGGAAACGCTGGATATCTACACCCCGCTCGCGGGCAGGCTGGGTATTTCGCAGATCAAGTGCGAACTCGAAGACCTGTGCCTGAAATATTTAGAACCGGAAGCGTACGAATTTTTGGTGGAAAACATCCACCAAAAACTGTACGAGCGCCACAATTTCGTCGATTTCGTCGTCAAAGAGATCAAAGGCATCCTCGACGAAAGCAAAATCGAGGGCGAGGTGTTCGGCCGCCCCAAGCACTTCTATTCCATCTATAAAAAGATGAAAACGCAGAACAAAACGCTCGATCAGATC
>CALVHW010000095.1 GCA_944328905.1 uncultured Clostridia bacterium | reverse complement strand
GGCACTGTGCGGGGCGGCTGATCTGCGTGTTCGGCTGCGGCGGCAACCGCGACGCGGGCAAGCGCCCCCTCATGGGCAGCATCGCCGCGCGCACCGCCGATTTCCTCGTGCTCACTTCCGATAATCCCCGCTACGAGGATCCCTTCGACATCATTTTGCAGATCGAAAAGGGCGTCCGCCAGGTGGGCGACAACTATGTGATCGTGGTCGACCGCGAAAACGCGATCGGGTACGCCGTGGATATGCTCAAAGAGGGCGACGTGCTTTTGGTGGCGGGAAAAGGGGGCGAAACGTACCAGGAGATCATGGGCGTGCGCCACATTTACAGTGATGCGGCGGCGATCGAAACCATTCTCGGCGGAAAGTTCCTGAAAAAGGAAGAAAGATGAAAAGTGGAATTTTGCTCGTACTGTTTTCGGGTGCGCTGGCGGCACTGCTGTGCGCACTGCTGATACCGCTTCTGAAACGCCTGCGCGCGGGGCAGTACATTCTCGGATATGTAAAGGAACACGAGGCGAAGAGCG
This sequence comes from uncultured Clostridia bacterium, assembly GCA_944328905.1. GTDB lineage: Bacteria > Bacillota > Clostridia > Christensenellales > Borkfalkiaceae > Borkfalkia. The sequence continues at coordinate 5,821 of CALVHW010000095.1, read as the reverse complement.
GCACGCCCACGATGGGCGGCCTCGCATTCGTCGCCGCGGCGGCTGCGGCCGCCGCGGTTTTCGGGCTGTATGCGGACAGGCATACCCTCGTGGCCGTCACCTTCGGGCTGGCCTATACGGCGGTCGGCTTTTTAGACGACTTTCTGAAAATACGCGGGCGGCACAATCTCGGCCTGCACGCCTGGCAGAAGATCGTGTTCCAGATCGTAGTGGCGGTATTCGCCGGGCTGTATTGTTACCAAAACGAACTGACGGTTTTTTCCCTTCCGCTGAGCAAAATTTCCTTCGATGCGGGCATCTGGACGATTCCGCTGGTGGCGTTCGCGTTTGTCGCCGCCACCAACTGCGTCAACCTGACGGACGGGTTGGACGGGCTTGCCGCATCGGTGGGCTTTTGGTATTTTGCCGCATTCGCGGCGCTCATCTTTCTTGCGGGGGCGGGAACTCCGCTCGCGGGGCTGTGCCTCGCGCTGTGCGGCGCGCTCGCGGGGTATCTCCTGTTCAACACCGACCGCGCCTCCGTGTTCATGGGGGATACCGGTTCGCTGGGTATGGGCGGGTTTGCCGCGGCGGTCGCCGCGTTCAGCGGAAATCTGCTGTTTCTTCCCGTGGTGGGCGTCATGTACGTCTGTTCGGGAATATCCGTGATACTGCAGGTAATATACTATAAACGGACAAAAAAGAGGATATTCCTGATGGCGCCGCTGCACCATCATTTTCAGCAGAAGGGATATGCGGAGAGCAAAATCGCCTATGCGTATTCCTTCGTTACGGCGGCTGCGGGGCTGTGCTGTCTGTTTTTTGCCATATAAATAGCGGGGAGGAAAGTAAATTCAATGTATTTCAAAAATCAGAAATTTCTCGTGGCGGGTCTGTCGCGGAGCGGGGCGGCGGCGTGCGATTTTCTGCTCGCCCGCGGCGCCGAGGTATGTATGTACGACGACGTTCCCGACGGCACCGTGCGCCGGACGATCGCGGAGATGCAGGCGCGCGGCGCCACGCTGCTCGACAAGCAGGACTTAGCCGCCGCGGCGGCGGGGTGCGACGTGCTCGTGCTCAGTCCCGGCATTCCCATCGACCACGAACTGCCCGTCGCCTTCCGCAAAAAAGGCAAGCGCATCATCGGCGAATCGGAACTGGGCAGCCTGTTCCTGCGCGCGGCGCTCGTCGCGGTGACGGGCACCAACGGCAAAACGACCACCGTCACCATGCTCGACGAGATCTTCCGCGCCGCCGGCGAAAAGAGCACGGCGTGCGGCAACATCGGTCTGCCGCTCATCGCCTGTGCCGACAAAATGGACTACGGCGAGATCGCCGTGATGGAAGTATCCAGTTTTCAGCTGGAAACGCTCACGAGCATCCGCCCGCACGTGGCGGTGATCACCAACATCACCGAAGACCATCTCAACCGCCATTACAGCATGGAGAACTACATATTTCTCAAATCGAAACTCTTGCGGAATATGCGTGAAAGCGAGTACGCCGTGCTCAACCGCGACGACGAGCGCGTGTGCGGCATCGCCAAAGACGCGCGCTGCCGCATCCGCTGGTTTTCGGTGAAAGAGCGGGTGAACGGCGCCTTTCTCTACGACGGCGGTCTGTACTTCGAAAACGAAAAGATCATGGACGTCGCCGACCTTTCGCTGAAAGGGGAACACAACATCAAAAACGCGCTGGCCGCCATCTGCGCCGCCAAACTGATGGGTGCGGAGAGTTCGGCGGTCGCGCGGGCGCTCTCGTCGATGCGCGGCGTGCGCCACCGCATCGAAAAGGTGGGCGAATACGGCGGCGTGCTGTACGTCAACGATTCCAAAGGCACCAACGTGGACGCGACGCTGAACGCCGTGGCGAACATGGAGCGCGACACGGTTTTGCTGCTGGGCGGAAAAGACAAGGGGTACGATTACGACGCCCTGTTCGCGGGGCTGAAAAACAGCCGCATGGTGCAGGCGGTGCTGTACGGCGAAAACAGGTTCAAACTTTTCGACAGCGCCGTGCGCACGGGCGAATCGCGCGTCACGCTGTGTGCGGATTTTTCGCTGGCGGTCAGGATCGCCGCCATGACGGCGAAACCGGGGCAGTGCGTATTGCTCAGCCCCGCGAGCAGCAGTTTCGACGCCTTTTCCGGGTACGAGGAACGGGGCGAACGGTTCGAACAGATCGTAAAGGAAATGGGGGAAAAGGATGCGGCCGGCAGCGGATACGATTGCGCGGAGTGAGGCGGTCGTTCCCGTCCGCAGAAGATCGCTCGGTTTTGTTGCCATCCCCATTCTCGTATTGTGCGTGGCGGCGTTCGGCGTTTTGATGGTGTATTCCGCCAGTTATTACGCGGCGCAAAAGCAGTACGGCGATGCTTTTTACTTCATGAAAAAGCAACTGCTCGGTCTCGTGCTCGGCGCCGCCGCCATGCTGGCCGCCGGCTTTCTGCCTTACGGCAAACTGAAAAAATGCAAGTGGCCGGCGCTGATCGTGTCGATCGTCCTGCTCGCGGCGGTGTTCGTGCCGGGATTGGGCGTGGAAAACTACGGCGCCACGCGCTGGCTGGGGTTGGGGTCGATCACCGTGCAGCCTTCGGAGATCGCCAAGTTCGGCTTTATCCTCTTTACGGCGGCGTATGTGAGCAAAAAGCCCGAACGCATGAAAAAATTCACGGGCATGCTGCCCGTGCTGGGCGCGGGCGGGGCGATCTGCCTGCTCGTCATTTTAGAGCCGAATATGTCCGTGACGATGGTCATCGGGCTTCTGATGCTCGCCATGCTCTTTCTGAGCGGGGTAAAACTGCGGCATTTTCTGGTCATACTCATTCCCGCCGCGCTCGCCGTGCCCGTGCTCATCATCATGGAGCCGTACAGGTTGCAGCGGCTGTACGCCTTTCTCGATCCGTGGAGTTCGCCGCAGGGCGAGGGGTACCAACTGATCCAGTCGCTGTACGCGCTGGGCAACGGCGGCTGGCTGGGAACGGGGTTGTTTCAGTCGATGCAGAAATACCGTTACCTGCCTTTTGCCGAATCCGATTTCATCCTCGCGGTGATCGGCGAGGAATTCGGGTTGGTCGGCGTCATTGTCCTGTTCTGCGTATTCGGGGCGATCATCTTTTACGGCATCCGCACGGCGTCGCGGTGCAAAGACCTGTTCGGCTTTCTGCTCGCGGCGGGCATCACGGCGGTGTTCGCGATACAGATCGTCATCAACGCGCTGGTCGTGAGCGGCGCCATCCCGCCCACCGGCCTGCCGCTGCCGCTCGTGAGTTCGGGCAACACTTCGCTCATCGTCACGATGGCGGCGATGGGCGTGCTCTGGAACATTTCGCGCGGCGGCAAGGGGCTGCCGCTCAAAAAAGATAAATCGGACAAAGAACAATAACGCGGCAAACCCGCCGCTTAAAAATAAGGCCGCCGTCCGAATATAACGCCGCCGCCGTTTCGGCGAACAAGTGCCGGGGCGGCTTTGCCGCTTGCAAGCAATCAATATTTCGGTGCAGAAGCGCCCGCTTTCCTTCGGAGAGCGGGCGCTTTTCACGATTTTTTGCTTTGCGCCGTATTATGATGACAGGGGGAATCTTTTTTTTCGGGTGATCGGTTTACGATAAAGCCGCGCCATGCGGCGAGGCGGCTGCCGGCTGCGGCAGACCGCCTGTATTCGCTTGCTTATGCGGCAAAGGAGAAAATCATGGAAAAATTCATCGTCAAGGGCGGCCGGCCTCTGTGCGGCGAAGTGGAGATTCAGTCGGCGAAGAATGCCGTTCTTCCGCTGCTCGCCGCATCCGTGCTGACCGACGAAAAAATAATTATACATAAATGCCCGCGCATCGCGGACGTGTTGAACATGGTGCAGATCCTCGGCGAACTCGGCTGCAAAACGCAATTCGACGGCGACGACCTGACCATCGATTCGTCCGACGCGGCCAACCACGAGATTCCTTCGGCACTGGCAAAGGAACTCCGCTCTTCCGTGTTCATGCTCGGCTCGGTCATCGCGCGGTTCGGGCGCGCCCGCATCGCCTATCCGGGCGGGTGCGACATCGGCCTGCGCCCCATCGACCTGCACCTTTCCGGCCTGCGGCGGCTGGGGGTGAAGATCGAGGAGGAGGGCGGGTATATCGACTGCACCGTGGAAAAAACGCAGGGCGCGGACATCCTGCTCGACTGCCCCAGCGTGGGTGCCACCGAAAACATCATTCTCGCCGCGGTGAAGGGGAAGGGCAGAACGGTGATACGCAACGCGGCGAAAGAGCCGGAAATTGCCGACCTTCAGAATTTTCTCAACCGCATGGGCGCGAAGGTGGCGGGCGCGGGCACGGCGGTCGTCGTGGTGGACGGCGTGCAAAAATTGCACGGGGCGGAATACACGCCCATTCCCGACCGCATCGAAACGGGCACTTTTCTGATCGCGGCGGCCATGTGCGGCGGAGAACTGCTCGTAAAGAACGCGGTTCCGGAGAATCTTGCGGCGCTTTTGCATAAACTTCGTGAAATCAGTTGCAAAATACGGTCGGAAAATGATAAAATATACATAAGCAGTTGCAAACGGCTTTCGCCCAAACTGATCGAAACTTCGCCGTACCCCGGTTTTCCCACCGATCTGCAGGCGCCCATGACGGCGCTCGCCTGTATCTGCGAAGGTTCTACGGTCGTGGTGGAGAACCTGTTCGAAACGCGGTTCAAGCACATTCCCGAACTCATCCGTATGGGCGCGGACATTACTGTTCGCGGCAGGAGCGCGTTTATCCGCGGCGTGCCCGCTCTGAAAGGGGCAGACGTTTTCGCGGGCGATCTGCGCGGCGGCGCGGCGCTCACGCTGGCGGCCGTGGCGGCGGAGGGGGAAAGCACCGTTTCCGATCTGTTCCATATCGACAGGGGCTATACGGAGTTCGAACACAAACTCCGCGGCGCGGGGGCGGATATCCGGCGCATCCGCGTTTAAAAATTTTACGCAAGAGGAGTACCGATGCGAGCAAAAAAATACGTTGTCATTTATGCGGTCGCCGTCTTTCTGATCATCTTTCTGATCACCTTTAATTCGGTGTGCGCCATTACGCAGTTCGACGTGAAGTACAACGTGGGCAGTGCGGATATGACGCAGGCGGCGCAGCGCGTGCAGAATACTCTGGAAAGCCGCTATCTCCGAAAGAGCTATCTGTTTTTCAAGGATTCCGACATCCGCGAAGTCGTTGCCGATGAAGGGGGCGGCTATCTGGAAATTACGGACATTTCCCGTACCTTCCCCAACAAGATTTCCGTCACCGTGCGCGAAAAATTCGAAAATTACGCGTTCGTTGCGGAAGGGCAAGACGCGGACGGCAACCTTGTGTATACCTACTATGCGGTGGGTGACGACGGCACCGTGCTCGCGGTATCTTCCGAGAACAAAAACAACATCTCCGGCCGGAATATCGAAATTGCCGGTTTCGAGTTCCCTGCGGTGCAGGTGGGCGAAAAGTTTGCGGTAAGCGAAGGTTTCGAAGATGCCTATTCCGCACTGCAGACCTGTTTCAGCGTTATATCCTCGAACAACTTGCGCGGCAATATCCTGCGCATCGAATACGACGGCTTTTTCGATCTCCCCGATCCGTCCCGCTGGCTCGCACAATTTATCATCGACTGTAAAGAGGGGGTGCAGATCATCATTCCCGATCCGCAGATCAGCACGCAGGAAAAAGCGGAAAAGGCGTTTGCGGAGTATCTGTCTTTAGACGAAGTCGGCGACATCGGTCGGATGGAGGGGCGCATCGAAGTGAGAACGAGTGCCTCGGGCGAGATCACGGCGGTTTATTCTCCCAGTGAATCCCCGGCGGCGGAGACGGACGCATAAGCAAAAGTAT
>CALVHW010000094.1 GCA_944328905.1 uncultured Clostridia bacterium | reverse complement strand
GGGGGCTGATATGCACATCGACAGAGAGGAATTTTTGCGCTATCTCGGCTGGAAAGGGCAGGAAACGGACGATACGTTGGTGCAAAAAATGGACGATGCGGCAAAGCGGGCGCTGGAACTTTCCGCCCCCCGCTCGGCCGTGCGCAGGTTTGCATTAGACGGCGAATGGCGGCTTATCGGCACCGATTTTGTTTTGCAGGGACAGGACATCCGCGCGCACCTTGCCGGCTGCCGCGAAATATTTCTGATGGCGGCGACCGTCGGCAGTGCGCCCGAACGCGAACTGATGCGGCTGACGGAAAAGAACGCCTATGAGGCGCTGCTGTTCGACACCGCCTGCTCGTGCGCCATCGAGTGCTATTGCGACGAGATCTGCGACGATCTGCAAAAGGACTGCCCCACGGCGCTGACGACGCGCTTTTCCTGCGGGTACGGCGACTTTCCGTTAGAGGCGCAGCGCGACATCTGCCGCATTTTGCGTACCGACACGCAGATCGGGCTGTGCTGCGACGAGAGCTATCTGCTCACGCCGCGCAAATCCGTGACGGCGGTGGTGGGCATCACCTCTTCCCCCGCGCCGCAAAAGCCGCAGGGCTGCGGGCACAAGTGCGGCGGGTGCAATAAAAAGGACTGCGCCTTCCGCAAAAACTGAGCGGTCAAGCCACTGCAAATCATAAGCACCGCCCCCTGCCGCCCCGGGCGCAACCGATCGCCGACGGGCGGTTTTGAACTTAAAAAAGGACACCGTACCATGGATTTCAGAACATTTTTGCGTGACAATATCGCCGTTTTCGACGGCGCGTTCGGCACCTTATTGCAGGCGCGGGCGCAGCGCATCCCCGCCCTGCCCGAAAGGCTGAACGTGGAACAACCCGCACTGATCGCGGGCATCCACCGCGACTATGCCGCGGCGGGCGCAGACGTGATTTCCGCCAACACCTTCGGCGCGAACGAGGCGAAAACGGGTTCACGCGAGGAGACGGAAACGCTGGTGCGGGCCGCCGTGCGCATTGCACGCGAGGCGGCGCCCGGCAAATTCGTGGCGCTGGACATCGGCCCCACCGGGCGGCTGCTCGAACCGATGGGCACGATGACCTTTGCGCAGGCGTACGACATTTTCGTGCACATGGTGGAGGCGGGCAAAGAGGCGGATCTTATCCTCATCGAAACCATGTCTGACCTGCAGGAGCTGCGCGCGGCGCTTCTGGCGGCCAAAGAGCACAGCGATCTGCCCGTGCTCTGCTCGATGACCTTTGAAGAGAGCGGACGCACGTTCACGGGGTGCGACCCCGTGTGCTACGCGCTCGCCGCCTCTCCCCTCGCCGATGCCGTGGGCGTGAACTGCTCGCTGGGGCCGGAAAAACTGCTGCCCGTGGTGCGGAAAATTCTGCAAAACACCGATAAACCCGTGCTCGTACAGGCGAACGCCGGCCTGCCCGACGCGCAGATGCGCTACGACGTGAGCGCGGAAGAATTTGCCGCAACGTACGAAAAATTTCTGCAGATGGGCGTGCGCATCGTCGGCGGCTGCTGCGGCACCACGCCCTCGTATATCCGCAACCTGCGCGCCCTCGCGGACAATTCCTCGCCCGTGCGGCTGGCCGAGGACGGCACCGTGCCCGGGCAGTACGAGCGCCGCGCCGCCGTGTGCTCTGCCACGCGCGCGGTGTTCATCGACGGCGTGCGCGCCATCGGCGAGCGCATCAACCCCACGGGCAAAAAGGCGATGAAACAGGCGCTCATTTCGCGCGATTACGGATACGTGCGCAGCCAGGCGATCGAACAGCAGGAGGCGGGCGCGGATATCCTCGACGTGAACGCCGGCCTGCCCGAACTGGACGAAACCGAAGTTCTCCCCCGCCTCGTGCGCGAGGTACAGGCGGTGAGCGATCTGCCAATTCAGATCGACTGCGGCAACCCCGCCGCCATCGAAGCGGCGCTGCGCGTATGCTGCGGGAAAGCGGTGGTAAACTCGGTGAACGGCGAAGACAAGTCGCTGCACGCGATACTGCCGCTCGTCAAAAAATACGGCGCCGCCGTGGTGGGGCTGACCGTAGACGAGCACGGCGTGCCCAAAACGGCCGCGGAACGCGTGAAGATCGCCGACAAGATCGTGCGCACCGCCAAACAATACGGCATCGCCGAAGAGGACATCTACATCGACTGCCTCACCCTGACCGTGAGCGCCGAACAGGCGCAGGCCGCCCATACTTTGGAGGCCATCCGCACCGTCAAGAAAAAGTACCGCGTCAAAACGGTGCTGGGCGTGAGCAACATCTCTTTCGGCCTGCCCAACCGGCAGATCATCAACTCGGCATTCCTCACCGCGGCGCTGTTCGCGGGGCTGGACTTGCCCATCCTCAACCCGAACATCCCCGAAAACGCGCAGACGCTGGCGGCGTTCCGCGCCCTTTCGGGGCAGGACGCAAACTGCGCCGCCTACATCGAAAACTACGCGAACGCCGCAGTGCAGACGGTGCTGCGCCCCGCCGCGGACAATGCGCCCGCCCCACAAACGCCGAACGGCAGCGGCGACATCTTTTTTGCCATCCGCAAGGGCGCGCCCGACGCGCAGGACATCTGCGCCGCGCTCTTAAAAGAACACGCGCCGCTGGAAGTGATCGACAAATACCTGATCCCCGCGCTCAACGCGGTGGGCGACGAATACGAAAAGGGAACGCTGTTCCTGCCCCAACTGATCGCCGCGGCGGAGAGCGCCAAGGGGTGCTTTGCCGAAGTGAAGAAGATGCTGCCCGCGGGCGCGGCGGAGCGCGGCGAGATCGTTCTGGCGACGGTGAAGGGCGACGTGCACGACATCGGCAAGAACATCGTGAAAACGGTGCTGGAAAATTACGGCTACAAAGTGCACGATCTGGGCAAGAACGTGCCGCCCGAAGAGGTGGTGCGCGCGGTGAAGGAAGGGAACATCCGCCTGTGCGGGCTTTCGGCGCTGATGACGACGACGGTGCCAAGCATGGAAGAGACCATCCGCCTGTTGAAAAAAGAGTGCCCTTTTTGCCGCGTCATGGTGGGCGGCGCGGTGCTGAACGAGGATTTTGCCCGCAAGATCGGTGCCGACTGGTACTGCAAAGACGCCAATGCCGACGTAAAGATCGCGCAGTACATCTTTGAAAAGGGCGAAAAAGTGCCCACTCTGCAAGAATAAGCAAACGAATAATGCAGCGAAAGGCCGAAAACCGCGCTCGCCTGCCGCACCGTTTTCGGCGCGATGGAGGGAAAGGCGCGTTTTCAAAAAGAGATGAAGACGTGGCTTTCGCGCCACGTCTTCATCTCTTTTTGATCTGCCCGCTATAGCGAGCATTTTTGAATCGTCCAAGCCACAATCGTCATCAACGTTTATCCATAATGATCGTTGCGAAATTACGGATGGCGAATAATAAAACCGCTCTCTGGAACAAACGAGATAGTATTTTCGTCGATGGTGTAATTTAATTTATATGCATATCCTGTTGACGCATTGGTGAAATCTTCGTCATCCCGCGCGTACAGACAAAACTGCAACAGTATCGTTCCCTGATTATTTGCAAAATAGTCGCTGCTCATTTTGAGCTTGGCGGTCTTTTTGTATGTATAGGCGTTATTTGCATAAGAAAATGAGAAGTCATCAACAACGAGATCGGATATCGTATATAATACATGCAAAGTATAGTCGGTTGTGTCAGCCATTGAAAAAGCCGCCTTATAGTTGGCTGTATCCGTGCTATTCACACCAAAATTCACGCTGAATTCTATTTTATTCAGGTCGAATGTATCGTTCAAATTGCTTATTTCAAAGGAGCAATATCTGTTATCCTGGCCATTGTCGCCCTGACCGGGAGGGGTAGGATTGTTGCCGCCGGTACACGCAGAGAAAGAGAAAAGCAATACAATAACAGACAGCAACGTAAGGAAACATGCAGACGCTTTTCTACAAGCTGTCTTAGGAAACATACAAACCTCCAAAATGCCTATTAATATCATTTAATTATAGCCGCCCAATTTTATAAGTCAAGCGTTTGCCATAGTAGAAAATAGGGCAAGGCTAATTTATATAGCAATAGAAACGTTTGTGAAGAATAAGCAAATAAGGAAAACTGAATGATTCAGCCTGCCTTATAAAAACTTATCGCTTGAAAGTGCAATTCCTATTAAAATTTAATTTTGATTTTATTCCTATGGAAATTCACCTTACGGCTCGGTGCTTTTTGTTTCTAATTTTCGGTAACTTCGGCGGTTCGCCCCCTGCCCGTCATTCCGTTCTCTTGGCGCGGCGGTAGGCGGCGGGCGTTTCGCCCTCGGTTTTGCGGAACATCTTTATAAAACTTTCCGGATCGGTATAACCGATCTCCTCCGCGATCTCGCCCACGGGATCGTCGCTCTCCGCAAGGCGGCGCTTGGCGTAGCAAATGCGCTTTTCCTGCAAGTACCGCAGCGGCGATACCCCTGCGTATTCCTTAAAAAGGTGCGTCATGTAATACCGGCTCACATACAACGAGGCGCACAGATCGTCGATCTTTTTGATCTGCAAAAAATTTTCGTCGATGTATTCGCGCAGGCGCAGGTAGGTTTCGTTGGGGGAAAGGTATTTTTCTTCCTCGCCCGAAAGCAGGCGCAAGACCAGGCACAGAATGGTGCAGGCGATGCCGCGCACCGCCTCGTCGCCGTATTTGCGGCGCTCTTTGGTTTCGCGGATGAGCGAGCCGAACAGATAGGCAAAATCGTGCGCGTACGCCTCGGAACGCAGCACGGGCGATTGGGAGTTCCCTACCGGCATATCCTGCGGCGCGTGGCTGAATTTGAGGTTTTTGGCGGCAAAAAACAGAAAGGCCACGCCCCCATCCGAATGCTCGCAGTGCACGCTGCCCGCATTGTACAAAACCACGTCGCCGGCGCGCACGGCGTATTCGCGGCCTTCCGACTGCACGATTGCCTCCCCTTCCGTGATATAGAGAATTTCGCAGAAAGGGTGCGAATGCGGTTCTTCGCGCCAGTTTTCCGTTTTGATCAGTTCGCCGGCATATAAAATTTTCGGATTCAGTTTTTGCGCGCTCTCCCGCAGCGGAATCAGGTGCTTGCGGTGCTCCGAATCCGTTCGATGCAACCTTTCCATGCTTTTATTATACAGACATTTGCACAAAAATGCAACTTTTTGCGCAAAAATGCCGGCTTTCCGCTGCAAAGCTCTGCGAGCGCGAACAGCCCGCGCTCCGCGCGGCCCGCTCAAATCCTCTGCCATCACAAAAACGGAAGCGGAAAGGTTTTCACCTTTCCGCTTCCGTTTGGTGAACTGTCTTTCGAGATGTCCGAACACGTATTTGGTGGTGTTTCGGCAATGGATTTATCTCCAATATCATCTGTTTTCGGCGGCATCCGATTGAGATAGTTGTAGTAAATCTCAAAACGGTCGTCGTACACCACGATTTTTTGTATCAGGTTTTTAATAAGGAGCCGCGGCGATTGTCGTATCGTATGCGACAAGTATTCGACGACTTGCTCCTTCTTTAATTGATTTTGCGCTTTATACTGCTCGATCGTGATTTTATCTTCGACTTCGGTAAGCTGCGCTTCCAGCTCGTCCATGCGGTTTTTGGTCGTTGCATTAAAAATGCCTTGTTCGACGGCTTTCATAATGTTGGCAAGGGCGCGCTTGATCTCATCGCGTTCATTGTTCAAGATGGCAAGGAGCGATTTGTCATTCATGCGTTTTGCGTGGACTTTCAAAATCTCATCAGCCATGGCGGAAATGCCTTCAGAGGTTCCGAACACTTGCATTGTCGCGTCGATGACTGCCTGCTCTAATTTTTCCTTCGGCATGATTTGTTTTTCGCAGATGTTCTTTTTCTTTCGTCCCATACACTTATAGTAGTAAATGCGCCTGCCTGATTTAGAGGTACCGCTGTCGCCTTGTAAATGATATCCGCAGTAGCCGCATATCAATTTTCCCTTCAACAAGAACTCGACTTCGCGGCTCGTTCCGCCGTGCTTATTTTTCAGTAAGATGCTACCTACCTCTTCAAATAAGGCTTCCGGCACGATAGGCGGAAAGATATTTGTACAGACTTCGCCGCCATATTCAAAAATGCCGATATACTTTTTCATACGGAGCATATTGTAGAGCGTGTTCAAGGCGAACGGTCTGCCATGATTGGTGATGCCTTTTTCTTGCAACTTCGCAATCAATTCCCTTCCGAGAACGCCTTGGGCATACTGTTGAAAAATGGAACGCACGATTTCTGCTTCTTCTTCATTGATATAGACGCGCTTGTTCTCTACACGATAGCCGAACGGCACAACGCCGCCGGGGTATAAGCCTTTTTTCAAGGTTTCGTACATACCGCGCTTTACCTTTTGCGAA
>CALVHW010000093.1 GCA_944328905.1 uncultured Clostridia bacterium | reverse complement strand
GGCGACTGCGGCGAAACGGATAAAGTTTCCGGGCTGCTTACCATGATCATGCGCGTATACGATATCATGGACGCCGACCGCACCGCAAGGGATAAACACGATATGAAAAAAATTGTCGATCTTTGGCTGGAACCCGATCTCGGCGATGCCAGCCAGTACCGCGTAAAGTACCGCGAAGAAGCGTACGACGCCGGTTACAAGTGCGGCAAAGAGAATGCGGAAAAAATCCGCGGTCTGATCGCCGACTGATTTTTTGAGAACGGAAACGGGCGCCGCGGCACCGCAGCGGTGCAAGCGATCGCCCGGCCGCCGCGGCGTTTTTTATTTACGGGAGACATCGATGGACCTTTTCGATCTGAACAACAACGAATACGACGCAAAGCCGCTTGCCGACAAAATGCGCCCGAACAATCTCGACGAATTTGTGGGGCAGGATCACATCGTGGCGGAGGGGAGCCTGCTGCGCCGCGCCATCAAACTCGACCGTTTGGGCAGCTGCATTTTTTGGGGCCCGCCCGGCTGCGGCAAAACGACGCTCGCGCACATCGTCGCGCAGACGACGCACGGCAATTTCGTCAAACTCAACGCCGTACAGAGCGGCGTGGCCGACGTAAAAAAGGCGGTGGAAGAGGCGAAAAACGCCCTCAAAATGTACGGCAAAAAGACCTATCTTCTGCTGGACGAGTGCCACCGTTTCAATAAAACGCAATCGGATTCTCTTTTGCCGGCGATCGAGCAGGGCACGATCATCTTTATCGGCTCCACTACGGAAAATCCATACGCGTCGATGACGCCCGCCATCGTGTCGCGCTGCCGCGTGTTCGAATTCCGCCGGCTTTCCGATGCCGACATCGAGGGCGCTCTGCGCAAGGCGCTCACTTCCCGCAAGGGGCTTTCCGCCTATCAAGCACAGGTCGAGGATGCGGCGATCATGCACATCGCGCGCACCGCGGCGGGCGATCTCCGCACCGCCTACAATGCGCTGGAACTGGCCGTGCTCACCACGCCGCCGCAGGCGGACGGCAGTATCCGAGTCACCCTTTCCGATGCCGAACAGTCCATTCAGCGCAAGGCGCTCTCTTACAACGAAGATGCCTACTACGATATGCTGTCCGCCTTTTGCAAGAGCCTGCGCGGCAGCGATTCGAACGCGGCACTGTACTATGCTTTCCGGCTCATCGAGGGCGGATGCGACCCGATGATCATACTGCGCCGCCTCGTGGTGCATTCGAGCGAAGACGTCGGCATGGCCGATCCGAACGCGCTGACGGTTTCCGCTTCGGCGATGTACGCCTTTGAAAAACTGGGGGCGCCCGAGGGACTGATCCCTCTTGCCAACGCCATCGTATATGTGTGCGAGGCGGAAAAATCCAATTCCGTGGTCATCGCCATGGGCGCCGCCATGCAGGCCGCGCGCAATGTGCGCGACGACAACATTCCGCCGTATCTGAAAGACAATTCTTACGGCGACAGGCAGACGAAAGCGCAGAGCGCGAATTATAAATATCCGCACAATTACGGCGGATGGGTTGACCAGCAGTATCTGCCCGATTCCCTCAAAGGCGAAATTTTTTACCGTCCGCAGGGCAGGGGTTACGAAAAGACGGTCGCCGAGATCCGCCGCCGCAAGGGCATACGCGACGATACTCTTTCGGCACCGCCCGAGGGCAGGCCGCATCCTTAAAAATAAAAACAGATCAAGGAGGATAATCTTATGAAATTTGCAGTCAGTTCATACAGCTTTTCACAGTACATACGCGCCGGGCGCATATCGCAGAAGGGAACAATCGCCAAGGCGAAAGAGATGGGCTTTGACGCGATCGAATTTACCGATCTCGAGGTGCCCGAAGGCGTCAGCGAGATCGCGTTTGCCGAGCAGATTCGCGAGGAGTGCGAAAAATGCGCTATGCCCGTTTCCAATTATACGTTAGGGGCAGATTTTTTGAGTGCAGACGTCGACGCGGAGATCGAAAGAGTCAAAAAAAAGGTCGACGTAGCCGCTGTTCTCGGCGCACCCGGCCTGCGGCATGATGCCACCTGGCAGCGGCCGGCAACTCCGCGCGGCTTTGCCAATATCCTGCCTGCGCTCGCCGCACCCATCCGCCGTGTTACCGAATATGCGGCTGCAAAGGGGATCCGCACGATGGTAGAAAACCACGGATTTTTCGTACAGGATGCCGACAGGGTAGAGGCGCTCATCAACACCGTAGACCATCCGAATTTCGGCTGGCTTTGCGATATGGGCAACTTTTTGTGTGCAGACGAAAATCCGGCGGTCGCCTGCGGCAAGGCGGCTCCGTACACGTTTTACGTTCACGCGAAGGACTTTATCGTCAAAGACGGAAACGGAGCGAATCCCGGAATGGGATTTTTCATGTCGCGCGCGGGCAATTATCTGCGCGGAACCATCGTCGGTCACGGTGCGGTCCCTGTGGAGCGCTGCCTGAAAATACTTGCAGGCGCGGGGTATGACGGCTACGTCAGCATTGAATTCGAAGGCATGGAAGATTGCGCGGAGGGCATCGCCATCGGATTGGAAAATTTGAAAAATTATATTGCGCGTATCTGAACCGGCCGTGCCGGGCGGGTGCCGCGTTTAAAAACGATTGCAGAAAGAGGCGGAATGTTCCGCCTTTTTTTGCTTTACTGCGTCTGCGGGGCGCGTCACGAGCGGTTTGGGCGGGCGGAAAAGTTTTTCATATCCGTTCTTTCGGCGGCATATAGTAATTAGCAGCAAAGGTACAAGCGGAGGGAGTATGGAGGTCTGGAAAGCCGCGGTTTTGGGCATCGTGCAGGGGATCACGGAATTTCTGCCCGTTTCGTCGAGCGGGCATCTCATTTTGTTCGAGCGTATGCTCGGCGCGGAAACGGGCGGCGCGGATATGTTTTTGGGCATCATGCTGCACGCCGGCACGCTGATAGCCGTTTTGTTCGCGTATGCGCCGCGACTGCGGGAGATGCTCAAACATGACCGCAAAAAGATTTTGTATCTGATCTTCGGCACGATTCCCGCCGCGCTCGTCGGCGTCTTTTTGGGCGATACGGTGGATCGCCTCTTTTTCGGCGGGGATTGGCTTTGGCTGTTTTTTGCCCTCACCGCGCTGCTACTCCTGCTGTGCGAACGGCGCGCAAAACGGGCGCGCGTTCTCCGTCCGCTCAGCGTCAAAAATTCGCTGGCGGTCGGCTGTGCGCAGGCGCTCGCCGTCATTCCCGGCCTTTCGCGCAGCGGCACCACGCTCGCCGCGGGAGTGTTCTGCGGATTGGAACGGGAAGAGGCGGCCGACTTTTCTTTTCTTCTGAGTATCCCCGTCATCACGGGCGCGGTACTCGTGGAGTGCTGGAAAGCGTTCACAAATACGGGGTACGTATCCTCAATTTTGTGGCAAAGTCTGCTTGCGGGAACGCTGTGCGCGGCGGTGTTCGGGTTCCTCTCGCTGCGGCTGATACTGCGCTCGGTCAAAAAGGGAAAACTGTATCCGTTTGCCGTCTATCTTATTTTGCTCGCGGCGGCGCTGGCGGCGATCGGTTTTTTTTGCTGATCGGCGCATAAATGCGGCCCGGCGTGCGCAAACTGGAATTGTTCTCAAAAAGGAGGGAATGAAAATGAGACTCAATTCCGGAGATACGGCGCCGCAGACGGCGAACTACAAAGTGATCGGCCCCGATGGCCGCGTCATGGGCAGCGTGTATATGCACGAGGGGGAAACGCTCCCTCCCACGCAGCAGAGCGACTGCCACTACGAAATGGAATAATAAAAAAACGAGCGGCGGCTTCTTCGGAAGCCGCCGCTCGTTTTTATGGCGTTTGATCTGAAAATTTTCAGGTTGGCCTTATAAGTTTTTCGTAAAAACTTATAAGGCCAAAAGTTGGTGTTTGAAGGTTTAAACAAATTTAAACCCGCTCAATCCCGTGCTTTTATTCTTCCAGAGAGGCTCCGCATTGATCACAGAACTTTGCCCCGCCGTCGTTTTCGCCGCCGCACGCGGGACATATTTTTTTCAGCCGTGCGCCGCAGTTGTTGCAGAATTTAGCGTCGGCGGCATTGCTTTCGCCGCATTCCGGGCAAGCGCGTTCGCCCTTTGCTTCCTGTACGGCGGAAGAAACGCTGCGCACCGCGGGCCGGATGTCTTCGGCAAACTCGTTCAGCACGGGCGCCGATTCGTCTTTTATATACCGCGCGATCTCTTTGCGGAACCCGAACAGGAGCATGGCGATGCCGATGAACAGCAGGGGAAAGCCTGCGAATACGCACCAGAACTTATCGGGCATATCGGCCTCTGCGGCCGCACCGAAAAAATCGGCAAACCCGATCACAGCCAAAACAATGCCGGCGGCGGAAAAAATGCAGCCGAAAATTTTCAGAAACAGTTTTTTCCGCGCGTGCTTTTTTTGATTTTCGTTCATGGCCTTTTACCTCGCGGGGTTTCATTCAGCGGATGCGTACGGTCGTACACTCCGTTTCGCCCGAAAGAATGCTGCGGATGGGGTATTTCGCGTTGGCGATGTAAACGGTGGTGCCCTGCGCCGCGGCCTGTTTGATGTATTCGAGTTTCGCCTTTGCGCCGTTCGCCCCCTTGCGCGAGGCACCCTCGCAGTACTTTTTATAGTTTTCGATGTTTTCCACCAATTCGTACGCGTCTTTGCCGGAAATTTCGCGGATGAGCGTGGAAGGATCGCTCTGGTCGGTATAGATGCCGTCTACACTCGTCAGAATGAGCAGGATGCGCGCGTGCACGAGGCAGGCCACGAGCGACGCCGTTTCATCGTTGTCGATGCATTCGTGCACTTCCGCCTGCGATTTTGCCAGCGCGGCGAGCTCCAGGCGCCTGTTTTCCGATTCGGAAACGGCGTCGTTGTAGTTGATGATGGGGATCGCGCCCTGTTCCTTGCAGCGCAGCAGCAGTTTTTTGATGTGCTCGCACTTTACGGGGTCGTTGAAGTGGTGGTGTTCCACCAGGATCTGCCGCACCGAATAGCGGCTGTCGATATACTGGCGGTACGTCTGCATGAGGATGGCCTGCCCCTGTGCCGAATAGTCGGTTTTCGATTCTTCGCAGTCGGGCAGTTCTTTGCCCGAGCGCATCATGTAGTCCAGCCGCCCGATCTCGGTCGCGCCGCTCGTCACCCAGATCCAGCCGGGGCGCAGCTCGCGTGAAAGGCGCGCCACGCGCGTATAGTCGATCATGTTGTCCTGCTTGTCGATGAGCGCCATCGAGCCGATCTTGCCTACCAGTTCCGCATCGAATTTCATAAATCTCCGTTTGCCGAATAAAAGTTTGTCCATTTGCGCATACTTATCGGCGAAAATTGCTGTCTGCCTTTATTATAAAGGTTTGCAGGGCAAAAATCAACCGAATTGGGATATAAAAATGCGAAACTGCTTGTTGCGCGGCGTATTGTGCGCCGCATTGCTGGTCTGTTTGCTGCCTTCGGGCGGCTGCAACGCGCAGGAGCTCTCTTCTTTGCGCGCCTTTTCCACTCCGTACGTCGGCGCGTACGAATGCACCTATGCGAAGTTCGGGCAGCATGACGTGTTCGACGATTATCGCGAGATCACGCTCACGCTCGAAGAATCGGGCGCGTTCGTGCTCAGTGCCGTGAAAAAATCGGGCAAAGAGGAAAAGGCACGCGGCAAATACGAATACGACGAAAAAAAGGACGCGCTCTGTTTTTTTCTGCAGATCGGAACCAAAATCCGGCGCCGCGAATGTGCGGTACGCAACGGCCGCTTTGTGCTTTCCGACACCTTTGCCGGCAAAACGCTGGTCATGAAATTTCAGGTAAAGGCATAAAAAAGCCGCGGAACGGCGTAGGCGTGAGATCGCCGCTCTGCGAGCAAGAGGGGCCGCGCAGGCATAGCATTCGCTGTTTCTCAAAAAAGGAATGCGCTCTTTATTTCGGACAGCGGAGGCGGCCGGGTTATAAATTTTAATTATTCGGGCGCAAAAAGGGCGCGGCTGCATCGCAGCCGCGCCCGCAAATTATACATGACGAATTAAATTTTGTTGAGCGAACGGAAGGCCTTTTCCACCACGTTGTCGGCGGTGAAACCGAACATTTCGAACAGTTTTTTGGCGGGGCCGCTCGCGCCGAAGGTCGACATACCGATGATCTCGCCGCAGTCGCCCGCGTACTTGTACCACGAGTAGGGGGAGCCCGCCTCCACGCACACGCGCGCCTTTACTTCGGGCGGCAGTACTTCGTCTTTGTAAGACTGCGGCTGCTTTTCGAACTCTTCGAAGCAGGGCATGGATACCACGCGCGCGTCGACGCCCTTTGTTTTGAGGATGTCTTTCGCCTGCATACACTGTTCCACTTCCGAGCCGCTGGCGATCAGCAAAACGTCGGGCGTCTGCTTTTCGCTGTCGGCGAGGATATAGCCGCCTTTGAGCGCGGCGAGGC
>CALVHW010000092.1 GCA_944328905.1 uncultured Clostridia bacterium | reverse complement strand
GTTCTGCATTATTACCGCGAACAGGGGTTGGAACAAGTGCCTGTTTCCGCCAATATTTCCGGCATCGAAAAGGCGTAAGCGAGCGTTGATAGGGCAAGGGCGCAAACCGCGCCCGCGAATCTACTGCGCGCCCGCCGGAAAAAGCGCAAAAATACTTGCAGTAAGCGGTGTGCAAAAAGGCAAAAGGGCGGCGTTGGAAGAGCAGGGGGCAAACCGCGCCCGCGAATCTACTGCGCGCCCGCCGGAAAAAGCGCAAAAATACTTGCAGTAAACGGTGCTCGAAAAAGGCGCAAAAATACTTGCAGTAAAAGGTGCGCGAAAAAGGCGTAAGCGAGCGTTGATAGGGCAAGGGCGCAAACCGCGCCCGCGAATCTACTGTGCGCCCGCAAGCGAACAAAAAATCCGCAATGCTGTTGCGAATATTTGAAACAAACTACATAAGGAGAAAAGGCAATGATTTACAGTAAAAAATTTCCGAGCGGCCTGCGCATGGTCGTAAAACAGATGGACGGGCTGCTTTCCGTGAGCATGGGCGTGCTCGTGGGCACCGGTTCGTGCTTTGAAACGAAAGAGGAAAACGGCATTTCGCACTTTATCGAACACATGATGTTCAAGGGTACGGAAAAGCGCAGCGCCTTCGAGATCTCCGACGCGATGGACCGCATCGGCGCGCAGGTGAATGCTTTCACTTCCAAAGACATCACCTGCTATTACGCGAAGTCGACGTCTGACCACGCGGGCGAGGCGTTTGAAATTCTGTCTGATTTCGTGCTCGGTTCGGTGTTTCCCGAAGAGGAGATGGAGCGCGAAAAGGGGGTGGTGCTCGAAGAGATCGCCATGAACGAAGACACGCCCGACGACCTCTGTTTCGACGTGCTTTCCGAGGCGTATTTCGGCGACGAGGGCTACGGCCGCACCATCCTCGGCCCCGCCGCAAACGTGAAGGGTTTTTCGCGCGACGACCTGTTCCGCTACATCGGCGAGCGGTACGCGCCGGAAAATATCGTCGTTTCCTTTGCCGGCTGCATCGGCGTGGAAACGGCGGAAAAACTCGTGGAGAAGTACTTCGAAAGCACCCTGAAAAGCCGCGCTTTTGCGCAGCGCAAAAAGTCGGTAAGCCTCAGCCGGCGCAGTTTATTCAAATACAAGGATATTGAGCAAGTGCATATCGCTTTGGCGTATCCGTCACTGCCGCGCGAGCACGAACTGATGGACGCGGTGCAGGTGATGAACACCATTTTGGGCGGCGGCATGAGTTCGCGCCTGTTCCAAAAGGTGCGCGAACAGATGGGGCTTGCGTACACCGTTTACTCGTATCCCTCGTTCTTTACCGAAGGGGGAATGCTCACCGTTTACGCGGGCGTGAACCCCGCCAATACCGAAAAGGCGAAGGGGGCGATCCTCGACACGATCGAAAGTTTCCGCCGCGAAAAATTCACGCGCGAGGAGTTCGAGCGCGGCAAAGAACAGATCAAATCTTCGCTCATCTTCGCGCAGGAAAACACCGCTTCGCAGATGCTCCTGTACGGCAAGCATATGCTGTACAACGGCTGCGTGCCCGACCTCGAAAAGAGGGTGAAGGACCTCGACGCGATGACGATGGAAATGTGCGAAGAGGCGCTCGCCCTCAACTTCCGTGCCGAGGATATGGCGGCCGCCGCCGTCGGCAAACTCAAAGCGCCGCTCGCCTTTTGAGCGGCCCGGTTTTTGCCGGTTTGGTTTTGCGGTTTCGGTTTTCCGGATTTGTTTTTTGTGCGCTTGCGACGCTCCGCCGCGCTTGGCGGTTGGGTTTGCGATGCGGCGCCGTATGGGCGCGTTGCGCGCAAGCATCGGCGGAAAATACCATATTTATCGCGATAAACAGAGGAATTTGAAGTACTATGTCAGACAGAATGCGCGGTTTTGAGCCGGTTTTCGATGTGAATTCCCGTCTGCTCATCCTGGGAAGTTTCCCTTCCGTAAAGAGCCGCAAGGTGGATTTTTACTACGGGAACAAGCAGAACAGGTTCTGGAAGATCCTCTTCGGTTTTTTCGGCGAAGAGGTGCAAGAGAGCACCGCCGCAAAGAGAGAATTCCTGCTTCGCCGCGGCATCGCGCTGTGGGACGTCGTCGCCGAGTGCGAGATCGTCGGCTCGCAGGATTCCACCATCCGCAACTATGCGGCGGCGGATATCGGCAGAGTGCTTTCCGCCGCGCCCGTCGAAAAAATTTTTCTCAACGGCAAAACGGCACTCGCCGTTTTCCGCAAAACTTTCCCGGAGATCGGCGTGCCGTACGAGTGCCTGCCGTCCACCTCGCCCGCCAATACACGGTGTGACGAGAATGTTTGGCGGCGGGCGCTCGCCGAGGTGTTTCCCGGCAGAAAATAGAGTGCGAAAGCCGAAAAGCAAAGGCGCAGGATAAAGCGCCTTTTCGTTTTTACAGCGCGGCCGGGCGGCGCGGCGAAAAGCGGCGTCCGCACTTTGGCGGCCCGCCGCCGCGTTTATAGAGCGCGGGCGCACGGGCTGCGGCGCGGCCGCGGAGAGCGAAAAACCCGCCCGCAAAAAATTTCAAAAATACATAAATGCAGAGGACGAAAGATGAAAGACTATCCGCAGATTTTGCAGGAACTTTCCGCACTGAAAGACGAAAAGTACAGGCAGTTCAACGAGCGCATCGTGAACATTCCGCCGGGCACGAGCATCGGCGTAGCACGCCGCTTTTGCGCGATTACGGCAAGCGGCTGGTCAAGAGCGAGGGGTTCGATCTGGAAGCGCTGCTCGCCTTTCCGAACGACGTGTTCGAGGTGCGGCTTTTAAAGTGCTTTGCGGTGGGGCAGGCAAAAATGCCCTTTGCCGAGCGCGTCCTGTATATCCGCAGGGCGGTGGAGATCGTCGACGGCTGGGGCGTGTGCGACCTGTTCTGCTCCACACTCAAAGAGGTCAAAAAGCACCGCGAGGAGTTCCTGCCCGAAATCGAAAAGTATGTGGCGCAGGGCACCGAGTTTTCCCAGCGGTTCGCCTACGTGATGCTGCTCGGCTGTTATATGGACGGGCAATATCTTTCCGCCGTGTTTTCCCTGCTCGAACGGGCAAATACGCAGTACTATTACACGCATATGGGCGCGGCGTGGCTGCTTGCAGAAGTGCTGGTAAAGTTTTACGACGCGGGCGTGCGCTTTTTGCAGGAGGGCGCTCTGGACGGAAAAACCAAGGCGAAAGCCATTCAAAAAGCGTGCGAAAGTTACCGCCTTACGGAAGTTCAAAAAAAATATCTGAAATCTTTGAAAAAGAGATGAAATTTTCTGCGAGTTGTGATACAATATCTTTAACGCGTGCGGAGAGGCCGCGTGCGTACTTGCAAATTTAACGGAGTTTTTATGGACATCTTAAAGAAGCTGACGGAAGAGTTCCCTTCCATCCGGGAAGACAGGGCACAGAACATCATCAACCTCATCGACGAGGGCAACACGATCCCGTTCATCGCGCGTTATCGCAAAGAGATGACGGGCAGCTGCGACGACCAGGTGCTGCGCGAGTTCAACGACCGGCTCACCTATCTTCGCAACCTCGAAAAGAGGAAAGAGGAAGTCGCCTCTTCCATCACCGAACAGGGGAAAATGACAGACGAGATCGCCGCGGCGCTTTCCGCGGCGGCAACGCTTACCGAGGTGGAGGACATCTACCGCCCGTACAAGCAGAAGAAAAAGACGCGCGCGAGCGTGGCGATCGAAAAGGGCTTGCAGCCGCTCGCCGATTTCATCCTCGCGCAGGATAAAAATGCCGATGTGAAGGCGGAGGCGGAAAAATACGTCGACGAAGAAAAGGGCGTCGCCACCGCCGCCGACGCGATCGCCGGCGCCAAAGACATCATTGCCGAAATCGTATCCGACGACGCGAACGTGCGCAAAAAACTGCGCAACCTGTTCATGAAAAACGGCGAGATCGAAACGAAACTGGTCAACGCCGAGGCAGAGGGTGCCAAAACGTACGAGATGTACGCGGAGTATTCCGAGAGCGTGGCCGAGATCAAGAGCCACCGCGTGCTCGCCGTCAACCGCGGCGAAAAGGAAGGCTTTCTCAAAGTAAAAGTGCTGTTCAACGAGGATATCGCCAAGCGCGTTTGCGGCGCGGCGTACCTCAAAGACGGCGGCTATTCCACCGAGTTGGTCAAAGAGGCGGTGGAAGACGGCTACGACCGCCTCATTTACCCTTCCATCGAGCGCGAGGTGCGCGCGGCGCTCACCGAGGCCGCCAGCGAGCAGGCCATCAAGATGTTCGAAGTCAATTTGAAGCCGCTGCTCATGCAGCCGCCGATCAAAGACAAGATCACCCTCGGCCTCGATCCGGCGTACCGCACCGGCTGCAAGATCGCCGTGGTAGACGGCACCGGCAAAGTGCTGGATAAAACGGTCGTGTATCCCACGCCCGGCCCCAAGCAGAACGAAGAGGCCGCGGCGGCAAAACTCAAAGAGATGATCGCCAAATACAATGTAGACATCATCTCCATCGGCAACGGCACGGCGTCCAAAGAGAGCGAAATTTTCATCGCCAAACTCATCAAAGAGATCAAGGAAGAGACCGGCCGCGAAGTCGCGTACATGGTCGTATCCGAGGCGGGTGCGTCGGTGTACTCCGCAAGCCCGCTCGGCGCCGAGGAGTTCCCCGATTACGACGTGGCCGAGCGCAGCGCCGTGTCCATCGCGCGCCGCCTGCAGGATCCGCTGGCAGAACTCATCAAGATCGATCCGAAGTCCATCGGCGTCGGCCAGTACCAGCACGACATGGACAAAAAGCGGCTCGACAGCGTGCTTTCCGGCGTGCTCGAAGACTGCGTGAACAGCGTGGGCGTCGACCTGAACACGGCGAGCGTGTCCCTCTTGAAATATGTGGCGGGCTTGAACGCGGGCATCGCCAAAAACATCGTCGCTTTCCGCGAAGAGCACGGCAAGTTCTATTCGCGCAAAGAAATTCTGAAAGTGCCCAAACTGGGCGAAAAGGCGTTCACGCAGTGCGCGGGCTTTTTGCGCATTCAGGACGGCGAAAACATTCTCGATAACACCGCCGTCCATCCCGAATCGTACGCCGCGGCGGAAAAACTCCTGGCGCTGTTCGGCTATACCGCCGACGACGTGAAAGAGGGCAAGATCGCCGATCTGCCCAAAAAGGTGCAGGCATACGGCGAGGAAAAGGCCGCCGCCGAAACGGGACTGGACGTTCCCACCCTCAAAGACGTGGTCGCCGAACTGGTAAAGCCCGGACGCGACATCCGCGACGCGCTGCCCAAGCCCATGCTGCGGCAGGACATCATGGACATCAGCGACCTCATCCCCGGCATGGAACTGGTCGGCACCGTGCGCAACGTCGTCGATTTCGGCGCGTTCGTCGATATCGGCGTCCACCAGGACGGCCTCGTGCACCTTTCCGAGATCACCGACCGCTATATCCGCCACCCTTCCGATGTTCTGGAAGTGGGGCAGGTGGTCACCGTGTGGGTGAAAGACGTCGACGTGAAAAAGCACCGCATCGGCCTCACGATGAAAAATCCGCACGCCAAGAAAAAAGCGGCGGCGAAAGCGCAGTAACATATTGACAAACGCGCCCGATTTTAGTAAAATAAAGATGCCGCGTGCGGCAGGCAGCCGCTCGCGGCACAAACGCCCCGCGGGGCAACAATCAGGAGGAATTTAATTTATGTTCGAAAAAGTCCGCGACAAACTCGCGCAGCAACTGAATGTATCGGCAGACACCATCACCCCCGAAAGCGACGTCGTGAAAGACCTCGGCGCCGACTCGCTCGACGTTGTGGAACTTCTCATCTCTCTGGAAGATGAATTCGGCGTTTCCATCCCGGAAGACGACATCGTCAACGTCAAAACGGTGGGCGACATCGTTGCCATGCTGGAAAAACTGGAAAAATAACCGGCTTGCCGAACAAAAAGGCGGAAGGGACGAAAGTGCAATTCTTATAAAGATCAAAAAGAGCGAAGATTTTTAAAAATCTTCGCTCTTTTTATTGTATGGTAAAACCCGTATAGTGGCTCTATATCATTCTCTATCATCACTTTTTCTTGGAATTCCTTTTCTGTAATATGGCAGTACTCCATAAGATTATGAATAATTCGTATACGCGCCTTTCGTTATTCAACTGCCTATCGTTTTACCATACGAAAAAGCGGTTGTCAACAGTTTTGTGCCAAAATACGAACAAATGTTATAAAAAATTTCGTAAAACATACGAAACATGCACGCGAGCGGGGGAAAAGGGCGATCCGCCAAGCGGTTCAGCGGCGGACGCCCGTACCCGCTCGGCGTTTCCGTAGTACGGTTTTGCGGTTGTTCTTTTGTCACTCTGTTTTGTTTGTTTTGCGTGGCGTGTGCTTGGCTGCGGCGCGCTGACGCGCGCCGCAGCCAAGCACACGCCACGGTGCCAAAAGGTATTTTTTTATATATCTTGCAATTTTGTTTTGCTTATGTTATAATCATTTTGAAATG
>CALVHW010000091.1 GCA_944328905.1 uncultured Clostridia bacterium | reverse complement strand
GTTGTCTTTGAGTTTGTCGTGCTGGCCGCGGTAAAAATTTTCTGCCAGTTCCGGTACCATGACCAGGGCAAGGGATCCGATGAGTGTTGCGGGGATGGAAAGGATGGGCATGCTCATGCCCATCGCCACGCCGATCTCGCTCATGGCCTGGCTCTGTGTAAAGCCGGCGGCGATCAATCTTGCGGGCAAAAGCAGCGATATCGCGGAGTTAATGAGCGCGTTCGAGGTGCGCATACCCGTGATGGGCAGGGCGGAGGAGAGCAGGGGCCGCATCTGGCGGCGCGGGTTTTTCAGTCTTCCGCCCTTCGCAAAGTACCAGATGCCGGAGAGTGTAAACGACACGAGGTAAGAGAGCACGACGGCGAGCGCGGCGCGCTTGGCTCCGTCAAATACGTCGGTCATGGCTGTCACCATGGCCACCCCGACTCCGATCATGCACAATTCCTCGATGAGATCGATCATGCAATACGGAACAAATTGTTTGTTTCCCCACAGGGCTCCGCGGATAACGGAGTAAACGGAGTTAAATGTGAGGCTGGGCAGCAATATGAGCAGAACCGTCATACAGCGCGGATCGGAAAAGAGAAAATCAAACAGGTTGTGACCGAAAAAAAGCAGACAGAATACAGGTAAAGAAAATCCGACGGCGGTGATGAACGCGGCCGTCACGACCGATTGCTGCGCATAGCCGTTGTTTTTGGCGCGGTATTTTGTGATCAGGCGCGAAACGGTGAGCGGTATTCCCGACGATGCGGCGGTCACGAGTACGGCGAACACGGAAAGCGCGATCTGGTAGATGCCCACGCCCTCCGAGCCGAGCGTACGGGAGAGGATCACGCGGTACAAAAAGCCGAAAAATTTTTCCGCGACCGAAAATCCCGTCACAATGGCGGCAGCTCTGTAAAGATTGTTCCTGTTCAAGTTTTCACCTCGCGCCCGTGCGCCGGAAAAGTGCGAAACCGGGCGAATTTTGTCATATTATGTATATCGGAAGAAGGGCTCGTTTATGCGTATGAAAATGCGGGGAGGTTGGCATATTCGGTAAACTGCGGCATATGATAACATAGCGGAAAACGTGAATGCGGGGCGGAAAAACAGCAGAACTGCGTCCTGCAACGGGTTGACTGAAAGGTATATGCGGATTCAGCGCCGTTTAAAGTTTGTGCGCTGCGCGCGCCGTGCGATATTGCCGCGAAAGGGAGGATGAGATGAGCGAACTTCGGGAATGCGGCCCGAATCCTTTTGGGCTGTACCAGGTAAAAGAGGGGGATACCGCAGCATCGATCGGTGATCGCTTCGGCGTGCCTCCCGCTGTGATCGCATCGCTCAACCATATTAAAGATTTTCCTTCCGCGGGCGCTATGCTCGTGCTGCCTTCCTTTAACGGGCAGACTCACGTTGTACGGCCGGGGGAGGATATCCCTTCCATCTGCCGCGCGTATGCGATGGCGGAAGAGGAGTTCGTGCGCATCAACGGCTGCACTTTTGTGTATCCTATGCAGAGAGTGTTTGTCCGCAGGCGGTAAAAACGGGCGCCGCAGTGACCGCCGCGGCGCCTGCGGCATATATTGAAATATAGGGATCGCGCGGCGATTTCCTGTATTTATCAACCACCGGAGGTCAAGAATGTCATTTTTTTCCAATTTTCAAACGGATAAATGTCCCGGTCCGATCAACGGAAATCCGCTCACCGGGCTGAACGAAAAGGTATGCCTTCAAGCACAGCGCGTCTTTGACGCCTGCATAAAACAGGGGCAGACGGATAACATCGTTCTCACGATCACCGATCCCGTGCCCTCCAATCCTACATATCCGCTCACGTTTGTCAGCGCGCGCAGTTCCACGTCGGTCGGCAATGTCACGGCGTTTCAGGTCGACCGCCTGCCGGACCGCGCGAATTGCGCCCGCGTTCAGGTTTCCGTGGATATTCCCGTCGAGGTCGTTTACACCGACGCAAACGGAACGGAAGGCAAGGCGAATGCCACCGTATCCGTCAACGAAGACGTGATTTTGTTTGTGCCGCAGCCCTCGATTATGCCCTACGAAGTGCAGTGCGTGGTCAGTGCCGTCGCACCCGAGGGGTCTTTCAATGCGGATAACAACACGTTTACCGTCGATATGTGTATCACGGTCATTCTCAAAATTGTCATCAATGTCGATCTGCTCGTGCCTTCTTACGGCTATTGCGTGATTCCGCCCGCGCAGGAATACACGCAGGAAGTGTGTGCAGGGTTCTTTGAATTGCCTCTCTACCCGCAGGGAAACACGTCCTGCGGCTGCAACAACTGCGGCAAGTGACGGTTTTATCGTAAAGAAAAGGCCGGTGCCATGCGCATCGGCTTTTTTCGTTCCCAAAAATTATTTTATAGGGGGGGATATCGAATGTCAGAAAAAGATAATCGCTGCATGGTGTGCGGAAAAAAATTAGAAAAGGGAAAGATTTGCGAATGCTGCCGGGAGAGTTTTATGCTTTGCGACATAGAAGATTACATCGAACGCAAAGCGGGCGGGAAATTTTGCTGTCAGAGCGGGCAAACGCTTTCCAACAAGCCTGCTTTATGGTAAAATAGATAGAAACAACGGCAAAACGGGGTTGGCGATGAAAGTATTTGCGGTCAGCGATCTGCACCTTCCGGGCAATCAGGACAAGCCGATGGATATTTTTGGCGGAAACTGGACGGGGCATTTCGAAAAAATCAAAGAGGATTGGCGCGCGAAAGTGTGCGAAGAGGATATAGTACTGATTCCCGGCGATATAAGTTGGGCGATGAACCTTTCCGATGCGCTGACCGACCTTGCAAGGCTCAAAGACCTGCCCGGCAAAAAGGTTTTCATCCGCGGCAATCACGATTACTGGTGGTCGGGCATCACTTCGCTGCGCGCCGCCGCGCCGGATGATACTTTTTATTTTTTGCAGAACGACGCCGTCCGCCTCGGCTCGTACGTGATCTGCGGCTCGCGCGGTTGGGTGTGTCCGGGCAGCGCGGAGTATGCCGAAGGCGACGAAAAGATATACCTTCGCGAGGGAGAGCGTTTCCGCCTTGCCTTTCAGAGCGCGCAAAAACTGCGCGAACCGGGCGATAAGTTGGTCGCTATGATTCATTACCCGCCCTTTAACGGAAAAAAAGAGTCTTCGATCTTTACGGAAATGTTTGAAAAGAACGGCGTGGATTGTGCCGTGTACGGGCATCTGCACAGAGCGGCGGGTGGTTATCCTTTTGTGTGCGAAAGGGAAGGTGTGCGGTATTTGCTCACCTCGTGCGATTTGCTTGATTTCCGTCTCGCGCGTGTATATTGATGGCTTACTGATTTTCTTGGTTTCGCCGGTAAATTTTCAAAAATCAGCCGTATATGCTTTACAATCCGGTCGGTTTTATGTTACAATATTTTTGATAAACGACTTTAACATACGGTACCGAGATGCCGCGAAGTCTGATCGAAACACGAATGCAAAAGCCGAACATGAGTGCCTTCATGTTGTTTTGCAGAATACTGTCTTGATTTGTCCGCGCATTTTCGGCGCGGACTTTTTTAATGTTCTACTTCTATAAACATTGTAAAGTGTCTACAGGACGTATTTTTAGGAGAAACTGCGAATGAGCGAGCGGATATTGATGGATTCTTCCGCGATTGCGCGCACGCTTGTGCGCCTTTCGCACGAAGTGGTGGAAAAAAATAAGGGAACGGAAAAATTATGCCTCATCGGCATACGCCGGAGAGGGGAGATCGTCGCAAACCGCGTCTGTGCGCTCATCGAAAAGTTTTACGGCGATAAACTTCCTTGCGCGGGCATCGACACCGGCATGTACCGCGACGATCTGGTGAGCGGCTTTTTCGTGCCCGACGCCACGGTGAACAGGCTCGGCTTTTCCGTTGCGGGCAAAAACATCGTGCTTTGCGACGACGTGCTGCATACGGGCAGGAGCGTACGCGCCGCGATCGAGGCGATCTTCGACCTCGGGCGGCCGGCAAAGGTGATGCTGCTCGTGCTCTGCGACCGCGGCGGACGGGAAATGCCCGTCAGTCCCGATTTTATCGGAAAGAACGTGCCGACGTCGCGACATGAATTTATCGATGTCCGCTTTGCCGAAATCGAGGGGGAAGACAGCCTCGGTATCACTGTAAAAAATTAAATCGAGTCCGGCGCGCCAAAAGATTGAATTTTTCCGGAGCGCCGGAAGTTTTTGAGGTATTGTTTATGTTGGGTAAAGATTTGCTTGGCTTGTACGACGCGTCCGCGGTAGACATTTTGCAGATCCTGGATACGGCCGTCGGCATGAAAAAACTGCTCACCCAGAATCTGAAAAAACTGCCGCACTTGCAGGGGCGGACGGTCACGACGCTCTTTTATGAAAACAGCACCCGCACGCGCTGTTCGTTTGAATTGGCGGCAAAATATTTGGGTGCCGGTACGGTCAATATTTCATCGTCGTCCAGTTCGGTGCAGAAGGGCGAAACGCTGATCGATACGGGTTACACGCTCGACGCGATGAAAAACGACGTCATCGTCATCCGCCATCCCATGGGCGGCGCGCCGCATCTTCTCGCGCGCCACGTGAAGGCGTCGGTCGTGAACGGCGGTGACGGCATGAACGAGCATCCTACGCAGGCGCTCCTCGATTTCTACACCATGCGCGAAAAGTTCGGCTCGTTCAAGGGGTTGAAAGTCGCCATTCTCGGCGATATCAAACATTCGCGCGTGGCAAAGAGCAACCTTTTCGGGCTCACGAAACTGGGCGCGGAAGTCAGTATATATGCCCCGGCGACGCTCATGCCGCAGGGGATCGGGCGATTGGGTGCGAAAGTCGCCCGCTCGCGCGAAGAGGCTTTGGCGGGTGCAAACGTCGTGATGGGGCTGCGCATTCAGCTCGAACGCCAGCAGGGCGGTTTGTTTCCATCCCTCTCCGAATACAGCAAGTATTACGGCGTGAGCGAAGAACATTTGAAGTTTGCGGATAAAGACTGTATCGTCATGCATCCGGGGCCGGTCAATCGCGGCGTCGAACTCACGTCCGGCGTCATCGATGCGCCCAACAGCAAAATTACTGAACAAGTACTGAACGGCGTCGCCGTGCGGATGGCGCTCCTGTTCCTGCTTGTCAAAAACAGAAAGGGAGGCGAAGCGAATGAGTAAACTCCTTATCAAAAACGGAACGGCGGTGTTTCCGGATAAAACCGAGCACTGCGATCTGTTGCTGGAAAACGGTAAGATCAAAGAGATCGGTGCATCCGTCGAATGCGCGGGCGCTAAGGTGATCGATGCGGCGGGGTTGCATATTTTTCCCGGTCTGATCGATATTCACGTCCACCTGCGCGAGCCGGGTTTTGAGTACAAAGAAGATATCGCCAGCGGCAGTGCGGCGGCAGTTGCCGGCGGCTTTACGCAAATTTGCTGTATGCCCAACACTGATCCCGTCTGCGACAATGCGGCGGTCGTCGGTTACATCGTCGCGCGCGCCAAAGAAGTGGGACTCTGTAAGGTGCATCCGATCGGCGCGATCACGAAGGGCGAAAAGGGCGAATCGCTTGCAGAGATGGGCAAAATGAAGGACGCGGGGGCCGTGGCTGTCAGCGACGACGGCAGGCCTGTTTCCGATGCGCGCATGATGCGGCTCGCCATGGAATATGCGTCCGATTTCGGCATGATCTGCCTTTCGCACTGCGAGGATAAGTCGCTCGTGGACGGTGGTGTGGTCAATGAGGGGTATAACAGCACGCTCGCAGGATTAAAGGGGATTCCGCGCGCGGCGGAAGAGGTGATGATCGCCCGCGAAATTATTCTGGCGGAAACGCTGGGCAAGCACGTGCACATCTGCCACGTTTCCACGAAGGGCGGCGTTCAACTCCTGCGCGAGGCGAAGGCGCGCGGGGTAGCCGTTACGGCGGAGACCTGCCCGCATTACTTCGCGCTCACGGACGATGTGATTCTCGGCTACGATGCGAACACCAAAGTCAATCCGCCCATTCGCGAGGCGGAGGACGTTGCGGCGATCAAAGAGGGGCTGAAAGACGGCACGCTCGACTGCATCGTTACCGATCATGCGCCGCACCACAGGGATGAAAAGAGCGTCGAATACAACCTCGCGGCATTCGGTATCAGCGGCATTGAAACGTCGTTTTCGCTTGCCTATACGGAACTTGTTAAGGGCGGCGTGCTCACGCTGGAACGGCTGGCGAAACGCATGAGCGGGGCGCCGGCAAAGATTTTGGGGCTGGCAGGCGGCGTTCTGGCAGTGGGGGCGCCTGCCGATCTCATGATCGCAGATCTGGGCGAAAAATATACGATCGACAGCGGTAAATTCCGTTCCAAAGGGAAGAATACGCCCTTTGACGGGCGCGAGGTATATGGCCGCGTAAAGTACACGATTGTGGATGGAAATATTAAATTTGAAGCATAAAATTGCCGTTTTTTAAGTATTATGTCACACATAAAGGAGTAAAAAATGGATTACAAAAGGAAGTTCATTGAGTTTCTTGCGGAATGCGGCGTTCTCAAATTCGGAACGTCTAAATTGAAGAGCGGGCGCATCGCTCCCTATTTTCTGAATGCGGGAGAATACAAAACGAGCGCGCAGATTTGTAAA
>CALVHW010000090.1 GCA_944328905.1 uncultured Clostridia bacterium | reverse complement strand
TCCTCATCCTCGTTTGCATCTCCGCCTATTTCTGCATCACCGTCTACGCCATTTTCCTGAACGCGATCTACGAATTCTGGATCCTGGCCGTCTGCGTCGGGCTCTTTCAGGGCACCATCCAGGCGATGTCGCGCTCTTACTACGCCAAGATCATCCCGCAGGAAAAGACGGGCGAATATTTCGGCGTATACGACATTTTCGGCAAGGGCGCGTCCTTCATGGGCACTTTCCTCGTCGCGCTGGTGGCCGACCTTACCGGCAGGGAAAATTTGGGCGTCAGCGTGCTCACCGTAATGTTCGCGATCGGTTTCGTGCTCTTTTTGGTCGCGGTGCGCGTCGGGCGCGGCGCCGCGCCCTCTGTCGGCGGAACGGCCCGAACGGCGGCGGAAGAAGAAAAAGCGCCCTCTTCCGAGGCCGCGGGCGCGCCGTCTTCGGCGGAAACCGCAAAATAATTTTTTACAAATTCTTTACGAATTCGGGAAAAGATTATTGCAACTGTGCGGTACAATAAAAGTGCGGAAAGGGGACAAGCCATAGATTTGATTTTTCCGCAGCGGAAAGGCCTGCCCGTTCAAACGGGCGGCGGATTTCCGTACAAAGGGGATTCGCCGAGGAAAATCGGCGGCCCGCATACCGAAAGCAAACCGGAAAGGCGGTTTCGCCGCGCAGGCTTTTGCGCCGCGGCAGAGATGCGGCGGCAAAGGCGCGGATTTCCGGTAACATAAAAACACGGCATAAGTCCGAAAATTGCTCACTCATCCAACAACTTTTTCTTACGGTACCCGCCGTGCGCAATGCGCGGCGGGTATCGCCGTTTTTCGGGAATATGCGTTTTTCGGCGCGGCATTGCGGAACAGTTTCCGCAACGGCATTGCGGGGGCGGTACCGGCACGGCAATTTCCGGGTGCGCGCACCGCGCGCTGTCCGTCCCGGCCCAAATCGTCGGTGCGGGCCGTTCCCGGCGCGCGCATTGCAGAGCGGACGCTTTCCGTCGGGGGAGAACCGCCCGTTTTTACAAGTTGATTACACTTTATTACAACTTCCGGCAAAGCCGCCGAAAAAATTATATAATCGTATTGTATAATAAAGGCAGATCAGAAAATAAGGAGAACAGTATGAAAAAGATCGGAAAAAAATTGCTTTCGGTACTGGTGGGCGGGGCGATGCTCGTTTCGTCCGCACCCGTGCCGGCAGGGGCGGCGTCCGCCGCGGGCACCCCTTACAATGCGCAGGGCGAATACGACGTATCCGTGCCGCACGTGCTCGTCAACCAGGTGTTCGGCGCGTCGGATAACGCCGAATATTCCAGCCACAGTTTTATCGAACTGTACAACCCCACTTCCTCCGCGGTTTCCCTCGAAGGCTGGAACCTCTATTATAAGTCGAGCGAAGACGGGCCGGACGCCGCTGCCTGGCAGTCTTTCGCGCTTACGGGCAGCATCGCCGCGCAGGGCTACTACCTCGTGCGCTGCGCCGCCGTCGAACCCGTCGACGCAAAGGCATGGATGATCCCCGCGGGCGACGCGCAGTGGAACGTGCCGCTGCACAACAAAGGGCTTTCCGTACTTCTCACCAGCGAAGCCGTTACGCTCGGCGCCGATTTTGCCGGGGCCGTTACCGACGAAAACCGCCCCGAAGGCTATGTAGACCTGCTCGCCGTGCAGGGCAACGACAGCGAGCCCGAACAGGCTCCGCCCGTCTATGAAGGGGAGTACGCCGACATCCAGTCGAAAAAGAAAGCGGTCAGGCGCACAGATTTTGCGGATACAGACAACAACAAGAACGACGGCGGCGAACTGAATTATGAGGACGTTTCCGCGGCGGATAAACCCGTGCAGAACAGCAAGGGCGAAACTATTTCCGCGCAGGAAACCGAAGTGCCCGAAGAACCCGAAACGCCCGCGTATACCATCAAAAACGACGGCTTCGAGGCGGATGCCGCGTTCGGCATCGAAAAGAAGGGCGGCGTCACGCTCGGCGACGCGAACAAAGACGGCGGCGTGGCGGAAATCGTTTCCTACAATGCGGATAACGGCAGGGCATACGTCGTCAACGGGCAGAGCGGCAAACTCGACGTTTTCGAAGTCAAAGCGGACGGCTCGTTCGGCACGAAAACCGAACTGGACATCAAGGCGCTCATGCAGGCAGAGGATCCCTCTTTCAGTTACGGCGACATGACCAGCGTGGCGGTGGATACGCAAAACGACCGCATCGCGGTGGCCTTGCAAGACAGCGTTTACTCCAACCCCGGCCGCGTCGCCGTGCTCGATTACGATAACGAAATCACCGCCGTGTACACGGTGGGCGTGCAGCCGGATATGGTCACCTTTGCGGAAAACGGCCGCTATATCCTCACAGCAGACGAGGGCGAACCCCGCAGCGGCTACGGCGCGGGCGAAATTGACCCCGCCGGCTCCGTTTCCGTCATCGATACGCAAAAAACGGAAAACGCGGTCACGGTGGCAGGTTTTGATGGCTTTGATTCCGCAGAACTCGCCGCAAAGGGCGTCATCATCAACAAGGTGAACGGCGAAGTGCTTACCGCTGCAGCCGACCTCGAACCCGAATACATCGCCGTAAACGGCGGCAAAGCGTACGTCGCCTTGCAGGAGGCCAACGCCGTCGCCGTGCTGGATATCGCCGCCGCGCGCTTTGAAAACATCTTCCCGCTCGGATTCAAGGATTACAGTCTGGATAAAAACGCGATCGACCTCAACGACGAAGATGGCACATACGCTCCCAAAACATACGAAAACACGTTCGGCGTGTATATGCCAGACGGCATTTCCGTGTACGCGGCGGGCGGCAAAACGTACATTCTCACCGCCAACGAGGGCGACGCCCGCGAATGGGGCGATTTCACCGACGAAGAAAAGCGCAGCGGCATCGCCGCCAAAGACGGCACGCCCCTTCCCAACAGCGTGCGCGTTCTGAACAATGAACTGAAAGCGGGTATTCCCGCCACGGGCAACTACCTCTACGGCGGCCGTTCGTTCAGTATTTTTGAGGTGAGCGCAAACGGTCTGAACCTCGTGTTCGACAGTGCAAGCGATTTCGAGGCGAAAACGTGGCAGTACCTGCCCGCTTATTACAACGCCTCCAACGACGACATCGAATTGGAGAGCCGCACCGCCAAAAAGGGGATTGAGCCGGAGGCGGTGGCCGTTGCCGAACTCGGCAGCAGAACGTACGCCTTCATCGCGCTCGAACGCATCGGCGGCATCATGGTGTACGACGTCACCGATCCGTCGGCGGCGCAGTACGTCAACTATGTGAACACGCGCGATTTCAACGGCGAACTCACCGGCGACGTCGCGCCCGAAGGCCTCGCCTTTGCGGTAAACGGGGATAAAACCTATCTTTTGGCGGCGTTCGAGGTTTCCGGTACGGTGGCAAGTTTCGAACTTACGGCACCTGCGTCGGAAAACCCCGGCACAGGCGAAGAAAACCCCGGCGAAAATCCCGGCACAGGCGAAGAAAACCCCGGCGAAAACCCCGGCACAGGCGAAGAAAACCCCGGCGAAAATCCCGGCACGGGCGAAGAGAACCCCGGCACGGGCAATGAAGACGCCGGAAGCGAAAGCGGCGGATGCGGCGGCACGGTGTTTTCCGGCGCGGCGGCAGTATCCGCGGCGGCTCTGCTCGGCGCGGTCGTTCTGTTCAAAAAGCGCCGTACAGAGTAAGCTGAACGAAAATAAATCGGAACAAACGGGGCAGGCGCCCGCCGCGGCAGCGGCGGGCGCCGTTTGTGAGTATTCGGCGAAAGTTTGCCGCAAACCCGAAAATTTGAAAAAATCTGTGGACGAACGGCGTTTTCTGTGTTATACTGTAAGGGAACAGAACGAATCCGCTTTCGGCGGCATCTTTCGTGCGCCCTGCCGTTCATCGTCTTTGCAAGGCGGTATTGCCGTAGCCTTTTCACGGCAGAGAATTCCGGAATTTGGCCGCCGAAAGTAAGAAAATACGGGGAGGCCGTATGCAAAAACGTATATTGGCGCTGGATATAGGCGATAAACGCATCGGCGTGGCGGTGAGCGACCC
Organism: uncultured Clostridia bacterium; assembly: GCA_944328905.1. Taxonomy (GTDB): domain Bacteria; phylum Bacillota; class Clostridia; order Christensenellales; family Borkfalkiaceae; genus Borkfalkia. The sequence goes on along the minus strand of CALVHW010000090.1, from coordinate 2,701 downwards.
GAACAACACCTTCGCCCTGCCCGCGCAGACGTATTACCGCACCAGGAGCGCCGAAAACGACGCCGCCGCCCTTGCCGCGCTGGCCGCGGAAAAGGATGCGGGGCTGATCGTGTGCGGGCTGCCCGTGAATTTCGACGGCACCGAATCGTTGCAAACGGTCAAAACGCGGCGGTTCGTCGATCTGCTGCGGCAAAAGACGAAGATCCCCATCGAGTACGAAGACGAGCGGTTCACCTCCATGGAGGCGCAGCGCGATCAGATCGCGGGCGGCGTGCGCAGCAAAGACCGCAAAAAGAGTATAGACAGCATTGCCGCTTCCTACATTCTGGAAGGGTATTTGAATAAAAGCAAAAAAAGGAGCGAAACCATGAGCGAAGAAAAGAAACTGCACGAAGCAGGCTGCGACTGCGACGAATGCGCGGAAGAGGAAGTGAACGTCGTGGAACTCATCGACGACGAAGGCAAAGTGCACAAGTGCTATCATATCGGCACCATCGAGCATAAGGAGAGGTGGTTCGCCTTTTTCCAACCCGCCGATGAGGAAGACGCCGAGGACGACGAGGCGACGGACGTCACCATTTTGGAGATCGTGGGCGAAGACGGCAGCGAAGAACTGGTGCCCGTCGAAGACCAGAAACTGCTCGACGAAGTGTTCGACGAATTCTGCCGCGTGATGGAAGAGGACGACGATGCCGACGAAGCGGCGTCTTTAGACACCGACTACGAAGAAGGCTGCGGCTGCGGCTGCAAGAATCACGACCACAAGAAGGGTTCTCAAAAATAATTTTGAGCTGACAAAATTATTTTTCGAGATTTTGATGGAGACACCGCCGAGCGCCGCCTGAAAAGGCGGCTGTGCGGCGTTTTCTCCCTCTTTGCGGCTTATTTTAAGGGCTTCACATAGATTGATTGCAAAGCCGCAAATTCACCCTCTTCCCGTAAGCCGAAGTGTCGGCAAATAGAGTGCGCTGGCGCAGAGACGCGACTCTGCTTGCGCGAGTAAATTATTATAACTTCGCGCGATTTCTTTCAAAAGAGATGAAAGAAATCGCTTGATATTAGAGAAAACCCGCGGGCGCGCGGCTATGCCGCTGGCCGCCTGTTTTCTCTTTGCGCGCGATACTTTATTTCGCTCTCGATTATAGAAATCGCGCGCATTCACTCTTTCTGCGTAAGCCGTAAGTGTGCGGCAAATGGAGTGCGCTAACCGTAAATTGCGATTTACGGACGCGCAGTTGATTATCTAAAATAATCACTTGCGTTTCCGCAAACCACGCTTTGCGGAAAGCGCCCCCAATTTGTCGCAAACCTGCGACCTCGGCGGGTGAATGCGGCGCGCATAAAAATGGCGGGCACCTAAAAGGCGCGCCGCAGAGGGCAGAGCCCTAAAACTCACGGAAAATTGTTTTTGTCGCTAAAAAACAATTTTCGTGAATATTTTCGCTTGCAAAAAATCCCGCCTTATGGTAAAATAGTAAGGCTAAAAATTCACACCCTGTGCGTTGCTCGTTCCGTTCCCGCCAAAATCCCAACCGGGCGGGCTGATGCGGGCGTTTTTCCGCGCGCGGGGGAGGAAGAAACGGAGGCAATTTTTATGGCAGTTATCACTATGAAACAACTCCTCGAGGCCGGCGTCCACTTCGGTCACCAAACGAGGAAATGGAACCCCAAGATGAAGAAGTATATCTTCGCCGCACGCAACGATATCCATATCATCGACCTGCAGCTCACCGTGGGCCTTGTGGAGCAGGCGTATAACTTCGTCGTCGATACCGTCAAAGCGGGCAAGAGCATCCTGTTCGTCGGCACCAAAAAGCAGGCGCAGGAGGCCATCAAAGAAGAGGCCACCCGCTGCGGTCAGTTCTACATCAATTCGCGTTGGCTGGGCGGCACGCTCACCAACTTCAAAACCATCCGTTCCCGCATCGACCGTCTGAACAGACTGGAAAAGATGGAAGAGAGCGGCGAGTTCGACCTGCTTCCCAAAAAGGAAGTCCTCGGCCTGAAAAAAGAGATGGAAAAACTCGAATCGAACTTAGGCGGCATCAAAGAGATGCGCACACTCCCCGGCGCGCTGTTCATCGTCGATCCCCACAACGAGGATATCGCCGTACAGGAAGCGCGCAAACTGCACATCCCCATCGTCGCCATCACCGATACCAACTGCGATCCCGAACTCATCGATTATGTGATTCCGGGCAATGACGACGCGATCCGCGCGGTCAAACTGCTCTCGTCGGTCATCGCCAACGCCGTCATCGAGGCCAACCAGGGCGAGGCCGTGAATGCGGAATTGCAGCAGGCGGCGGAAGAGGTTCCCGCCGAGGCCGAATCGATCGAAGAGGTCGTGGCGGCGGAAGAGGCTCCTGCCGACGAACAGGCTGAGTAAACCATCGAAAAACACGGAAAAGGAGAATAAACAATGGCAATTACGGCAAGTGATGTAAACGCTCTGCGCCAGAAAACGGGCGTGGGCATGATGGATTGCAAAAAGGCTCTCACCGAAGCAAACGGCGATATGGATAAGGCCATCGAGATCCTGCGCGAAAAGGGCATGGCCACGGCCGCCAAAAAAGCCGGCCGCATCGCGGCGGAAGGCATTGTCGACAGTTATATCCACATGGGCGGCAAGGTCGGCGTGCTCGTCGAAGTCAACTGCGAAACGGACTTCGTGGCGCGCGGCGATCAGTTCAAAGAACTC
>CALVHW010000089.1 GCA_944328905.1 uncultured Clostridia bacterium | reverse complement strand
GGCAAAACCGCACGGCGGCGAGGAGAATGGCATGAAATTTATCGAATTTACCGTACATACCACCACAGAGGGCAGCGAACTGGTGGCAGACCTCTTGTGGAATTATACCAACTACGGCGTCGCCGTGAACGATGCGGCGGACATCATCGCCCTGCAACGGGACAAGAGCACCTTTTGGGACTACATGGACGAAGACGTGGAAGAGCGCATCAGTGCCCCGCGCGACGTGCTGGTAAAGTGCTTTCTGCCCGTCGACATCGCCGAAGAGAACATCCGCGGCATCGAGGCCGATCTTTCCGACCTGCGCGGGCGCAGCGAGGGGTTCGTGCCCCTGGGCACGCTGGAAACGGGGCGCCGCGAAATCGAGGGCGACGACTGGATCAACGTGTGGAAAGAGCATTTCCGCCCCCTCCACATCGGCGGCAGGGTGGTCGTGTGCCCCGAATGGATCGCCTACAAGCCCGCGCCCGGGGAAGTGATCATAAAACTCGATTCGAACATGGCGTTCGGCACGGGCGAGCACGAAACCACGGCCATGTGCTTAGAATTTTTGCAGGAATACCTTCAAGAGGGGGATACCCTCGTGGACGTCGGCTGCGGCAGCGGCATCCTCGGCATCGCGGGCGTAAAACTGGGCGCAAAGTTCGCCTATCTCACCGATATCGACTACGTGGCGGTGCAGAGCGCCGCGCACAACGCCGAAATCAACGGCGTTTCGGAGAAAGTTTGCGTGGCAAGAAGCGACCTTTTGGAAGACGCGAACATCTGCGGCGAGGTCATGACGGCGAACATCACGGCAGACATTCTGTGCCGGCTGTGCGGCAGCATCCCCAAAAACCTCAAAGCGGGCGGCACGCTGATTCTGAGCGGCATCATCGCCTCCAAACTCGCGCAGGTCATAGACGCCTACACGGCGATCGGTCTGGAAAAGATCGCCGAGCGCCGCCGCGGCGAATGGTATGCGCTCGCTTTCCGCAAAAATTAAACGCCGCCGCGGCGCCGGCAAGGGGCAGAAAATAAACGGCGAAAAATGCCGTAAAAGGGCAGAAAACATGGCAACGGTACGCAGATTTTTTGTACAAAGCATAGCGCGCGAAACGGTGCTTTCGGGCGACGAATATTCCCACGCAAAGAACGTTCTGCGCCTGCAAGAGGGCGACGAAGTGGTTCTTCTGGACGGCAGCGGCGCGGAGTACGACGCCGTCGTTTCGCACGTCGGCAAGGGCGAAGTGCTGTGCAGCGTGGTGGGGCAGCGCCCCTCCGATAAAGAGTGCAGGGCGAACGTGCGCCTGCTCGTCGGCGCGCTCAAAGGGGATAAAACCGAACTGGTCGTGCAGAAGGCGACGGAACTGGGCGTTTCGCACATCTGCGTCTTTTCCTCGCGCTTTTGTTCGGCGTATATGAATGAAAACAAATTGCAGCGCCTGCAAAAGGTCGCGCGCGAGGCGGCAAAACAGTGCCTGCGCGCCACCGTGCCGGCGGTCGAGTACATGGATTTTTCCGCCGCGCTCGCCTCGTGCAGGGATTACGAAAACAAGATATTCGCCTGCGAATTTGCGCAGAAATCGGAAACGGATCTTAAAAAAATCGCCGGTTCGTGCGCGCTGGTCGTGGGCAGCGAGGGCGGCTTTTCGCAGGAAGAGGCGGAAGAGGCGCGCGCCGCGGGCTTTGCCTGGGTTTCGCTGGGCAGGCGCATTCTGCGCGCGGAAACGGCGGCGATCGCCCTCACGTCCGCCGTCATGTTTTCGCTGGGAGAATGGCAATGAAAGCGGTGGTATTTACGCTCGGCTGTAAGGTCAACGGCGTCGAGAGCGCGTCTTTGCTGCACGGGCTCAAAGAGCGGGGCTGGGAAGTTTCCGACGAACTCGTGCCCGCCGATCTCTATATCCTCAACACCTGCGCCGTCACGGCGGAGGCGGAAAAAAAGTCGCGCCAGGCCATCGCCCGCATCCGCGCGGCGGCGCCGCACGCGCGCATCGCCGTCTGCGGCTGTGCCGCCGAGCGCACTCCCGAAATTTTTGCGGGGCGCGAGGGCGTCTTTCTGGTCACGGGCGCGCGGCAGAAGGGCGAAGTTTTGGATCTTCTCGACGCCGCCTGCACGGGCGTGCGCATCGACGAGGCCGATAAGGTCTACGACGAAATGCCCGCGCCGCAGTCGCCCAAGACGCGCGCGTTCATAAAAATACAGGACGGCTGCAACAATTTCTGTTCGTACTGTATCATTCCGTACCTGCGCGGCAGGAGCCGTTCGCGCGGTTTGCAGAGCGCGGCGGCGGAGATTCTCTCCTGCACGGCGGAAGAGGCGGTGATCACCGGCATCGACGTCTCTTCGTACAAAGACGGCGAAAAAGACCTCGCCGACCTGTTGTTGGCGGTAAAGGACGCTAAGTGCCGCATCCGTCTCGGCTCGCTGGAAGCGGGCGTGATCACGCCGCGGCTGCTGGAAGCGGCAAAGCAGATACAGGACTTTGCGCCGCACTTTCACCTGTCGTTGCAGAGCGGATCGGACGCCGTTTTGAAAAAGATGAACCGCCACTACACGGGCGAAGAATTTCTGGCGCGCGTAGAGCTCATTCGGCAGCATTTTCCCGATGCCGCCGTCACGACGGACATCATCGCGGGCTTTCCCGCGGAAACGGAAGAGGATTTCGAAAACACGCTGGCGCTGGCGCGGCGCGCAGCATTTTCGCAGATACACTGCTTTGCGTACAGCCGCCGCACGGGCACGGTGGCGGCAAAACTGCCCGACCTCGCGCCGCAGGTCAAAAAACAGCGCCTGCACCGGCTGATGGAGCTTTCGGGGCAGCTGCGCGCGGAGTACGAGGGGCGGTTTGTCGGCAAAGTGCTCGAACTGGTGTCCGAAGAGCAAAAGGGCGGCTATACCGTCGGCTATTCGGAAAATTACATCCGCCTGTATGTGCCGGGCGAGGCGCACGGGCGTCTGAAAGTGCGCGCGCTGCGGCCCTTTGAGGACGGCCTGCTCGCCGAGCGCGTTTAACGCCGCCTGCCGAACGCGTTTAACGCCGCGCGCCGTTTTATGTCCGTTTTATATAGAAAAAGCGCCCACGCATACAAGTGCACGGGCGGCAGATAAAAGGAGAATAAAAAAATGGAAAACTGTATTTTCTGCAAGATCATCGCGGGGGAGATCCCCTCGAACAAAGTGTATGAAGACGAGGATATGCTCGCCTTCCGCGACATCAACCCGCAGGCGAAAGTGCACGTTCTGGTCGTGCCCAAATCGCACTTTGCCACGCTCGCCGAAATGAACGCGGAGCAGGCGGAACTGGTCAAAAAGTGCTTTGTGAAAATTCCGCAGATCGCCGCATCTTTGGGGCTTGCAAGCGGCTACCGTCTCATCGTAAACCAGGGCAAAGACGCCGGGCAAACGGTGCACCACCTGCACATCCATATCCTCGGCGGGCAGGATATGGGGGAGAAGATGCTGTAAAAGTTTTTTGCCCGATTTTTTCAAATTGATTTTAAGCAGCCCCCGCGGGCGCGCGGCTTTGCTGCCGGACGCAGGGGCTCTTATTTTGTTTGTGGATATGAAACGCTGTTCGCTTTGCTTTATATTTTAGGCTGATAAAGGGTGCGAAAAATTTTTCGGGCAGGGAGTTATTGTGGAATATAATAAATTTGCCCCAGGCTCGCCTGCACGCTGCGCGTTCCGGCAACCCTGTGTTAAATTTATTATAACTCCCGTATTTGCGGAATTTATCGCAACCTGCCATATTTGTTTTTGGCAGGTATGATTGACAAGTGTCGCTTTGTGTTGCAGCGGGTGGATTGTCCTTTTATCTTGAAACAAGTGGACGGATTATTTCCTCATCTGCCCCTGCGGGGCACCTTTCCCCCCCCCCGAGGGGGAAGGCAAGGGCATACCGCTGCGCACCCCCCCGAGGGGGAAGGCGATATTGCTGTGCAGTTTTTCCCTGCCGCCCGCGCGCATATTTATTTGGCCGATATGGGGCAATCGCCCCATGCCCCGGAACGGAGATTGCGAACTTTGTGCGTATAAATTTGTAAAAAATATTGACCAGTTTTCCATTGGCGTAGTAATGACCGATGCTATAATAAGGTAAACAGACAAATCCGGGTGGGTTTGTTTTGCTTTATTTTAGAGGTTATGGTATAATGGGATTACTAAACGATATTCTTGAAAAATTACTGAGTAACTTTTTATCATTAAAGGAAGATGATTGGGTTGAGTGGATATCACAACTAAACAATTGGCGGGACGATTGCGATAAATTTAACGGATGCCATTTTATCTTGAAACAAATGCCGAGATATCCGCAACATCCTAATTGTCAATGTCGGCTTGAAAAAATAGAAAATCCGATACCGAATATTACGGCAAATGCAAATTGTGATATTCGTAAATTTACCGACTATATTTTTAGTGATAAATATGATGACGGCAAAAAAGATTTATTTGAAAATTGGGGATATACGATAGCCGATAGTGCATATTTGCAACAACTTTTTGTTTCGCAAACATTACAGAAATATTGCAAAGGTGATTATATATATAAAGGAGCAGGCAAATTTTATGCACATATAGAAATAGTGATAGAAGTGCCTGCGAAAAGCGGAAAAAGTTATAGAGTAAAAACAGGTTGGGCAGTATTGCCTAAAGGTGAAATAAAACTTACAACACCTTTTAGCGGATTTTCAAATTAAGGAGATTCTATGGATAAATACAAAAACAACGCATTGGCAGAACCGATGGACGAAATTATTTTGTTAAACGAAAATTATGCGGATCAGGGTTTGCGTGCGGGGTATGTGGGTACGGTAATGGAAAACCTGATCGAAAAACACGGTGTTGTGATTGCTGATTTTTCAAATCCGGTTACGGGAGATTATATCCGGCCCGTTGCATACATCAAAAAAGAGGATTTTCGGGTACTTTCCGATGCAGAAAGCGATAATCAGTTGGCAAAAGCGTTCAGAGATTTATTCAAAAAATAAAAAAGAGGGAGAAACTGCCGTTAGCGCAACGCGCGTGCGGTGGTTTCTCCCTCAAAATCTCGGCAAATGCTTTCGGCAGCCCGAAAGCATTTGCGAGAACTAACTTATTTCGACATACCCTCTTGCACCGCAACGGCACAAGCAACGGTCAAAAAATTGACCATGTTGCTTGTGCTTATCGTTGCGCAAAAAAAGGAACTCCCTTTCGGAAGTTCCTTTCAAACTTATTTGGATAAACCTTCCTGTACCGCAACGGCACAAGCAACGGTCATACCGACCATCGGGTTGTTGCCGGCGCCGATCAGGCCCATCATCTCGACGTGCGCGGGAACGGAGGAAGATCCTGCAAACTGCGCATCCGAGTGCATACGCCCCATCGTGTCCGTCATGCCGTAGCTCGCGGGGCCTGCCGCCATGTTGTCGGGGTGGAGCGTTCTGCCCGTGCCGCCGCCCGATGCCACCGAGAAATACTTTTTGCCGTTCTCGACCGCCCATTTCTTATAGGTGCCCGCCACGGGGTGCTGGAACCTCGTAGGGTTGGTCGAGTTGCCCGTAATGGAAACGTCGACCTTTTCCATGATCATGATCGCAACGCCCTCGTTCACGTCGTCCGTGCCGTAGCAGCGCACTTTGGCGCGCTCGCCGTCCGAATAGGGGGTTTCTTTGACGATGGTCACTTTGCCCGTATAGTAATCGTACTGCGTCTGCACATAGGTGAAGCCGTTGATGCGCGAAATGATATACGCCGCGTCTTTGCCCAAACCGTTCAGAATAACGCGCAGGGGATTTTTACGCACTTTGTTGGCGTTTTTCGCAATGCCGATGGCGCCTTCCGCCGCCGCAAACGATTCGTGCCCGGCGAGGAAGCAGAAGCATTCCGTTTCGTCGCGCAGCAGCATCGCCGCGAGGTTGCCGTGGCCCAGGCCCACTTTGCGCTGGTCGGCAACGGAGCCGGGGATGCAGAACGCCTGCAAGCCTTCGCCGATGGCTTCCGCCGCGTCGGCCGCCTTTTTGCAGCCCTTTTTGATGGCGATGGCGGCGCCCAGGGTGTACGCCCAGCCCGCGTTTTCAAACGCGATGGGCTGAATGCCTTTCACGATGTCGTAGGCGTCGAAACCCTTTTCGTTGCAGATGCGCTTGGCGTCTTCAAAATCTTTGATGCCATATTTTTCCATGACCGGCTTGATCTGGCCGATCCTTCTTTCGTAACCTTCGAATGTGATACTCATTGCAGCGCACCTCCTTACTGTTTGCGGGGATCGATGTACTTGACCGCCCCGTCGGCCTCGGTAAATCTGCCGTAATGTCCCTGCGCTTTTTTGAGCGCGTCGTTCGCGTCCATGCCGCCTTTGATGAAGTCCATCATCTTGCCGAAGTTCACGAATTCATAGCCGATCACTTCGTTGTTCTTGTCGAGCGCCATGCGGGTAACGTAGCCGTCCGTCATTTCCAGGTAGCGCACGCCCTTTTCGGCGGTGGAGTACATGGTGCCGATCTGCGAGCGGTTTCCCTTGCCGAGGTCCTCGAGGCCTGCGCCGATCACGAGGCCGTCGTCGGAAAAGGCGCTCTGGCTGCGGCCGTACACGATCTGCAGGAACAGTTCGCGCATGGCGGTGTTGATGGCGTCGCAGACGAGGTCGGTGTTGAGCGCTTCGAGCAGCGTCTTTTTGGGCAGGATCTCCGCCGCCATCGCCGCCGAGTGCGTCATGCCCGAGCAGCCGATCGTTTCAACCAGGGCTTCCTGAATGATACCCTGTTTGATGTTGAGCGTGAGTTTGCAGGTGCCCTGCTGGGG
>CALVHW010000088.1 GCA_944328905.1 uncultured Clostridia bacterium | reverse complement strand
GCTGGCGCCGTGGCCACCTTCGGAATGGAGGCGATGATGCACGACGGCAAGAGTTTGCAGGCGGGCACCTCGCACTATCTCGGCCAGAACTTCGCCAAGGCGTTCGACATTCAGTTTTTGGATAAAGACGGCACGCACAAATTTGCGTACACCACGTCGTGGGGGGTATCCACGAGGCTGATCGGTGCGCTCATCATGGCGCACGGCGACCAGCGCGGCCTGGTTCTGCCGCCCGTCGTGGCGCCCGTGCAGACGATCCTCGTTCCCATCGCCGCCAAAAAAGAGGGCGTGCTGGAAGCGGTTGCCGATCTGAAAGCGAAACTGCTCGCGGCGGGCATCCGCGCTGATTCCGATACCACCGACAACAGCCCCGGCTGGAAGTTCAACGAGTGGGAGATGAAAGGTGTGCCCCTGCGCATCGAGTTGGGGCCTCGCGACATCGAGGCGGGCAAAATGGTGCTCGTGCGCCGCGATACGCACGAAAAGGTGGAAGCGCCCCTCGAAAACGCCGCCGAAACGGTGCAGAAACTGCTCGCCGATATCCAGCAGAACCTCTTCCAAATGGCGAAAAAGCGCAAGGAAGAGCGCGTCGTTTCCGCAGAGAATATGGACGAACTTTTAAAGGGCGTCGAGGGCGGAAACTTCGTAAAAGCGGGCTGGTGCGGCTGCCGCGAGTGCGAAGACAAGATTAAAGAACAGACAGCCGCCTCTTCGCGCGTGCTCGTCGAGAACGAACACGCCGAAACGTGCGTCTGCTGCGGCAAAAAGGCAAAGCACGTTGTGCTGTTTGCGAGGGCGTACTAAAAAGCGATTTTTGCCGCCGAACGTCGGGTTTGTAAAATTGACCGATGTCCGGCGGCTTTTCATTATCGAAAGGGGGAAAATGATATGATACGAGAGGAAAAGAATATACGTTATACCGAAAACTGCGCGCTTGACGTCCTGCGTCCCGCCGGCGGATATAAAAAAGTTTTGCTGTATTTTCACGGCGGCGGCCTCGTGAGCGGCGATAAGAGCGAAACGCATTCGCGGGAAGTCGGCCGCATATTGGCGGAACGGGGGATCTGTTTCGTCACCGCCAATTACAGGCTGTTGCCGGAGGCGGCTTTCCCCGCCTGCATCGAAGACGCCGCGCGGGCAGTGGCGTTTGTAAAGGCCGGAATCGCCGCGGGGCGCGAATTGTACGTGTGGGGCCAATCGGGCGGAGGGTATCTCGCGCTGATGCTGGCCTTGTGCGAAAAGTATTTAACGGCGGCGGGGGCGTCCGTCCGCGACGTGGCGGGTTGGTTCATCGAAAGCGCACAGCCCACGGTGCATTTTTCCGTTCTGAAATATAGGGGCGAGGACGAAAGGCTTGTCCGCATCGACGAGAGCGCGCCGCTGTATTTTTTGGGGAGCGTTTCCCTTCCCAAAATGCATCTCATCGTTTACGATGACGATATGCCCTGCCGCTATGAACAGAATATGCTCTTTTACAAAACGGCGCTGCATTTTGAGCCGCATGCCCCGCTTACAGTGCAAACATTGCCCGGTACGCATTGCCGGGCGTGTTTATACGAGGCGGAACGCCCGCTCTTTGTGCGCGCGCTCGAAACCTTTATGGGGGAGGAGTGATTATGGCGGAAGTATTCGAGACCTGCATGAAGAAGCGTTGCGCAATTTGTTTATAGAAGAAAAAAGCGCCGCAGAGCGGCGCGCGTAAAAACGGGGCGGCGGCTAAGATGCGGCGGCCCTTTTTTCATATTCTTTATTGTTTGACGGCGGCTTTGTCGCGCATTTTGTACGCCTCGATGGCGTGCGAGAGCTGGTCGGGGCACGAAGTGTTGTTCTTGCACTTGATGCCTTTGAGCAGTTTGCTCACGTCGTCGATGTTTTTGCCTTCCACGAGCCGAGAAATGCCCTGCAGATTGCCGCTGCAACCGCCGATGAATTTCACGTTATGGATATTGTCGTTTTCGTCCACGTCGAAAACGATCAGGCGGGAGCAGGTTCCTTTGGTATTGTAAGAAAACATTGTTTCACCTCAAAATTGGTCAGTCGACCAGGTTTTCATAAATAACGGCGTACACGTCCGCGGCTTTAAGTTCCCATTTTTTATAGATGTTCTGCGCCGTTTTGCGGTCGGGAACAACGAATTTGAGTTCGAGCATGGGCTGGGCGGGGGCGAGTATACGCAAAAAAACGGTATAAGTGCCGTCTTTGTTCTGGTAGTAGTCAGACTTGCATTCCTGCCGGTTGCGGTAGCGCGCGCTGTTGTTCTTTACGAACAGCGAAATCTCTTCGCGCGTGCTTTTGGGAATGTTTATGTAAAAGTTGGCAAGGCAGCTCCGCCCGTCGGGTGTCACGGTGTAGAGGGTATCGTCATTGGTTTCTACCGTGCAGATGAAACCGTCTTCCAGCAGTTGATTGATGATCATCAGGCAGTCCATGTAGTTGATCCAGTCGTTGCTGGTCGAACACATATCGATGATCGTCCGCTCGGAAAGGGCGCTCTCCATCTTATCAAAGACGAAAAGAAGTATTAACTTGTTGGTGAACGTTTCGCCTTGGATCTGCATAGAACTACCTTTTCTGTCGTTGCCGGGCGGTCAGACAAAAAATCCGCTTTTTTGCCAAAAAGCGGATCGTTGCCCGGATTAAAATACGGAATTTAACCCTTATCAGGCAAACTTTTTCAGCGCGTTGATAAGATCGTCGCAATCGTCCGAATGAATCTCAACCACGAGCGGCTTGGAAAGGTCGAGGCTGAAAATACCCAAAATGGATTTCGCGTCGACGATGTATTTGTCGCTTTTCAGGTCGATTTCGTAAGGGCAATCCTGCACGATTTTTACGAACTCTTTTACGTTCTGCGCCATCTGAAGAGAAATTTTAACCGACTTCATAAAAAAACCTCCAACTATGAGTTTTCTATATTATACATAAAATTTTTCGGAAAATCAAGATATTTCCGAAAAAATAGTTTAATAAAATTAAATTTTTGTGCTATAATGATAAACGAGAGAAAAAAAGTGTCGAAAATGCACGAAAAGGAGGGAGCCATGGATACGGGAAGGGAACAGATCGATTTGTTTTTGCGCCGCTGCGACGAGGTGATGGGTTCGCGGTTCATCATCGCCGATACCAAAATCAGCGATCTGCTGAAATCCATCGCAACGTCGGATCTGCTGTACGCCTATTTCCGCGATATTACAAAAAATTTCGATTACCGCGCGGCACAGAGGAAATACCTCGACGACGCTCCTGCGGCGCCTTCGCGCGGCAAAAAAATGCTTTTTCCCGAAGATCCGCAGGAAAAACTGGCGTTCATTTTCTGTCTGCTCGTCGAGTTCGACAGCAAAAAACGCGATCTGAGTGAATTTTTGCAGGAATATTTTTATGAGGACGGCAGCGTATACGAAAGTTTTTACGCGTTCACCAACCAGGTGATCAAGCCCTTCCGCAATGCGGTGAAACTGATGTTCCGCGGCGGGATGCCCAAACCCGTGCCGGAAGAGCCCGCCCGCCCGCAGGCCGCGCGCCCCGCGCCCGCCGCACCGGTCGCGGTGCCTGCCGATTTCGGCGCGCTGGTCGCCGCCGAGCGCGACAGCGTGTATGCGTCCGGCCTGTCAGACGCGGATAAAGTGGACGCGCTCTTCATCTTGAACGCGCTGGAAAAAACGCAGGACGGTGTGCTGCGTGCCGGACTTCTGAGCGGCTATGCGGCGTTCGTCCGCGCCAGCGGCAGAGGCGGCCCGTATTGCGCGGCGCTGTGCGGCAAATACACCGAATTGAAGGAGAATGTATGAAACTGGCTGAAAAAACCGTAAAAGAGAATATAGTTTACCGCGGAAAAATACTCGTGCTGCACTGCGACGACGCCGTGCTGCCCGACGGCAAACCCTGCACCCGCGAATACATCGACCACCCGGGCGGCGCGGGCGTGCTTTATGTACGGGACGGAAAAGTCCTGCTCGTGCGCCAGTACCGCTACGCCTACGGAGAGGAGACGCTGGAAATCCCCGCCGGCAAACTCAATGCGGGGGAGGATCCCGCCAAAGCCGCCGCGCGCGAACTGGAAGAGGAATCCGGCCTTGTCGCCGGTTCTTTGGAGCATTGGTTCACGATGTATCCCACGCCCGGCTACACAAACGAAAAAATTTACATCTATTACGCGGCGGACGCGCGCCAGAGCGAGGCGCATCCCGACGAAGGGGAATTCGTGGACGCCGCGTATGTGCCCGTTGAAGAGGCGTACGAAATGATCGGGCGTGGCGAGATATGCGACGCAAAGACCATTCTTGCCGTGCAGCGCTACCTGCTTGAAAAACGGGGCGGCGCCGAATTGCAGGGCGGCGCCAAAAACTGAACGACGCATCGTTAAAAACAGAACAAAGCCCGCGACGAGTCGCGGGCTTTGCCATGATTCGGGGGTGGATCTCAGGCGAGTCGGATGCGGTTAATTGCAGCCGCAGCCGCCTCCGAAGATATTGCACAGGCCGCCCTTTTTGCATACGCAGTATGCCGCCGCCAAAATCAGGGGCAGGTAGCAGCTGTCAAGGATATTGCTGAGCACGCCGGTCTGCGAGCAGCAGAGGATGAGCAACAGTATGAGTATCCACAGGCAACTGTTGCCGCCGAAGTTTCCGAAACCGTTCATTGAATCTTTCCTCCCGTTCGCCGCAGGCGGAATATGTATGATTTTTGCGCTGCGGCGGAATATTTGGCAGCCGGTGCCCGCGGAGCGGGCAATGATATCGGTTGCCTATATTCATATGTATGTCGCCGCCGGAAAAAATGTTACCGGCTTTGCGTCCGTCGAAAGCTTTTCCGCCTGCAGCCGATGATACGGCGGCTTATCATTTTTTTCGGTATTTCTGCGTACAATAATCACAGAAACATTCTTCCGCCTTTGGCGGCTGCATATCGATTTTTTCACATTCATTTACTTGCCATTTTTCTGCAAATTTGCTATAATAAACAGACGAAACGGTTGAATCCGTTTCTTTCAGCATGATATGCGCGGAGAAGGCACCGCCAGGGCTTTCCTCCGATACCGCATAAATACATTTTTTTTCACGGATATTCCCGCAGGGAAATCCGATGGAGGTTTTTATGGAAAGGAAGCGTTTTTTTACTTCCCGCAATATCGCGTTTCTCGCGGTCTTGCTTGCGCTGGTCATCGTACTGCAGGTTTTTGCAAGCGCCATTCCGATCGGAACCACGAAGATCAGCCTCACCCTTATCCCGATCGTTCTCGGGGCGCTGCTGCTCGGCCCTTTGGCCGGGGCGTTTCTCGGAGCGGCTTTCGGTGCCGTCGTGATCATAGCGGCGCTCATGGGCGCGGATCCGTTCACCTATATATTGCTGACGGATCATCCCGTGCTCACGGTCGCGCTCTGCCTCATAAAGGGAGCGGCGGCGGGTTTTGTCGCAGGGCTCATTTATAAGGCGATCCGCAAAAAGAACGAATACGTTGCGGTGGTCGTGGCATCTCTGTCTGCGCCTGTCGTCAATACGGGGCTGTTCATCCTCGGTGCGCTCTTCATGAGCGATACGCTCACGGCGAACTTTGTGGCCGACGGCATGACGGTCATTTATTTCCTTGTGATCGGCTGCGCCGGGATCAATTTCATCATCGAGTTTATCGTCAACGCGGTTGCGTCGCCCGCCATCTATACGGTGGAGAGGGTGGTGGAACGCGCTATATTCGGGCGGCGGCGTCCGTCTTCGGATCGGAAGGACGAGCTTTCTCTGCCGGACGGCGGCGCAAAATCTGATATTTCAGAACAAAAATCCGAATAATATTTGGAGTGCGGCAATGATACTCTGCATCGACGTCGGAAACACGAACATTAAATACGGGCTGTTCGAAGGGAACGCGCTGAAAGTAAGTTTCCGCAACGCTACACAACTCAACCGCACGAGCGACGAATACGGCACGATTCTTCTGAATATGCTGGCAATAAAGGGGATATCGCCCGCCGAGATCGGCGGGGCGATCATTTCCTCGGTCGTGCCCGTGCTCAATTATACAATACAGCATATGTGTGCGGGGTACCTCGGCATCGAGCCGCTCATGGTGGGCGCGGGCTTGAAAACCGGCCACAATCTGCGCGTAGACGACGCCCGCGAGGTGGGTGCCGACCGCATTGCCAACGACGTGGGCGCCATCCGCAAGTACGGTGCGCCGCTCATCGTCATCGATTTCGGCACGGCCACCACCTTCAACGTCATCAACGATGCCGGTGAATTTATCGGCGGGGCGGTGGCGCCCGGTATCCGCGGTTCCATGGATTCACTCGTATCCGGCACGGCAAAACTGCCGCGCGTGGAGATCGAAACGCCGAAAAGTGTCATCGGCAAAAATACCACGACCAACTTGCAGGCGGGGCTGGTGTTCGGCTTTGCCGGTCTGGTCGATTACATCGTAAAAAAGATTAAGCGCGAAATGAAGCGCCCGGATATGCCCGTGGTGGCGACGGGCGGTTTCAGCGAGATCATCGCAAAGGAAGTTTCCTGTATCGATCATGTGGACAAACTCCTCACCTTGCAGGGTTTGAAATATCTTTACGATCTGAACACAACGGAGGTCAGAAAATGAAAACTGTCGGCGTAGCGATCCTCGGCCTGGGCGTCGTGGGCGGCGGTACCTACAAAATTTTACGCGACCACAGGGAATTTTACCGCAAAACGCAGGGCGTTGATCTTTCCGTGGAGAGCGTATTGGAAATCAATCGCCAGCGCGCGCTTGATCTCGGCATCGAGGAAAGTAAAATTTCTGACAATATTGCGGAAGTGGTCAGCAACCCCAACGTCGATATTGTCGTGGAAGTCATCGGCGGTGTGGAACCGGCCAAAACGAAAATATT
>CALVHW010000087.1 GCA_944328905.1 uncultured Clostridia bacterium | reverse complement strand
GGATCCGCTCCACCGGCAGCTCCAATGCCTTTGCCAGTTCTTCGGGCGTGGGATCGCGCCCCAACTGCTGCAAGAGCTGGCGCGATTCGCGCGTCATGCGGTGGATGGTCTCCACTACGTGTACGGGCAGGCGGATGGGGCGCGACTGGTCGGCAATGGCGCGGGTAATCGCCTGCCGGATCCACCAGGTCGCATAGGTGGAAAATTTGAATCCCTTTTCGTAATCGAATTTTTCCACGGCGCGCATCAGGCCGATGTTGCCCTCCTGAATGAGGTCGAGAAAGAGCATTCCCCGCCCCACATACCGTTTGGCAATGGATACCACCAGGCGCAGGTTGGCCTCCGAAAGCCGCTTTTTCGCCGCTTCGTCGCCGTCGCGCGCCTTCTGCGCCAGTTCCGCCTCTTCGTCTGCCGAAAGCAGCGGCACCTGGCCGATGTCTTTGAGATACATCTTTACGGGATCTTCGATGTTTACGTCGAGCAGCGACTGTTCGAAGATCCTGCGGTCGCGCTCTTCCTCGTCCACGATCTGAATGCCCGCCTCGCTGAGCGCATTGTAGATGTCGTCGATGCGCGACGGGTCCGCGTCCAGTTTTTCCAGGATATCGTAGAGGGCATCGGTGGAAATACTGCCCTTTTTACGGTAATCTTCGATGATCTGTTTGAGAACTTCGTCAAATTTCTGTTCGGAAACACTCATTCTTTTCTTATTGTTCCTCCGCCTGTGTTAAAAATTTTTCAGTTTCACGGCAAGCGCAAGCACCTGCCGCGTGATCTCTTTCTTTTTTTGCAGGTCCGTCTCCGCGTCGCACAGCGCGCTCAGACGGGCCAGTTCCTTTTGGGTGCGGATGCGCTCCAGC
Organism: uncultured Clostridia bacterium; assembly: GCA_944328905.1. Lineage (GTDB taxonomy): Bacteria > Bacillota > Clostridia > Christensenellales > Borkfalkiaceae > Borkfalkia. Next base: position 6,023 of record CALVHW010000087.1, on the reverse strand, counting down.
GTGCGCACGCAGTCGTCGAAATATTTCGCCGCGCCCACGCCTTCGAGCGTTTCGCCGAGGCTTAAATCGAGGATCTCCGACAGTTCCGGCGTATTTTCGTCGAAAATGTCGAACAGTGCGCTGGCGCGCACGGTTTCCCCTTTTTTCTGCCTCTCTTTAATAAAATCCGCGATAGTATTATGCACCGGATTGTCGAAAACGACACCCGAAAGGTCGAAATTTTTCGCATACCGCGCCCCGAACAGCACCGATGCGAGGATAAACCGGCAGGCTTTGACCTCGCGGTCGGCCCCGTCCTCGCGCAGCACGGGCTCCGGTTCGCCCTGCTTCGCCTCGGCCGCGGGAACGTTTTCCAGGTCGCGTTTGAGCGATTCGTAGGTCGTGCCCGTGCGGTCGCGCAGCTGTTTGAGCAGGTCTTCCTTCACGCTCTCGCTCTCCGCTTCGGCGATGATCTTCAGCGCATCGGCGGTATAGCTGCGCTTGTCCTCCGTTTTCGAAATGTCGTAGCCGTGCTCGGCGACGCGCAGTTTGAAATCGATGAGCGGCATCGCCGCATCCAGGCATCTCTGGTATCCGTCCGGCCCCTGCCGCTTGACCACGTCGTCGGGATCCAGCCCGTCGGGCAGCGGCACGACCTTCACGTTGAGTTGCTCGTCGCGCAAAATCTCCAGCCCGCGGATGGCGCCCTTCTGCCCGGCAAAGTCGCCGTCGTAACTGATGAACACGTTTTCGCAGTACCTTTTAGCCAGCCGCGCCTGGTCCTTCGTGAGCGCCGTGCCCATGCTGGCGACCACGTTGGTAAAGCCCGCCTGGTAGAGGGAAATGGTATCCATGTACCCCTCGACCACGATGAGATCGCTGAGTCCCTCCGCCTGCTTCTGCTTTTTGACGAGATTGATGTTATAGAGTGTTTTGCTCTTGTTGAACACGGTCGTTTCGCGCGTGTTCTTATACTTTGCGAAATCCGCCTTTTCCAACAGTCGCCCGCCGAAGGCGATCACGTCGCCGAAAGCGTTGATGACGGGAAAGATCAGCCGCCCCGCCTGCGCGTCGGTCAGCCGCCCGTTCTTTTCGGATACAGTCACGGCGCCGCTGTCGATGATGTCGTCGCGGCGGAACCCCTTGCTTTCGAGGTATTGCGGCAGGCTGTAAAAATCCAGCGAGGCGCCCAGGCCGAATTTCCGCACGACGGGCGCGGATATCTTGCGGTCGAGTATGTACTGCACGTGCGCTTCCGCCCTGCCCGAATTGAGATTGTTCAGGTAAAAGTGCGCCGTGGTTTTGAGTATTTTGAGTATTTCGTCGCGTTTGCGCTTGTTTTCCGCCGTCTTTTCGGTGTCGAAATTCATTTCCGGCACGGGCAGTTTGGCGCGCTCGGCAAGGATTTTGACGGCGTCTATAAAGTCGACCGATTCGATTTCGCGGATAAACGAGATGACGTCGCCGGAAACGCCGCAGCCGAAACAGTGGTAAAACTGGTTTTCGGCGTTCACGGTAAACGAGGGCGTCTTTTCATGGTGGAAAGGGCACCTGCCCCACCAGTTGCCGCCCTTGCGTTCGAGCGGAACGTATGCGCTGACCACTTCGACCAGATCGTTTTTGCTTTTCAGTTGTTCGAGGAATTCGGGATCCAGTCCTTTGGCCATATGCTTGTGCTCCGGTTGAATGTCAGTCGAGTTCTTCGATATCCTTTTCCGTCAGCGCCCAGCTGCGCGGCACGAACAGGTTGTTGAAAACCGCCACGGCGAACTTGTCCGTCATGGACGAAAGGTAGTCGCACAGCACCTGTTCGATCGGCCACTTTTCGGTGAGCGAACGATAGAACGGAGGCAGTTTTTCAATATTATTATAAAAGTATTCATAAACGGCGCCGAGCATACGTTTGGCGCGCTCTTCCTCCTTCATCGAAAGGGGCGTTATGTATACCTTTTCGAACATGAACGAGCGCAGATGTTCGAGCGCTTCCGCCTCGGCGTCGCCCATTTTCACGTCGTTTTTGCCGGCGCTGTTTTCATAAATGGAAGTGATCATGCGGTTGATGCGGTCGCGCGAGGAATGCCCCAGTACCTTCACGTCGTTTTCGGGCAGTTCCTCTTCGCGCAGCAGGCCCGCGCGGATGGCGTCTTCGATGTCGTGATTCACATAGGCGATGCGGTCGGCGAGCGAAACGGCCTTGCCTTCGAGCGTGGCGGGGTGCCCGCTCTTTTTGTGGTTGAGGATGCCGTCGCGCACCTCAAAGGTGAGGTTGAGCCCTTTGCCCTCTTTTTCCAGCACGTCTACCACGCGCAGCGACTGCACGTTGTGCGAAAACCCGCACGATGCAAGGCTGTTTAAAACGCGCTCGCCCGCATGGCCGAACGGCGTGTGGCCGAGGTCGTGCCCCAGTGCGATGGCCTCGGCGAGGTCTTCGTTGAGAGCCAGCGAGCGGGCGATCGAGCGCGCGATCTGCGAAACGTCGATGGTGTGCGTCATGCGCGTGCGGAAATGATCGCCTTCGGGCGAAAAGAACACCTGCGTCTTGTTTTTCAGACGCAGGAACGCCTTGCTGTAAATGATGCGGTCGCGGTCGCGCTGGAAATCCGTGCGCATATTACACGGCTCCTCCTCGTGCAGGCGGCCGCGGCTCTGTTCCGACCGGCAGGCATAGGGCGAAAGGAATTCGCGTTCCCTGCGGTAGGTGCGCTGTTTCACCGAGTCGTCTTTCATAAAAAAACTCCATACTTGTTCACGAAAATTTGCGAAAAGAGTTCGCAAATTTTCCGTGATTCCCAGGAAAAACCCAACGTTCGCCGCCGCTTGCGGCGGCTCTGCGTTCGGTTTTTCCTCTGCCGCGTTACTTTTAAGGGCTCTCCTTTATAGAAAACGCGGCATTCACCTTTTCCGCCAGCGCGAGGGCGTAGCCCGCTGCCCTGCCGAGGGTTCCCGTTTACGGGAAACGGCAGATGCGCTTTCGCGCAAATCGGGGGCTTGTTCCGCAAAGCGTGGTTTGCGGAAACGCGAGTAAATTATTTTTATTCACAAAATTTGTTTTTTAGCGGCAAAAACAAATTTTCGTGATTTGAGGGCTCTGCCCTCTGCGGTGCGCTCTTAGGGGCCCACCATTTTTATGCGCACCGCATTCACCCGCTCCGCGAGGGCGTAGCCCGCTGCCCTGCCGAGGGTTCCCGTTTACGGGAAACGGCAGATGCGCTTTCGCGCAAATTGGGGGCTTTTTCCGAAAAGTGTGATTTTCGGAAACGCCGTAAATATTCAGTTTACAAAATTTTGTTTTTTAGCGGCAAAAACAAATTTTGTGAACCAATATCTTATTATTATTTCGCCGAAAAATGCGGATTTCCTTTTTTTGCAGAAAAATTCCGCAAAAATTTTTTCATCGCCTTAAATTTTCCGGCTCAAACAGCCCCGCCGCAGGCTTAACAGCGCCATATTCGCCATCGGCAGGCAAACATTATACCAAACCGCCGTTCACGCGCAGCACTTCGCCGGTGATGTATTTGTTTTTCGCCAAAAACAGCACGGCCGCGGCGACTTCTTCGGGCGTGCCCGCCCTGCCGAGCGGCACGCCGCGCAAAAACTCTGCCTTCTCCTCTTGCGAAAGCCGCGCGTTCATCTCCGTTTCGATATACCCGCAGGAAACGCAGTTCACGCGGATGTTCGAGGGCGCGAGTTCCTTTGCCGCCGCCCTCGTAAAGCCGATGAGCGCCGCCTTGCTCGCCGAATACGCCGCCTCGCACGCGCCGCCCGCCTCTCCCCAAACGGAAGAAATATTGACGATGCACCCTTCGCCGCGGCGCATAAACTTGGGTACCGCGGCGCGCGTGCACAAAAATGCGCCGCCCGCGTTGACCGCCATGACGCGGTTCCATTCCGCCAAAGAGGTATCCGCGATTTCGCCGAACTGCGCGACGCCCGCGTTGTTCACCAGCACGGTGAGCGACGGCACCGCCGCGAACATCTCGCGCACCTGCTCTTCGCTGGAAACATCGCATTTAATCGCCAGCGCGCCCGCGCCGGCGCACTCGATCAGCCGCGCCGTTTCGGCGGCGCCAGCCTCGTCTTTCGAATAGCAGAAAGCGACGTCGCTGCCATCCTGCGCAAAAGCCAGGCACACTGCCCTGCCGATGCCGCGCGAACCGCCCGTTACGAGTACCATTAGCCTCTCTCCCGCGCGCCGCAGGCGGCGATCACCTCGCGCGCCACTTCGTCTACGTTTTTGCCGTCCGTTTCCACCGTGAAGTCGGCACAGCCGCTGTAAACGGGCGTGCGCGCGTCGAGCAGCGCCTTCATCTGCTCGAAAGTGGTATTTTTCAAGAGCGGGCGCTCGTCGCCGGTGTGCCCGGCTCGCGCGAACAGCGTTTCGATGCTCGCCTTCAAAAAGACGATCTTTCCGCCGCCCTGCTTGAACGTGAGGCTGTTTTCCGGTTTGAGCACGCAGCCGCCGCCCGTGGATATGACGCAGCGATCCTCGCCCGCGACGGTATGCACGATCTCCGATTCCAGTTCGCGGAAACGCGCCTCGCCGTAAAATTCGAAAATATCGGATATTTTGCCGTATTTTTGGGTGATCAGGTCGTCGGTGTCGTACCAGCGCATACCCGTCAGTTCGGAAATGCGGATGCCCACCGTGGTTTTGCCCGAACCCATCATGCCGCACAGTACGATGTTCATAACAGAAAACTCTCCGCCGCCAGAATATAACTGTTTTTGCCGAAACCGAGGATGGTGCCGCGGCACACTTCGGATATCACCGACGTATGGCGGAACTGCTCGCGCGCGTGCACGTTCGACATATGCACTTCCACCACGGGCACGGAAATGCTGGCGATGGCGTCGCGCAGGGCGTAACTGTAATGGGTGAACGCGCCCGCGTTGAGGATCACGCCGTCCGCATCCGTCGTGTGCAGTTTGGTGCACAGTTCCCCTTCGATATTGCTCTGAAAGAACTCGCACTCCGCGCCGCGCGCCTTGCAGAACGCCGCGATCTCGGCATTGATCTCGTCCAGCGTCTGCGTGCCGTACACGCCCTTTTCGCGGCGGCCGGTCATGTTCAGGTTTACTCCGTTCAAAAACAGTAATTTCATTTTTACTCCTCGTTTGTTACCCGGCGAAATTTTTTAACAGAAAAAACTTCGCCCGCTTTTGACGCCGCCTTTCTGCACGGCAGCCGCAGCCGGCGATCGGTCAATCTTTATACACCTGCTTGTACTCTTCAAACAGTTTTGCCGCCTCGGCGGCATTGGGCTGTTTGCCGAGCACGATGCAATCGCCGTAATAGGCCTGATAAAAGAGCATCCCCTCGCCGTTGAGGATGGGTTTGCCCAAACTTTCGGCGATGCGCAAAAATTCGCTCTTGCGCGGGATGTAGATGAGGTCGACCGCCCTCTCGCAGCGCGCGAGCACGTCTGCGCCCACGGGCGAAACGCCCTCTGTTTTGTGCATACCCACGCCCGTCACGTTGATGATCATAAAATAATCCGCGGGCACTACTTCGGAAAGCACCGTAACGCCGCCGAACTCGCGGCGCACCTCTTCGGCGTTCTGCCTGTTCAGATCGTAAGTACAGACGTCCGCACCCGCGTCGATGAGTTTTTTGATGACGCTGCGCCCCGCGCCGCCCGCGCCCAGCACGAGCACCTTTTTGCCGGCGGCGTCGATGCCCGCGATTTCCAGCATGAGCATAAAGCCCGCGCCGTCGGTGTTGTAGCCCACCCTGTCTATAACGAGGTTGACGGCGCCGAATGTTTTGGCGTCGCCCACGATCTCGCGCAGGTAAGGGATGACGTCGAGTTTATAAGGGATGGTTACGTTGAACGCGTCGTATTCGGCGATGAGTTTTTTCACCGTCGCGTCCAGTTCCTCTTTCGGAATGGAAATGAGGTCGTACGAGCATTCGCTGCCCAGTTTTTTCATGTCGAACGTGTGCATCTTCGCGCTGTCGGATTTGCTCACGTCTTTGCCGATGGTCGCCATTTTCAGCATATGCGATACCTCCGTGTATAATTTTGCCCGTTTGTCGGCCGCGG
>CALVHW010000086.1 GCA_944328905.1 uncultured Clostridia bacterium | reverse complement strand
TTTTGACCTGCTCGGGCGCGAGCCACACGGGGAACTTGCCCGCATAGTGTTCGATGAGGATGCCGATGAACCGCTCGATCGAGCCGAACACCACGCGGTGGATCATGATCGGGCGGTGCTTCTGCCCGTCCTCGCCCGTATATTCCGCCTCAAACCGCTGCGGAAGCTGGAAGTCGAGCTGTATCGTGCCGCACTGCCAGGTTCTGCCGATGGAGTCGGTCAGATGGAAGTCGATCTTCGGGCCGTAGAAAGCGCCGTCGCCCTCGTTGACCGTGTATTCGATGCCCATTTCTTCCAGCGCTGCGCGCAGGGCATTGGTTGCGTTCTCCCAATCCTCGTCGCTGCCCATGCTGTCTTCCGGGCGGGTGGAAAGTTCGACGTGGTACTTAAAGCCGAACAGGGTGTACACCTCGTTGATGATGCGCACGACGCCCTTGATCTCGCTCGTGATCTGTTCGGGCAGCATGAAGATGTGCGCGTCGTCCTGCGTGAAGCAACGCACGCGCATCAGGCCGTGCAGCTGGCCGCTCTTTTCGTGGCGGTGCACGATGCCCAGCTCGCCCATACGGATAGGCAAATCTTTATAGCTGTGCGGGGTAAGTTTATATACGAGCATACCGCCCGGGCAGTTCATGGGTTTGATCGCGCAGTCTTCGCCGTCGATCTTGGTCGTGTACATATTTTCTTTATAGTGATCCCAGTGACCGGAAGTTTCCCACAGCGTGCGCGTGAGGATGATGGGCGTCTGTACTTCCACATACCCTTCGCGGGTGTGGATCTGCCGCCAGTAATCGATAAGGATATTTTTCAGCACCATGCCCTTGGGCAGGAAGAACGGGAATCCCTTGCCCTCGTTCATCATCGCAAAGATGCCGAGTTCTCTGCCCAGTTTGGTATGGTCGCGCTTTTTCGCCTCTTCGAGCATGGCAAAGTAGGCGTCCATCTCTTCTTTTTTGGCAAACGCCGTGCCGTAGATACGGGTGAGCATCTTGTTCTTTTCGTTGCCGCGCCAGTACGCACCCGCGATGCTGGTGAGTTTGAACGCTTTGATCTTGCCCGTGGTAGGCAGATGCGGCCCGCGGCAGAGGTCGGTAAAGTCGCCCTGTTTATAGAAAGAGATCTCCTCGCCTTCGGGCAAGTCTTTGATGAGCGCGACCTTATACTTTTCCGAATACTTCGTCATCAGTTTGATGGCATCCGCACGGGGCAGCGTGAACCGCTCGACGGGCAGATTGCTCTTGATGATCTTTTTCATTTCCGCCTCGATCTTGGAGAGGTCTTCCCTCGTGATGGGCGTTTTGAAATCGATGTCGTAATAGAACCCGTTGTCGATGGTCGGGCCGATGGCGAGTTTGCTCGTGGGGAAGATCGCCTTTACCGCCTGCGCGAGCACGTGCGCGGTGGTGTGGCGGTAGACGTCGAGCCCCTCTTTATCTTTTAGTGTAATGATCTCGAGGTCGCAGTCGCCTTCGATCGTGTGCGCGAGATCGACCAGTTTTCCGTTCACTTTGGCGCATACCGCGGCGCGCGCCAGTCCCTCGCTGATGTCCTGCGCCACCTCTTTGCAGGTGACGGGCATCGCGTACTCCTTTTTGTCTCCGCCTTTGAGTTTGATGACCATTGAATTTACCTCCGTGAAAATAGCGGCGCCGCAAACAAAAAACGCCCTTAAACGCATTCGTTTAAGGGCGCATGACTTTGCGCGGTTCCACCTTAATTGCCGCAAAGCGGCCGCTCTTTCCGCCTTTATAGGAGTGCGGAACTCCCTGCCGAGGGAGCGGTTTCATACGGGCACGGAACGCGGAACTTTCAGCAAGTGTTCCGCTCTCTGAGGATCCGGCCGCCCGGCCTACTTGTCTCTCTCTTTTCGCAGATTCTGTTTGATTAGATTTTAATCACTTTGCGGCCGTTTGTCAACGGATTTTGCGGCACTTCGGAAATTTATTTTGCAAAATCCACCTTGCCCGCATAGTAGCGGCGCAAAAACAGTTCCTGTTTTGCCGAAAGCGCGCCGAGGCACTCCACTTCGCCCGCGCCGCTGAGCACGATCTCGCGCAGCGCGCTCATTTCCGAAACGTCGCTCTCGATGAGCGAAGAACGGCTCAGCCGCCGGCAGCGCGAATCGTACACTTCCTGCCCGCGCAAAAACACTTTGTCGCCGCCGTCGCCGAGGAGATAACTCATGAATTCGCGCAGTTTCTCGCGCGTAAACACGGGCGGAACGCAGGCGGCGATCCCCTTCCACTTTCCGCGCAGCGCCTGCAAACGGAAATTGTAAAACCCGTCTATGGCGTGGTGCTCGATGCTGCGCAGCCGCGAACGGACATATTCCATGTCGTCGCGAAAGTCCGCCGAGATCATGGCGGCCAGCAGGATCTCGCGCTCGTCGCGGCTCAGCCCCTGCGTGCAGACCGATCCGCTGAGAAGTTCGTATTTGTAACCTATGCAGAGGATCTCCGCCACCCGCTCGCACGCCAGCCGACTGACCCGCTCCGCCTGCTCTTCCGCATACATCACGCCCAGCGCGACCCTGTCGCCGTCAAACGAGATCTCGAGCGTGACCCCCTTCCTTCCCGCAAACGATGCCGCCGCATACGAAAGATAGCGGCAACGCGCGCCTTTATCGGAAATTATCAGCTTTTTCATATTTTCAGTGTATGCAGGAGATCGCGTTTTATTTACGTCTGCCGCCGCCTTTTGCGCGGAAACCCCAAAAAATTCGGTGCAAACGCCTCCATGGCTTGACTAAATGCGCAAAAATCGATATAATAAATCACAAAAAGATCGGAAGGAAGGCCATGAAAGCTGTATTGATCACGCTAATCGTCCTTTTAGCCGTGCACTACGTGCTGGCGATCGTGACCGTGTATATCCTTATGAAAGACATGGGGCTGACCAAGGCGATCATCCCGTGGAATCTCGCAGTGTTGCTGATTCCCGTGGCCGGCCCCCTCGCCTATCTCGTTTACAGATGTTTCAGAAAGAAAAAACAGGCTCAAAAGAGCGCGGAGGAATTTAGCGATGGACATGAAATCGGTCGAGAGCAAATGGCAGCAGCGGTGGGAGAAGACAAAGGAGAACAACTTCAACAAGAAGAACATAGACAATAAATACTATGTTCTGGAAATGTTTTCCTACCCTTCCGGCGCGAAACTGCACATCGGGCACTGGTACAACTACGGCCCGACCGACAGTTATGCCCGTTTCAAACGGATGCAGGGGTATGACGTTTTCCAGCCCATGGGGTTCGACGCTTTCGGCCTGCCTGCCGAAAACTATGCGATCAAAACCAAAATCCACCCCAAAGACTCCACGGAAAAGAACATCGCCACCATGGAACAGCAGCTCAAAACCATGGGCGCGATGTTCGACTGGTCTGCTGAGGTAAAGACCTGCGACGAAGACTATTACAAGTGGACGCAGTGGATGTTCCTCAAACTGTACGAGAACGGGCTGGCCTATCGCAAAGAGGCGCCCGTGAACTGGTGCCCCAGTTGCAACACGGTGCTCGCCAACGAACAGGTCGTAGACGGACACTGCGAACGATGCGGCACGGAGGTCGTAAAGAAAGACCTCACGCAATGGTTCTTCCGCATCACCAAATACGCCGAAGAACTTTTGCAGGGACTGGACAAGATCGACTGGCCGGAAAAGACCAAGATGATGCAGCGCAACTGGATCGGCAAGTCGACAGGCTGCGAGATCGAGTTCGAGTGCGAAAGCGGCGACAAGTTCAAGGTGTTCACCACCCGCTGCGACACGATTTTCGGCGTTTCGTACGTCGTGCTGGCGCCCGAACATCCGCTCGTGAAAAAACTATGCTCCGAAGAGCAGCGCGAGGCGGTGGAAAATTACATCGCCGATACGGCAAAGACCAACGAGATCGAAAGGCTCTCATCCGCGCGTGAAAAGACGGGCGTGTTCATCGGCCACTATGCGATCAACCCCATCAACGGGGAAAAAGTTCCCATCTACGCCGCCGATTATGTGCTGTACTCTTACGGCACCGGCGCGGTCATGGGCGTGCCCGCGCACGACGAGCGCGACTTCGCGTTTGCGCAGAAGTACGGCCTGCCCGTCAAAAAGGTCATCGAGAACAGGCACGGCGAAACAGTACTGCCCTACTGTGAAGACGGCATCTGCGTCAACAGCCTGCAATTCGACGGCAAATTCGGCGAAGAGGCGCGCACGGAAATTTCCAACTACCTGACCAAGATCGGCAAGGGCGAACGCAAAACCAATTACCGCCTGCGCGACTGGCTGGTTTCCCGCCAGCGCTACTGGGGTGCACCCATCCCCGTGATCCATTGCCCGAAATGCGGCATCGTGCCCGTGCCTTACAAAGACCTGCCCGTCAAACTCCCCTATAACGTGGAATTTGAACCGGACGGCAAATCGCCGCTCGCCAAGTGCGACGAATTCATGCACACGAAATGCCCTCACTGCGGCGGCGACGCACTGCGCGATCCCGACACGCTCGATACGTTCGTATGTTCCAGTTGGTACTTCCTCCGCTATCCCGACGCGCACAACGCAAAGATGCCGTTCGACCCGGAGATCATCAACAAAATGCTCCCCGTCGATAAATACGTCGGCGGAGCGGAACACGCCTGTATGCACCTCCTGTATGCGCGCTTCTTCACCAAAGCGCTGCGCGACATGGGGTATCTGAATTTCGACGAACCCTTCCAATCGCTCGTACACCAGGGCGTCATCCTCGGGCCGGACGGCAACAGGATGTCGAAAAGCAAAGGAAACGTCGTTTCCCCCGACGAGTACATCGCCGCTTACGGCTCCGACGTGTTCCGTATGTACCTGATGTTCGGTTTCTCCTATACCGAAGGCGGGCCGTGGAGCGACGAAGGCATCAAGTCGGTGGCAAAATTCCTCGACCGCGTGGAGCGGCTGGTTCTAAAAAACAAAGACCTGCGCAGCGGCAAAGCGGAAGAGAAAGGCGATGCAGAAAAAGAACTCAACTATGCGCGCAACTATGCGATCAAACAGATCACGCGCGACCTCGATACCTTCTCCTTCAATACCGCCGTGGCGCGCCTGATGGAGTATGTGAACGCACTGTACAAATACGACGGCCTCGCGGAAAAGAACAACGCATTCTTCAAAGAATGCCTGCGCGACCTGTTGCTGCTCATCGCCCCCTTCACCCCTCACTTTGCGGAAGAACTTTGGGAACAGACGGGCGGAAAATATTCCATCTTTGACCAGCACTATCCCGCCTGCGACGAATCGGCGCTCGTAAAGAGCGAAACGGAATACGCCGTACAGGTAAACAGCAAGATCAAAACCAAGATGAAACTCGCGAGCGACCTTACCGAAGAACAGATCCGCGCGGCGGTTCTGGCAAACGACGTGATACAGCCGCTCGTGCAGGGCGCCGTGATCAAAAAGTTCATTGTCGTTCCCGGCAGGCTCATCAACATCATTCTTTAATGGAAAAACATGAAAACGGAGCAACGTTCCTGTTGCTCCGTTTTTTAATCCCTTCAAATAGTTTAATCTGCCTATTTGCGCTGTTTATGTGTGACATAGTACTGTAAAAAAGCCGAATTATTGTTTATAACGCTTTTTATTGATGAACTGCGTCGCCTTTCCCGGCAGAACACGGTTCGCCACCGCATAGAATTTGTTCCATCCGCCGCACTGCAATAAAAGCGGCGGATTTTTTTCGCAGAAGGCGTCGGCAACGGTATTCGCCACCTCTCCCGCACTCATGCCGCCCTGCTCCATGTTGGCGAGGGCCGCCGTGGCACGCTTCACTTTGGCGGCGTATTCGTGATTGTCTTCGTCGGCATACACCTTCCGTTTGAAGGTGAACCCCGTGGAAGTGCCGCCCGGCTGCACCGAGCAGACGCGGATGTTGTAAGGCTCCAATTCGAGCGACGCGCCTTTTACGAGCATATCGACGGCCGCCTTCGAACAACTGTAAAAACAATCGAACGCGACGGGGAATGTGCTGCCCATCGAACTGACCAAAATGATGTTTCCGCCCCGCTTTTTGAGGTAAGGCGCCACGGCGCGGATGGCGCGCAGCGCCCCGAAATAGTTGACCTCGAACAGATAGCGGTAGTCCTTTTCGTCGGCATACTCAATGGGAGCCGCCATCGAAAAGCCCGCACAGTATATGAGCCCGCCGATATTCTCCGATTCCGCAGCGATGCTCTTGACGGCCTTTTCCAGCGTATCCCCTGCCGTCACGTCGGCGGCATAATTTCTGACGCGTTCCAGACTGCACGGCGTCCGGGAAATATTGACCACGCAATACCCTCTGCCGACCAGACGCAGCGCCGTTTCGTAACCGATGCCGGACGATGCGCCGACTACGATCACCGTCTTTTTTGCCCGCTCCGCATGCGCCTTTTCCGCCGCACTCCGGGCGGGCTGCACGACTTTTTGATTCTTTTCCGAATTTTCCATGCCGCTATTATAGCCGGAGAAAATATTATTTATACACGCGCCGGGAAAAATTTTTAACCCAGCAGCACGTCGAGAAGCATCATGAGCGCAAAGCCGATCGTAACGCCGCAAACGGCGGAAGTTTTCCCCTCCGCCACGCACGACGGGATCAGTTCCGCGCAGGAAACGGCCACCATCGCGCCCGCCGAAAACGCGAGCGCCCACGGCAGCAGCGATGAAATAAACCCCACCGCCACCGCGCCGAGCACGCCGGCGAATATCTCGACGATCCCCGAAAACTGGCCGTAAAAGAATGCCTTGCCCGCCGAAAAACCGTTGCGGCGCAGCGGCACCGCGACGCACAAACCTTCGGGGAAATTCTGTATCCCGATCCCCACGGCGAGCATTGCGGCGGCAACCCATTCTGAATACGCCCCCGTAAGCGAGCCGAACGCGACGCCGACGACAAACCCTTCGGGGATGTTGTGCAGCGTCATGGCGGCAAACGTGAGAATGCCTCCCCTTTTGCCTTTTTCCGCAAAAGAC
>CALVHW010000085.1 GCA_944328905.1 uncultured Clostridia bacterium | reverse complement strand
CCGCCCGTGATCTCTTCGAGGGTGCCCTCGGCGGCCATTTTACCGCCGATGATGATGCCCACGCGGTCGCACAGTTTTTCGATGAGCGAAAAGATGTGCGTGGAAACGATGATGCTCTTGCCCTGCCCTTTCAGTTCGCACAGAAAGTCCGTGACCACCTTTGCCGTGAGCACGTCAAGCCCGTTGGTCGGTTCGTCGAAGATGACGACGGACGGATCGTGAATGATGGAAATGACCAGCGAAACCTTCTGCTTCATACCCGTGGAGAGATCCCCCACCTTCACCTCGGCGAACGAATCGATGCCGAACCGCGCAAACAGTTCTTGGCGGCGCCCGGCGATCACCTCGGGCGAAAGCCCGTGCAGGCGGCCGAAAAAGTCGAAAAGATAAGCGGGCGTAAAGAAATCTTCCAGTTTGAGTTCGCTCGTCAAAAAGCCGATGGACGCGCGCACCGCCTCCGGTTCGCGCGTGACGCTCTTGCCCGCCACGAACGCATCGCCGCCGTCGGCGCGTATGAGCGTAGAAAGGATGCGCAGCATCGTCGTTTTGCCCGCGCCGTTGGGGCCGAGCAGACCGTAAATTTCGCCCTCGTAGGCTGTGAACGAAAGCCCGTCGAGCGCGACTTTTTTGCCCGTGGTGCTGTGTTCGAGTTTGCGCTGTTTGGCGGAAAGCTTGAACACTTTCCGCACGTTTTCCGCGCGGATGACTTCCTGCATAAAACCTCCTTACTCCGGCAGATAAAGCCGATAAATTTCACGAAAAATGCCGCGCAGTTTTTGCGCGGCATTCCGTACGGAATGTTCTACATTGCCGGCCCGGTCGTCGTAGGCGTGTAAACGCGGGCCAAAAGTTCCTGGTTGAGCATATAAAGCCCCTTGGAATCGCCGCCGAACAGTTTCATCTTTTTGATGAGATCGTCGGCATTCTTTTCTTCTTCGCCCTGCTCCTTTACGAACCAATCCAAAAATTGCATGGTCTTGAAATCTTTGGCGGCGTAAGCGGCGGCGTAGATCGCCGAAATGAGCGATGTAACATACTGCTCGTGTTCCAATCCCGCCTGCAACGGATCCATGTGCGATTTGAAAACCTTGTCGGGCTTCGCCACCGCATCGAACGTGACGCGCTCGCCGTTGTCGAGAAGGTAGCGGCGGAACATGAGCGCATGGTCGCGCTCTTCCTGTGCCTGCACTTCGTACCAGTGCGCAAAGCCGTCCAGTCCCTCGTCCGCATAGTAATTGGCGAAATCCATATAGAGATAGGCGGAATAAAACTCTTTGTTGACCTGCTCGTTGATGAGCGCCGCTATTTTTTTATCCAGCATTGCGGTTGCCTCCATGGAATGATTTGTTATTATTATACCGCTTTTCCCTTCAAAAAGCAAGGATTCGGCGATACTGCCGCCGAAATTTTATCCCCTCTCCGGCGACAAAAAGTATTTCGGGCGATGAAACCTACGGCAAAAAGTAGGGCTCAGTGCATATAAGAGCTGCCGGCCGTCCGCCTTTTTATCCAAACGATAGGCATTGATAAGGTACTTTTCCGTATCGAAACGCTCCAGAACAGCATACGGCACCCTGATCTCCGCCCGGTAGCCGCTCTCCGTTTGCTCCGTTTTCGCCTCATAGGGCGGCGCGATGCGGTCTACGGCGTCGAGCCGGACACCCGTAACATTTATGATTTTTGCCCAAAACCGCTTGCCGAACGGCGATACTTCTATTTCAAAATAATGGGTACGGTCACCGTCGGGCGAAATAAACACCTCCACCGCGTCGCCGTCGAAAATATCTTCGTTATCGGCCGCATACGGACTGATGATATCAGCGTCGCGCACTTCAAAATAAAAGCGGATATCCTCTTTTCCCTGCTCAAAACGAAAGGTGCATTCGTCGTTTTCCTTGCCCGTTATGTTTTCGCGCAGAAAATATACTTTACCTGCCGATACTTTAGTTTCCATGTGACCTCTCCAAAAAAATACGGAGTGTGCCTGCCGGCATTCTCCGTATTATTATACCAAAAAGACTGTTTTTTTGCAAATGCATCGACGCCGTACTTCACAAAAAATACTGCGCCGGCATATCCGTTTCCGCTTACAGCAGCACTTTAGACAAAAAGTCTTGCAGGCGCGGGTTCTGCGGCGCGCCGAACACCTGTTCGGGCGGGCCCTGCTCCTGAATTTTGCCGCCGTCCATGAACAGCACGCGGGTGGCGACCTCGCGCGCAAAACCCATTTCGTGCGTGACGATGACCATCGTCATGCCTTCGTCGGCAAGTTCTTTGATGAGCGCGAGCACTTCGCCGACCATTTCAGGATCGAGAGCGCTCGTCGGCTCGTCGAAAAGCATCACTTTGGGGTTCATAGCGAGCGCGCGCACGATGGCGATGCGCTGGCGCTGACCGCCGGACAGCGTAGAGGGATAGGCGCTCGCCTTATCGGCAAGCCCGATGCGTTCCAAAAGCGAAAGCGCCTGGTCCTTCGCTTCCTTTTCGATCTGTGCGACGCTCTTGATCTCTTCTGTGTCTACCTCTCCCTTTTTGCCGAAAAACTGTCTGCGCTTCGCACGGCGCATCGCCTGCTTGCCCAGCTTTATCGGCGCAAACATGATGTTTTCCAAAACGGTGAGATTGTTGAAGAGATTGAAATGCTGGAAGACCATGCCCATCTGCTGCCGATATGCATTGAGCTTGCGCGAAGGGATGGGCTGCGGACGCCTTTGCTTTGCACCCTCTTCGGCCAGAGGGACGGAAAAAATTTCCTCCCCTTCAAAGCAGATGGTGCCCGCCGTCGGCTGTTCCAGAAGATTCAGACAGCGCAAAAAAGTGCTTTTGCCGCTGCCCGAAGGCCCGATGACCGCGATCTTTTCTCCGCGATGAATGGATACATCTACTCCGCGAAGTACCTGATTGTGTCCGAAATTTTTATAAAGGTCTGTGACCTCGATCATGCTTTCTTGCTTCTCGCTCATGTCAGGTCTCCTTTTGCGCCATAAATTTTTTGTACCGCTCGTCGATCATCTGCAACCGCTTTTCCATGCGGCGGCGGCTCTTTTCCATCTTCTTTTCGTCGATGTGCTGCTCGCTCTGTTTGAATTTCTTTTCAATGAAACGAATTATCAGGACCAGCAGATATACGACGGCTAGATAGAAGAGCGCCGCGACGATCATAGGCGCAAGATAGGTCGCCATTTTATTGCCGGCACCGATGATCTGCGCAGCATAAGTAAGGTCGGTTATGCCCAACATACAAACGATGGAAGTCTCTTTGAGCAATGCTATCAGTTCGTTTCCAATGGCAGGTATGACACTTTTGATCGCCTGCGGTATGACGATGTGCAGCATCGCCTGCCCTTCCCCGAGCCCCAAAGATCGCGCTGCTTCCGTCTGCCCTATATCGACGGACTGAAGTCCGCCGCGCAAACTTTCGGCAACGTATGCGCCCGAATTGATCCCGAAGGTCAAAACAGCGGTCAGTTCGAGCGGAAAGCCGCGGATGGCCAGAATAGCAGAATACATAATAAATAGTTGCACGGCGACCGGCGTGCCGCGAATAACCGTAAGATATACGTCACAAATAAAATTGGGCACGACCATTCCTCGCCCTCCCTTTTGTGCTACGATCTTTATTACGGCTACAATCGTACCTAACACTAACCCGAGTACGGAAGCCCCCACTGCAACAACCAGCGTCGTGCGAAACCCCTCGAGCATAAGTTTGATGTAACTAGATGTGGAAAAAACTTCCCAAATCTGTTGAAATAACATAAATACTCCCTTTTATCAAAGAAGGCAAGGCGTCAAGCCTTGCCTTCCGCATGTGCGTTGTTTATTTGCCCAATCCCAGGTGCTCGGACACAAGACGATCGATCTCGCCGCTTGCCAGCATCTCTTCCAGCACTTCGTTGATCGCGTCGAGAATTTCCGTTTTGCCCGGCGTCACGCAGATCGCATACTGCTCTTCCGTCGCCGTCTCCGCATCATAATAGAGAGGAGCACAGCGCAAATTGCGGCCAACCATATTCTCAGAAAGATAGGTGGCGGGCATTTCGTCGACCACTACGCAAGTCGGGATCTGAGTATCCGTGCCTCCGGCGTACATCGCCTCGACTGCCAATTGAGCATTGGGATACGGCCTGCAAATCGCACCGCTGCCTTCCAAAGCACCCTCGTACGTATCATCGTGATCGTCACCCAGCGCATTGATCTCAAGGTTGACGTAGATATTCCCAGTCGTATCCGTCTGCACGCCGATCACTTTACCCTGCAGCTCGCTCCACAGCACGACGTCTTCTCCGTCTGTGTTCTTGCTCACTTCGATGCTCGTATCCGCCGCATCCCAGATAACGTACTGCACAGCCGTATAATAAGGGATGGAAAACTCCACCATTTCTTTGCGCTCATCCGTGATGGTGATGCCGGCCGCGCCGACATCCGCCGTCTTGCCCTCGTGCACGAGCTGTATGATCTGACCAAAATCGCCGTTCGTAAACTTGACTTTCCTGCCCATCTTTTCGCCGACTCTGTTCATAATATCGACATCTACGCCGACAATTTTGCCTGTGTCGTCGTAATATTCGAAAGGAGCAAAGAATGCGTTCGTCTGAACGTAAATGGTGCTGCCGTCATCGCAGCCAGCGGCAAAAGCGCCGAAACAAAAGAGCGACGCGGCGGACAGCACAATGGCCAATAATTTTTTCATGTCCTTTTACCTCTTTTTCTTATTTCTCGCGGCTCGCGCATCTGTATGCCAGGGAAAACGGCCTGTCCTTCGCTCTGCCGCAAAAGATACTTTTCTTTGTGTGTTTATCATATCATTTCCCGGCGAAAAAAGCAACCTATTTCATGCCGATTTTTAATTTTTATTCATTTTATGCGGCAATCCGCGCATAACCGAGCGCTGCGGAATACTCTTTTTACGCATCGGCCGGTTTTATGCGCGCATCTGCGCCATGATGTGCTCGGCGAACGCCCCCGCCACGTTCACGCCCGTGACCTTTTCCGCCTCGTTGAACAGCGCGTTGGAATTGACCTCGCACACATACGGAACGCCGCCTTCATCGAGCAGGTCCACCCCGCAGTAATCCAGCCCCAGCACTGCAGCGCATTTTTCCGCCGCCGCAATAAATTCCGCCGGCGGTTCCGCCGCAAAGCCCTTACCGCCCGCCTCGATGTTGGAACGGAAATCGCAATCGTTCTTCCGTTTCATACAGGCGATCGTCTTGCCGCCCACGACGATAATGCGCCAATCTTCGCCCGGCACCCCCACGCGTTTTTGAAAGAGATGCGGGAACATTCTGCATTCTTCGGCGGCTTGCGCGAGTTCTTCGTGCGAGCGGCAAAGCCGCACTTCCGCGCCCCAACTGCCGAAACTCTTTTTTACGACGAGCGGCAGGCCCAGCCTGCTTTCGATGCTATGCAAAAAATCTTCTTCCGCGTGCGCGTCGGCATAATAGCACAGCGGCGCCGGAACTGTATCGGGCAGGTTCAGCCCCGCCCCCGCCAGTTCGATGCAGGTAAGCATCTTGTCGTCGCAAAGTTCCACGGCGCGGGCGCTGTTAAAGACGCGCACGCCGCATTTTTCCAGCATGCGCGGCAGATATTTGTCTTTATCGAGATTGACGACAAAATCGCAATTTTGCCGTAACGTTATACGGTTTTCGTGTACATATGCCGAAAACTCCCCGTTTTTCATGACGGACGTTTCCGCGCCGCGCAGGCGCAGTTCTTCGGCCACGCGCTCCGCCTGGCGTATCATTCCCGGCGAGCGGATGTAGGCATTTACAAGTACGACAGCCCGCATTTTTCTTTCTCCTTTCGATGCGTTTTCCGATGCAGCGCACGCGGGCAGACCCGTGCAAAGAGCTGAAAAACGCTTTTCGCACACGGCGCACTCGCCCGATGCCTTTCTCATAAACGTGCGCCGCCCGTTTGCACGGACGGCGCAATGCTTAATTTTTTACCGATAAATCCGTTCAGCCCTCGACGCGTATGGTAGAATCCACGGAAACGACGTCGTCGATCGCGGCGATCTTTTCTAAGGCGCGGCGCAGCGAAAATTCGTTGGTTTCGTGCGTGATCAGAATGATCGGGATCTCGTCGATGCCCTCGCCCTTCTGGATGAGGTCGATGATGCTGATATTGTATTTGGCAAACACGCCCGCCACTTTGGCGAGCACGCCGGCCTTGTCTTTGGCGGTAAAGCGGATAAAGTAACGGCTGCGGAAGTCGGTCACGAACTTGGTGTTCTTGTCCGGCTCTTCGGTATTTTTGAAGGTCGCGTACTTCACTTCCGAATGCGTCGCCGCGTAAATGACGTCGGAAACGATGGCGCTGCCGGTGGGCAGGTCGCCCGCGCCGCGGCCGTACAGCATCACGTCGCCCACGCTGTCGCCGGTGAGATACACGGCATTGAAACTGTCGTTGACGGATGCCAGCGGGTGATCCTTGTTGATAAATGCGGGATGCACGCGCACCTCGACGGAATTTTTGCCGTCGTTTTTGCCGATAGCGAGAAGTTTGAGCACGTAACCGAGTTCTTTGCCGTATTCGATGTCTTTGACGGAAATTTCGGTGATGCCTTCGCGGTACACCTTGTCGAGCGGCACGCGCTTGTGAAACGCCAGGCTGGACAGAATGGAAAGTTTATACGCCGCGTCGTACCCTTCCACGTCTGCGGTGGGGTCTTTTTCGGCATAGCCGAGTTTCTGCGCGTCTTTAAGAACCTCTTTGTAATCGGAACCCTCGCGCGACATGCGGGTGAGAATATAGTTGGTCGTGCCGTTGATGATGCCCGTAAGCGACTGCACGACGTTCGCCTGCAAACCGTCGATGAGGGTGCGGATGATGGGAACGCCGCCCACGCAGCTGGCTTCGAAATACAGGCCCGCGTTGGTGCGGCGCGCCGCCGCCTCCAATTCGTACCAGTATTTGCAGAACAGCTCTTTGTTGGAAGTTACCACACTCTTGCCGCTGTGCAGGGCCGCCA
>CALVHW010000084.1 GCA_944328905.1 uncultured Clostridia bacterium | reverse complement strand
GCCGCCCCCCGAAAGCAACGATACTTCCGGCGTGTTTGACGAGTTGGACGGGGCCGGTAATGAGGATCAGACAGAAAAAAGGGAAGAAAGCGGAGACGGAGAAGATCGGCCGCAATAGAGCCGCGCGGCGGCAGTGGGAGAAGTTATGTCTGAAAATGCAGATGTGTTCCGGAAGAACGATGAGTTCACCGGACTGGTGGAATCGCTCGGCAGCAACGGCGAAGGCATCATACATATGAACGGAACGGTTTTTTTTGCACCGTACACCGTGGTGGGCGAAAAGGTAAAACTCCGCACACTGAAAGTAAAAAACAAGATCGGCTATGCAAAGGCGGTAGAGATCCTTACCCCGGCCGACGAACGCGTGCGCGCCAAGTGTCCGCTGTTCACTAAATGCGGGGGCTGCCAGATCCAGCATCTGCGTTACAGCATTCAGCTCAAACTCAAAACCAAGATCGTGCAGGATACCCTGCGCAAGATCGCCGGCATCGAGGCGGAAGTGCCCGTTACGGTCAAGAGCGAATTTCAGTACGAATACCGCAACAAATTGCAGATACCCGTCGGCGTGGATAAAAACGGCGAAAACGTCATCGGGTTTTACGCCGAGCGCAGCCACCGCATCGTGCCCGTAAAGAGCTGCCCCATCCATCCCGATTGGGCGGGAAAGGTGATCGAGGCCTTTCACGGCTATATGCGCGAATGCGGCGTGCGCGGCTACGACGAAGCCACGGGCAAAGGCACGCTGCGCCACATCGTGGTGCGCGACGTAGACGGCTGTTTCATCGTCGTGGCTGTCACGGCGGGCGATGCGCTGCCGCATTCGGAAAAACTGAAAGCGCATCTTTCGCAGTGTTTTAAAACCTTTTCGCTGTGGCAGAACATCAACGGCGGCGAGGGGAACGGCGTATTCGGAGAGGAGTTCCGCCTGCTCTGCGGCAAACCCAAGTTTTCGGCGAGCGAATGCGGCATCCGTTTCGAAGTCGGGCCGAACACCTTCATGCAGGTCAACCGCAATGTTTGCCGCAAACTGTACGAGCGCACCGTGCGCGCGGCGACAGAAAGCGGCGCCGATACGGTCATCGACGCGTACAGCGGCGGCGGACTGCTCACGGCGATGCTGGCCAAGAACGTGGGAAAGGCGTACGGAATCGAAGTTGTGCGCGAAGCGTCGGAGTGTGCCGATGCACTCATCGTACCCAATAAATTGCAGGGGAAGATGGAAAACCTTTGCGGCAAGGTGGAAGACGAGCTGCCGCGCCTGCTCAAAACGGTCAATGCGGAAAAGACCTTTCTGGTGGCGGATCCCGCGCGCAGGGGGCTTGACCGCGGCACGGTAAAGGCCATTCTGAATTCGGGCATCCCGCGCATGGCGCTCATATCCTGCAACCCCGCCACGATGGCGCGCGACGTAGGCCTGCTTACCGGTGCGCTTATAGAAAAGGAAAACGGCGAACTCGTCAAAGTTCCGGCCGAAAGCCGCAGCGGCAAGAGCGGTTTTTACACGATAACATCCGTCACCCCGTTCGATATGTTCCCTCAGACCAAACATATAGAAGTCTTGATATGCCTCGAACGCGGGTTGTGAATAAAAATATTTGGGGTGGGGATATGGATGATTGGCGTTTGCGCGGAGATGATGATTTTTTAGAAAGAACAGTTGTTTGTAAGATAAAATTTGCAGCCGGATGAAATGCCGATGATAAATTGAAAAATACCTGTTTACGGGTAAGATCTGTTACCGAGGCTGTGATTTCTTGCGATTTCGGCTTGAAAACCGAAATCGCAAGAGATCACAGCCGTTTTTGCTATTGCAAAGAAATTTGAAATATCTTATAATAACAGCAGATTTTGTTTGCCGAGGGTAGCGCCTTTGTCTTCGGCAATAGATGCAGACGCATGCATACAGGTTATAAGGAGATGAGATCATGCAGCAGGCCACGCATAAATTTCAGGGACGTTGGATCACGAACGAAGAGTTTTACAGGCTGCCGCCCAGAAATGTTTTTCATAGGCAGCTGGAAAAAACGGAATTCGACTGTTCGCAGCATCGGAACAGGCATATTTTGTTCCGCAAAAAATTTCTCTGCCGCGAGGCAATAAAACAGGCAAAAATTTTTATATCGGCAGACGATTATTACAAACTGTACATAAACGGGCGTTTCGCAGCGCAAGGCCCTGCCGCAGCCAATCATTTCCGCTATAATTATAACGAGATAGACGTTACCGGTTTCGTCGTGCCGGGGGAAAACACGATCGCCGTGCATACGCTTTATCAGGGGATCATCAACCGCGTCTGGCAAAGCGGAGACAATAGGCACGGCCTGATTTTTGACCTGGAAATTGACGGACGTATCTGCGTTTTCAGCGACGAAAGCTTCCGTACCGCCGTCCATTCTGCCTACACTGAATTAGGTACGGCAGGGTATGATACGAATTTTCTGGAAGAATATGATGCGCGCGCGGCGGAAGTTGGTTTTGAAAAGCCTGATTACGACGATTCGTACTGGCGGCAGGCAAAAATTTCCGAAACGGCAGATCACGTTCTTTTGCCCCAGCAGACGGAAATGCTCGCCTTTGAAAAAATTTTTCCGGTAAGCGCAGAATTGCAGGGGGATTCGGTCGTATACGATTTTGGCTCCAATTATTGCGGGTATCTGGTTGCCGAAGTGTATGGCAGCCGGGGAGATGCAGTCGTCGTCCGGGCGGGGCAGGAACTG
Organism: uncultured Clostridia bacterium; assembly: GCA_944328905.1. Taxonomy (GTDB): domain Bacteria; phylum Bacillota; class Clostridia; order Christensenellales; family Borkfalkiaceae; genus Borkfalkia. The sequence goes on along the minus strand of CALVHW010000084.1, from coordinate 4,263 downwards.
AATGAAGACGGCAGCGTGCGTTACCGGCTGCGTGCAAACTGCGCGTATGAAGAAAGGTGGATCCTCTCCGGCGGTAAATGCATGCTTGACCAGTATGATTACAAGTCTTTCCGGTACGCACAGCTGATCATGCCGGAGGGCTGCCGCACGGGAGAGGTGTATCTGCTTGCCAGGCATTATCCTTTCCGGTTGTCGGCGAAGATAAAGAGGGAATACAGCCAAAACGAACAGCTGCAAAAGATCTGGGAGCTGTGCGTGCATACGCAGGAATACGGCGTGCAGGAGGCTGTTCTCGATTGTATGGAGCGCGAAAAGGGCTTTTATGTGGGCGACGGCTGCTATACGGCGCTCGCCCATATGATCTTAACGGGAAAGGACGATATGGCCCGCAAGCTGATTGACGACGCCTTTGCAACGGAGTGCATTGCCGATACGCTGATGACCTGCCTCGGCTGTTCACTTATGCAGGAGATCGCGGAATATCCGCTCATACTGGTAAAACTGGTGCTGTGGCACTATCGGTTCACGGGCGATTGCGATTATTTGGCCGCAAATTATCCAAAAGTATTAAAACTGTTGGAAAGTTACCGCAGAGATTACGAAAAGGAGCTTTTGCTGGGCGGCCTCGATAAATGGTGCGTCGTGGAATGGCCCGCGAATTTCCGCGACGGGTATGACGTAGATCTAGAAGAGGGGAAAATCTGCCAAACGCCGCACGTGTCCATAAACGCATATTATATCGAGGCGGTCGCCGCGGCGAGCGCAATGGCATCGATTCTCGGCAGACCAGCGTACCGCGACGTGTCGGCTCTGCGCGAAGCGTTCGTGCGCGCCTTTTATCTGCCGGAAAAACATCTGTTCAAAGACAGCATATTGTCCGATCACGTCAGTATGCCGGGGAATATTTTCCCGTTTGCTTACGGTCTGTGCCCGGACGGGCAGTGCGAGGAAAACATTCTCCGGATGATAAAAGAGCGGGGGATCCGTTCCGTATCGTTTTTCTGCGGGTTTCCTTTGCTGGAAGGTTTGGTACGCTGCGGACGGCAAGAGCTGCTGTATGAAATGCTTTCCGACCGGGGCGCGTGGCTGCGCATGCTCGCCGAGGGCGCCACCACTACGTTTGAGGGGTGGGGAAAGGATACGAAGTGGAATACGTCGCTGTTTCATTTAACGCTTTCGTATGCCGCCGTTTTTCTCGCCGATATCGACCTGAACCGTTTGTTTCGTTAAAATGCCGGAAAAGCATTGCAACGGCGCTGCTTTTCCGTTACCGGGGAGATCATCTTTTCATGCGTTGCGCCGCATACGTTTTTTCATGCGGAACGCGGAAATTAATTTTTTGGGGAGGGGGCGATCTTTTTGAAAGCCGGGCAGCCGCCGCGTCCGATTTTGAGGCATCCGGAATTCCGGATGCCTTTTCCGGCGGGCCGTTTTGTACGCAGGGCATTGACGTGTGCCCGCGCATTGTGGTATAATATTTAAGAAATTCGCCGTTTCCGCCTGCCGTTTTTTGGGCTGCGGATCAAATCAGCGGCTTTCGGAGAGAAAAATGGACGAAAAAACGCTCGAAAGATTTCACGAATGGGAACGCCGTGCCGACGATGTCGCCGTGCGCCGCGAACTCGCCGCTATGGCCGGCGACGAAAAGACGCTGGAAAACAGATTTTACAAACACCTGGAATTCGGTACGGGCGGCCTGCGCGGCGTGGTCGGCGCGGGCACGAACGCTTTGAACATATACACCGTTCTGCGCGCCAGCCGCGGCGTGGCGGCATACATGAACGCGCACGGCCTCGCGCGCGCGGCGATCAGTTACGACAGCCGCAAAAATTCGCGCCTGTTCGCGGAAACGGCCGCCCGCGCCTTTGCGGCACGCGGCATCGCCGTGGTGATGGTGCCCGAACTCATGCCCACGCCCTTCCTCTCCTTCCTCACGCGCGAAAAAGAGTGCGGCATGGGCGTCATGATCACCGCCAGCCACAACCCCGCCGTGTATAATGGGTACAAGGTGTATAATTCCGACGGCTGCCAGATCACCGATGCCGCCGCGGCGGAAATTTCCGCCTGCATCGCCGGGCAGGAATATTTCGGCGGAAACGAGGGCGCTTTTTCGCAGTATGTGCAGAGCGGCGCCGTGTCGTATTGCGGGGAAGAGGTGGAAGAAAAATACCTTTCGGGCATTTTTTCGCTGCTCTCGCCCGATCTGCAAGGCTTAAAGATCGCCTATACCGCCCTCAACGGCACGGGGCATCGAATCGTGCCCAAGGCCCTGCGGCGGGCGGGCGCACAGGTCGAACTCGTGGCCGAGCAGTGCGTGCCGGACGAAAATTTCACCACCTGCCCGTACCCCAACCCCGAAAAGCGCGAGGCGCTCTCGCTGGGGCTGCAATACGCGGAAAAGTGCGGCGCCGACCTGCTGCTCGCCACCGATCCCGATGCCGACAGGGTGGGCATCGCCGTGCGCAGCGGCGGCAAATACCAACTTCTCACCGGCAACGAGGTGGGGCTTTTGCTGTGCGAATACCTGCTCGAAGACCTGCGTGCGCGCGGCGGCGATACCCGCCGCGCCCTGATCATCAAGACCATCGTCACCACAAAACTGGCCGACGAAGTGGCGGCGCATTACGGCGCCGGCGTCATCGACGTGCTCACGGGTTTCAAATACATCGGCGAGCAGATCGGCCTGCTGGAAAAAAAGGGCGAGGCCGACCGCTTCCTGCTCGGGTTCGAAGAGAGTTACGGCTATCTCGTCGGCACGCAGGTGCGCGATAAAGACGCCGTGGCGGCGTCGCTCGCCATCTGCAAAATGGCCGCCGCGTACAAGAGGGAGGGCAAAGACCTCGCCGCGGCGCTCGCCGCTCTGTACGCCAAATACGGCAGGCGCGTCAATATTTTGAAAACGTTCGAATACGCGGGCGCGGAGGGCGCCGTACAACTGGCGCAGAGAATGGCGGCGATGCGCGCCGCGCTCCGCGCCGGGGAGTTTGCCGGTAAACCCGCTGGCTTTTGCGATTATCTCGAAAGCGAAAAAACCGGTCTGCCGAAATCCAACGTGCTCTCCGTTGATTTAGGCGGGGGCGGCAGCGCGGTGGTGCGCCCTTCGGGCACCGAGCCGCTCCTTAAACTGTATGTTTCCGCGCCGTCCGCGGAAGAGGCGGAAAAAATCGCCGCATCGCTGGCGGCGCAGTTCGACTTATAAACGGCTCCGGCTCGTCTCGGGGCGGACAGTGCCGCACCGGTGCGCCGGTAAAAATGGTTCGCAAAACGGGGGTACGTATGGACATTTTTCGGTTTTATCGCGGAAAACGCGTTTTCGTAACAGGGCATACCGGGTTCAAAGGGAGTTGGTTGGTGTTTCTGCTCCGCCTCTGCGGGGCGGAGGTGTACGGCTACGCCCTGCCGCCGCGCACGCCCTCGCTCTTTTCCGTTATCGAAGGCGAAAAAATGTGCGGGCAAACGCTCGCCGACGTCAGCGTTCTCTCCGCCCTGCAAAGCGCGTTCGAGGCATTCCGCCCGGAGATCGTGTTCCACCTCGCGGCGCAGCCGCTCGTTTCGGAAGGGTACAATCACCCCGTTTCCACCTTTGCCGCCAATACGATGGGCACGGTGCACCTGCTCGAATGCGTGCGCCGCTGCGGCAGTGTTAAGAGCGTCGTAAACGTCACCACCGACAAAGTGTACCGCGAGCGCCCCGCAAGCGGCGCGTATCGCGAAAACGACGAACTGGGCGGGCGCGATCCGTACGCGGCGAGCAAGTCGTGCAGCGAACTCGCGGCGTTTGCCTACGCGCAGTCGTACCTGCAGGGGCAGGGCAAGGCGCTTTCCTGCGTGCGGGCGGGCAACGCCATCGGCGGGGGAGATTTCGCCGAAAACAGGATCGTGCCGGATTGCGTCCGCGCCGCCCTGCGCGGCGAACCCGTCATTTTGCGCAACCCGCACGCCGTGCGCCCCTACCAGCACGTGCTCGAACCGCTGTTCGCCTACCTCACGGTGGCGGCGATGCAGGCGGAAAACGCATCGCTCGCCGGCTGTTACAACGTCGGCCCGGCCGCGGAAGACTGTGCCGATACCCTGCGGTTGGCGTCTTTGTTCTGCGAATTTTGGCCGGGCGCATCTTATACCGTGCAAACGCAGGCGGGCGCGCCGCACGAGGCACAGCGGCTGCTTTTGGATAACACAAAAATCAAAGAGGTTTTCGGCATCCGCTCCGTTTGGGATGTGCGAAAAAAAAAAAAAAAAACGGTGGAGTGGACGCAGGCCTGG
>CALVHW010000083.1 GCA_944328905.1 uncultured Clostridia bacterium | reverse complement strand
TATACCTTTGAATCGTTCGTGGCGGGCAAGAGCAACGAATTCGTGTTCGCCGCCGCCCAGAGCGTGGCAAAGAACCCCGGCGCGAACTTCAACCCCCTCTACATCTACGGCGCATCCGGCCTCGGCAAAACGCACCTGCTACAATCCATCGCCAACTACATCAACATCCATAAGCCCGGCCTGCGCGTGCTGTATACCACCACCGAAAAATTTATCAACGAATTCATCGACTCGCTTTATCCGAATAAAGGGAACAACCGCGACATACAGGCGCGCTTCCGCAACCGTTACCGCAGCGTGGACGTGCTGCTCATCGACGACGTGCAGTTCCTCGCCAAAAAACAGGCGGTGCAGGAAGAACTCTTTCACACCTTCAACGCGTTGCAGGCGAACAACAAGCAGATCGTGCTCACCTCCGACGTGCCGCCCAAAGAGATCGCCACGCTGGAAGAGCGCCTGCGCACCCGCTTCGAAGGCGGGCTGATCGCAGACATCCAGCCGCCCGACACGGAAACCAAGATCGCCATTCTCAAGCGCAAGGCGTACGAGCGCAAAGCGGTGCTGCCCATCGATGTTCTGGAATATCTCGCGCGCGATTCGGGCACCGACGTGCGCACGCTGGAAGGCAGACTGACCAAAGTGATTTTTGCCAGCAAATTGCAGGAAGTGCCCATCACGCTGGATTTTGCGGCGCAGGCGCTCAACCTTGCGGTGAGCGAAGAGCACGAAACGGTGACGGCGGATAAAATCATCGGCAGCGTGTGCTCGTTTTTCAAAATCACGCGCGAAAATCTGTTGGGCAAGAGCAAGAAAAAGGAACTGGTGCAGCCGCGCCAGATCTGCGCGTACCTGATGTGCGAGATCATGAGCATTCCCCTCGAATCCATCGGCAAGGCGCTCGGCGGCAGAGATCACACCACGGTGATCCACTCGCGCGACAAAATAAGCAATCTCATCAAAGTGAACGACCGCATCGCCAAAGAAGTGGAAGACGTGCGCAATTTGATTTTGAAACAGTAGAATAGCAGTTCACGAATTTTTGTGAAAAGGGTTCACAAAAATTCCGTGATTTTTAGGAAAAACCCAACGTTCGCCGCCGCTTTGAAAAAGGGGCGGCTCTGCGTTCGGTTTTTCCTCTGCCGCGTTACTTTTAAGGGCTCTCCATTATAGAAAACGCGGCATTCACCTTTTCCGCCCAAGGCCGCTCGTCGCGGCAAATCGGGGGCTTTTTCCGAAAAGTGTGATTTTCGGAAACGCAAGTAATTATTTTGAAATAATTTACTCGCGCAAGGGAAATCGCAATTTTCCGCAGCGCAACCCTGTTTGCCGACACTTCGGCTTACGGATGGGGTGAATGTGCGCGATTTCTATTATCGTGAGCACCTAATAAACAGGGCGTCCCGAAAAAGATTTGCATAGCAAAGATTTTTTGGGAAGAGGAGCAACAAGCGTATATAAGCAAGCGGCGAATAGCCGCGCGCAAAAATTACCTTGTTGCGACGAGCGCACAGAGGGGAAAACCGTTCGGGTTTCCCCTCCAATCTCGGTATTTCGCAGGCGTCAGCTCGCCGAGAAATGCGAGAATATATTTTTGTTTATGCAAGTTACCAACACTTTTTACACAACCGAATACGACGCCGTGGTCGTGGGCGCGGGGCACGCGGGCTGCGAGGCGGCCCTCGCGCTCGCGCGTACGGGCATCCGCACGCTGCTGATGACGCTGAATTTAGACAGCATCGCCTTTATGGCCTGCAACCCCTCGGTGGGAGGCACGGCAAAGGGGCACCTCGTGCGCGAGATCGACGCGCTCGGCGGCGAAATGGGCATCAATGCCGACAAAACGGCCCTGCAGATGCGTATGCTCAACACGGGCAAGGGCGCGGCGGTGCAGAGTCTGCGCTCGCAGGCAGACAAAAACGCCTACCACGCGCGCATGAAACGGGTGCTCGAACACACCGAAAACCTCTCGATATTGCAGAGCGAGGCGGCTGAAATTCTCACCGAAAAGGGCAAAGTATGCGGCGTAAAGACGGCGTTCGGCGAAGTGATTTCCGCGCGCGCCGTTATTTTAGCCACGGGCGTTTACCTCAAAGGCGCCGTGATCGCCGGCGAATTCCGCCAGGAGAGCGGCCCCAACGGCTTTGCGCCCGCCACGCAGCTGACGCAGAGCCTCATAGACCTCGGTTTTTCCGTGCGGCGGTTCAAAACGGGCACGCCCGCACGCGTCGACGCGCGCTCCATCGACTTTTCCAAACTGGAAATTCAGGAAGGCGACACGGGCATTTACCCTTTTTCGTACCTTTCCGAGCGCGTGCCGCAGGAGCAGACCCCCTGCTACCTCACCTACACGAACGAAAAAACGCACGAGATCATCCGCGCCAACCTGCACCGCTCCCCTCTCTTTTCGGGCGTGATCAAGGGCACCGGCCCCCGCTACTGCCCTTCCATCGAGGACAAAGTGGTGCGCTTTGCCGACAAAGAGCGGCACCAGATCTTCCTCGAACCGGAAAGCGCCGGCTCGGAAGAGATGTACGTGCAGGGCATGAGTTCTTCGCTCCCGCACGACGTGCAGCGCGCCATGTACCGCACGCTGCCGGGGTTTGAAAACGTGCGCATCATGCGCTACGCCTACGCCATCGAATACGACTGCATCGATCCGCTGGAAATTTACCCTTCTTTGGAAACCAAAAAGGTGAAAGGCCTGTACACGGCGGGGCAGATCAACGGCACGAGCGGCTACGAAGAGGCCGCGGCGCAGGGTCTGATCGCGGGATTGAACGCATCGCTGATGCTGCGCGGAAAACAGCCGCTGATCTTGCGGCGCGACGAGGCGTACATCGGCGTGCTCATCGACGACCTCGTGACCAAGGGCACAAACGAACCCTACCGCATGATGACTTCGCGCGCGGAGCACCGCATTCACCTGCGGCAGGACAACGCCGACCTGCGCCTGACGCAGAAAGGGTATAGAGCGGGGCTGGTGACCGAAGAACGGTACGAGCGTTTTCTCGTCCGCAAAGAGGCGATAGACCGCATCACAAACGCGCTGAACGAACGAATTTCGCCCCTACGTTGCACGAAATTTTTGACCGACCGCGGATTTCCCGCCCCCAACGGCGGCGTATCGTATGCGGATATGCTGCGGCGCGGCATTTCCGCGGAAGAGTTGCAAAGCGAGTTCGGCGCCTTAGCCGGCGAGCGGAGCGAAGACGTGGAAACGGCCGTGATCGACATCAAATACGAGGGCTACCTGAAACGGGGACTCGAACAGATCGAAAAGGCGAAAAAACTGGAAGACAAAAAACTGCCGCCCGACATCGACTACGAAAAGATCGACGGCCTGCGGCTGGAAGCGCGGCAGAAACTTGCCAAAATACGGCCGGAGAACCTCGGCCAGGCGGGGCGCATTTCCGGCGTGAACCCCGCAGACATCGCGGTGCTGATGGTGTATTTGAGTGCACGCAATCCCGCATCGAAAAATTAAAATGCGGCACGACAATAATTTGCGGCAACCGCATCTGGCAACAAAAAACTAAACAAGCGGCGCGGCGATACCCATTGCAACGCGGCCGCCAAAAGGGAAGAACGGTTTATCCATTCTTCCCTTTTTTTCGCCAAACTCTGCCAAATTCCGCACGGCGTTTTGTGATACAATACACAAAAACAAAGGGGCGCGGCGCTTATGACGGCGAATAAATTCAAAGCAAAATACAACTATAAAACGGTGCTCGTGTACGGGGCGCTCTTTTTGGGGATGCTGTTCCTCAACTTTACCATGAGCGGCTTCGAGCCGTTTTCGCTGGCGCTGTTGGCGGCGGCGCTCGTGTGCGGGGCAAACCCCGTTGCGGCGGCCGGCTCCTTTATACTGGCGGGCGGCCTCGGCTTTGCCGTTTCCGCACTCCCCTTTGCGGTGATCGCCGCGCAGGGCGTTTTTCTCGGCGCCGTGTTCATGCTGTACCGCCGCGGCGGCCGCACCATGAAAAAGGAAGTAGCCCTCTACCTGCTGGCGGCATGCCTGCTCTTTTTTTGGATATACGGGCAGTACGTTTATTTCAGTTTCGCCAAGGCGGCGATCGTGGCCGCCTGCATCTACATACTCTGCTTTGTTTTTATCGGTGCGATGCGCTGCCTGCTGTGGCGAGCGGGAAAAAGGCGGCTCGCCTGCGAAGACCTCATTTTCTGCGCGGCCGCCGCGGCGGCCGCGGGCATCGGGCTTTACAACGGCATCGGCGAATACGCTTACGAGGGAATCGCCCTGCTCCTCATCCTGCTCTGCGCCGCCGTACAGGGCAACGGCAACGCGGCGCTGTGCGCGCTGGTGCTCGCCCTGCCCGCAGGCATCTGCCGGAGCGCGGCGGCCGCCGCACCCGAGCTTTCTGCCTGCGCCCTGTATGCGCTGTACGCCGCCGTGGCGGTGGTGTTTATGCGCATCGGAAAACTGCCCGCTGCTTTGGCGGTGTTCTTTGCCGACGTGACGGCGCGCTACTTTACCGACTTTTTCAACGCGGCAGACCTTTCCGCCGCCTTTACGGGCAGCGCCTTTTACCTGACCATGCTGGTGCCGCTCATCCCCTGCGCGCTGTTCGCGCTGCTGCCCGAATTTCTTCTCCGAAAACTGCGCGAGGCGCTGCACCGCTACGGCGATAAATCGCTCACGCGGGCGGGCATCAACCGCAGCCGCGCCGTGATCGGCGAAAAGCTGTTCGAGGTTTCCGCCGTGTTCCGCGAAATCGAAAACATCTTCGCCGACACCCAAACCGAGCGCGAGAGCGAGGCGGCTGTGCGCGCGTATATGCTCGACGGACTGAGAAAGGAAGTTTGCGCCGCGTGCGAACGCCGCAACGAATGCGGGCGCGACACCGAAGAGGGCCTTGCCCGCCTCATCGCCGTGGGCTGCGGCAAGGGCAGAGTGAACCTGATCGACCTGCCGGCATCGGTCACCGCGCACTGCGGCGAACCTTCGGCGCTGATCTTTTCTTTGAACAAGATGCTCGCCGAATACCGGCAAAGTTCCATAGAGGCGGAAAACCGCACGATCGGCCGCAAACTGCTCGCGGGACAGGCGCGCGCCGTGGCGGACATGCTGAAAAAACTGGCGGTGGAACAGTGTTCGCCGCTGAGCAGCCGGCGCGATGCGGAAACGGCGGTAAAAACCGCCCTGGCGCGCGGCGGCATCCCCTGCGACGAGGCGCTCATTTCCGGCGATCCGCCCGAAGTTCTGCTCACCCTTTCGGAAAACGCGAACGGCGAAAACGTGTGCCGCGCCGCGTCGGCGGCGCTCGGGATGCAGTTCGCGCTGTCGAAAAAGCGGGAGATCAGCGCGGGAAAGTACATCTTTCTGCTCCGCCGCAGGCCCGACCTCGACGCGGCGTTCGGCGTGGCAAGCCGCACCAAAGACGGCGAAACGATGTGCGGCGACACCCATTCGATGATCAAGATCGACGAGCGCACCTTTCTCTTTGCCCTCTCCGACGGCATGGGCAGCGGCGAGTACGCGCGCAGCGTGTCCGATTCGGCGCTGTCGCTCATCGAAAGTTTCTGCCGCGCGGGACTTGCGGGCGAGAGCATGCTGGAAACGGTGAACGAATTGCTCGCCTTCCGCCGCGACGAACTGTTCGCCTGCGTGGACATTGCCACCGTGAACCTGGACACCGGCCGCACCGACATCGTGAAGATCGGCTCACCGCTTGGCTTTCTGCTCACGGAAAACGGCACGGAGATACTGGAAAGCGATTCTCTGCCGCTGGGCATTCTCGAAGGCGTGCGGCCGACCTCTTTGACGCGCAGCCTCGGCGAGGGGGATATTTTGATTTTTTTGAGCGACGGCATCACTTCCGCATTTGGTTCGAGCGCGGATTTAGCGGAATTTCTTTCGGCATTGCGCACTTCCAACCCGCAGGCGATCGCCGACGAACTGCTGGCGGGCGCATTGCAGCGCACGGGCGGCGCCGCGCCCGACGACATGACCGTTGTAGCCATGCGGCTGTTCGCCTCGGCGGGCGTTTCAGAAAACAAAAACTGACCGCTGCGCTTTCAATATTGCGAATTTTACAGATACGTTGCGCCGTTTTGCGAACAATGCAGAGCGGCGCTTTTTTTGGCAGGTATCCGCAAAAACCGTTCGCCCATACGCTATAATGGATGCGCGGCGGGAAAATTGGAACGCGGAGGCAACTCCGCACGGAGGTTAAATTTATGGATCTCGTTCAGTTTTTCGGTTACCTGCGGCAGTTCAATGCGGACGTCGTGCTCATCGGCGCGGCGGTGTGGGGACTTACGGCGCTGCTCAAAAATACGGCGCTTAAAAAGGTTCCCAAAAAGTACATCACCCTGCTGCCCTTTGCGTTGGGCATACTGCTCTATGCGGCGTTTGCGGCGCTTACCGGCGGATTTTCCGCCGATGCGCTTGCAAACATTGTGACAACGGGCATTTCCTGCGGTTCGCTCGCCACGGTCATACACGTTGTGTATGAACAGTTTTTGCGCAAACAGCAAACTGTGGACGTGCGCACTGCCTGCGTGAAGGCCGTGCTCGCGCCGTATGCGCAGCTTTCCGACGAAGACGCGAAAGCCATAGCGGATGCGGCGGCACAGGGGCAGGAACAGGCGGAGTCTTTGCTGCAAACGTACTGCGGCGAAGAGACTGCGCTCGTGTACGCGCTGCTTGAAAAAACGCTTGCAGGACTGTAAAACTTCCCGCAAACAGAGGGCGCCGCCCGCGGCTTTTGCCGCGGGCGGCGTTTTAATTCACAAAATTTGTTTTTTAGCGGCAAAAACAAATTTTCGTGATTTGGAGGGAGACACCGCCGTTCAAACGCTTTGCGTTCTCTGCGGCGTTTTCTCCCTATTTTTGCCCTTTTAGGTGCCCACACTATTATTGAACGGGCAAAAATTCACCCTCTTCCCGTGAGCCGTAAGTATGCGGCAATTTGGGGGCGCTTTCCGCAAAGCGCGGTTTGCGAACGCGCAGTAAAAATTTAAGTTCACAAAATTTGTTTTTTAGCGGTGTTATTTTTAGGGGCTCTCCTTTATAGAAAACATCGCATTCACCTTTTCCGCCAGAGGCGCTTAACGCGCAAATAGAGGGCGCTTTCCGCAAAGCGCGGTTTGCGGACGCGCAG
>CALVHW010000082.1 GCA_944328905.1 uncultured Clostridia bacterium | reverse complement strand
AACACCTGCAGAGCGATGGATTCGCGCACATCGTCCGCGCCGTGCTCGAATCCATCGCTCTGCAGGTGTTCGACGTCGTGCACGCCATGGAGCAGGATCTGCGCCGCGCCGTGAACAGACTCTCCGCCGACGGCGGCGCCAGCGCCAATAACTTTTTGATGCAGTTTCAGGCGGACGTTTTGGGCGTGCCCGTCGTGCGCCCTGCCGTGATGGAAACGACGGCCTTCGGGGCGGCGTGTTTAGCGGGACTGTACTGCGGTTTTTACGGCAGTTTGGCGGGCCTGCGCGATGCGGTGGGGGCGTTCCGCGTTTTCCGCCCCGCCAGCGAAGAGGCGCGCCGCGTGGAGAAACTGAAAAGTTGGGAAGACGCGCTGGCCCGCGCCATGTACCGCGTGCGCTGATCGGGCAGGGGGGCGAAATTTTTGCCGTATTCTGTGCGCAGTGAGTTTTATACGCCTTGCCGTTTGCCGCGCCGCGCGGCGCTGTGCGTCCACAGAATGTTTTGTGCCAGGCATTGTGCCGAGTACACGATTTGAAATTTGATTTTAAGCGGAGCATTTTTCCGCCGAACGAGGAACTATGACCGAACGCGAAAGAATGGAAAAGGGACTCGTATATCTGCCCACGGACGAAAACATCCAGCGCGAGCAGCAAGACTGTTTGGAACTGCTCTACGATTACAACCATACCCGCCCGCACGATGCGGAAAAGCGGACAAAACTCATTCAAGAAATGTTCGCCGAGGCGGGCGAAAACTGTTATTTCGAGCCGCCGCTGCACAGCAATTTCGGCTGCCGCCACGTACATCTGGGCAAGAACGTGTACGGCAATTTCGGCGTCACGTTCGTCGACGATGCGGATATTTACGTCGGCGACTGCGTGATGCTCGCGCCGCACGTGGTCATCGCCACGGCGGGGCATCCGGTGCTGCCCGCCCTGCGCGAACGCGCCATGCAGTTCAACCGCAGCGTGCGTATCGGCCGCAACGTGTGGATCGGCGCGGGTGCAGTGGTGCTGCCGGGCGTCACCATCGGGGAAAACTCCGTGATCGGCGCGGGCAGCGTGGTCACCAAAGACGTGCCCGCGAATGTGGTGGCGGCGGGCAATCCCTGCCGCGTTCTGCGCGAGATCGGCGAGCGCGACAAAAAATATTATTTCAAAAACGACGCATTCGATTTTTCCGTCGGCGAAAACGGCGAACTGATCGGGTACGAACAGGAGGAAGGCAAATGAGCAGGGCAGACGAAATATTTATCAAAAATTGCCGCGACATTTTGGAAAACGGCACTTGGGATACCGACCGCGAGGTGCGCCCTCGCTGGGAAGACGGCACGCCCGCGCACACCATCAAAAAGTTCGGGCAGGTATCGCGCTACGACCTGCGCGAGGAGTTTCCCATCCTCACCATCCGCCGCACCTATCTCAAATCGGCGATCGACGAAATTTTGTGGATCTGGCAGAAAAAGAGCAACAACATCCACGACCTCTCTTCGCACATATGGGACAGTTGGGCGGACGAAACGGGTTCGATCGGCAAGGCGTACGGTTACCAGCTCGGGCTGAAATATTCCTTCCCGGAAGGGGAGTTCGACCAGGTCGACAAGGTGCTCTATGACCTGAAAAACAACCCTGCCAGCCGCCGCATCATCGCGCATATGTATAATGTGGCGGATCTCAAAGAAATGCACCTGTACCCGTGCGCCTATTCGATGACGTTCAACGTGACGGGCAACACGCTCAACGGCATTCTCAACCAGCGCAGCCAGGATATGCTCGCGGCGAGCAACTGGAACGTGGTGCAGTACAGCATACTGCTCATGATGTTCGCCCGCGCCAGCGGCTTGGAAGCGGGGGAGCTCGTGCACGTCGTTGCCGATGCGCACATCTACGACCGTCATGTGCCCATCGTGGAGCGCATTCTCGCCAACCCGCAGTATGCGGCGCCCACGCTGAAAATAGACGAAAATATCACAGATTTTTATAAATTCACCAAAGACAGTTTTAGGCTGGAAAATTACAAATACAACGAATTTCACGACAAAATACCCGTCGCAATCTGATAAATATGGCAAAAATAAAGTACTATGCGTGGCATAACAGCACAAAAACGGAGGTTTTATGAAAGCGATTGTAGTTGTAGACAAAAATTGGGGCATCGGGAAGAACAACGACCTTTTGTTTTCTCTCCCCGCCGATATGAAGCATTTCCGCGAAACCACGGCGGGCAAAGTTGTGGTGATGGGCAGCAACACGCTGCTCTCGTTCCCGGGGGGCAAGCCGCTCAAAAACCGCACGAACATCGTGCTTTGGCCGGGCGGAGAGGCGCGCGAGGGGTGCACCGTGGTGCAGTCGCTGAAAGAGTTGTTCGCGCAGGTGAATGAGTATCCGCAGGACGATGTTTTCGTCGTGGGCGGGGCGATGCTGTACAGAACGCTTTTGCCCTATTGCAGCGAGGTCATCGTCACGAAGGTGGATGCCGACGGCGGCGCACAGGTATTCTTTGAAAACCTCGACGCGCTGGAAAACTGGCAATGCGTTTCCGAAAGCGAACCGGTGGAAACGGGCGGGTACGCCGTCAAATTCACCGTATACCGTAATTCCGCCGTGCAGACGTTTGCCGGCTGATGAGAAAAAAGTTCCGCTGCAATCCTGCGCGAATGTGCGCAGGGTTTCGGCGCCGATATATTGTAAAAAAGTAAAGGAGAAAATTTATGAACGAACAACCCATGCAGCCGATGCCCGATTACGGGGCGCAGAGCCGCAAACTGCACCGCAGACTGGTGCCGGCAAACATCGTGATCCTGATTTTGTCGGTCGTGGCACTCGTGACGCTGCTCTGCGGCTCGATGGTCAGCGTCCGCATCCACATCACGGGCGATTTTGTTTCGCAGATGATGGAAACGGTGATGGAAGAGGAACAGAGCTCGGGCGAAAACGGAAATACGGGCGATGAGAGTGCCGCGGGAATGCCGGCCACGCAGGAGGAAACAAATGCGGACGGATCGGGCGATGCGTCCGGGGCAGGTTCCGAAAACGAGCAGATGAAAGAAATGCTGCAATATGTTTTCCGCAATGTCGATTATACGCTGAAACTGGAAGTGAATCCCGTGCAGATGTTCCGGGCGGGCATGGGCGACAACGAGGCTGTGCGCGCGTATATCACCGAGGTCATCGGCGGCGCGCTCTCTTCGCTGGAAGAACTGATCATGCAGGTCATGCCCGACTTTTTGTCGGTCGCCGTTGCCACGACGGTGGAGAACCTGGGCGTCGAGGAGTTGGAAAACGTCGATACACAGCAGATCAAACAGGTGGTGACGCTGCTTTCCGAAAACAAGACGGAAGAGGCCAAAACGCAGTTCCCCGCGCTGGCGCAGCAGTTTGCGAGCGAGCAGTTGGGAGTGGAACTGACGCCCGACCAGCTGTCGCAAGCGAGCGAATTCTTCAACGAAATGGTAGACAGCGGCACACAGGACGGCGAGTTCAGTTTTTACGGTGTGATCGACGCGATGGCGGGCGGCTCCGGCGAGGGGAGCGGCGAGGACAGCGCGGGTTCTTCCGAAAACCCGCTCGATGCGATCTTCTCTTTTGCCGACGAACTGGACGACGAAACGCTTAGCACCATGAAAACGGTGTTCATTGCCGTATCCGCGGCGGGCGTGGGGCTTGCAGCGCTCTGCTGGGCGTTTTTGGCGCTGTTTTCGTTCATACATATCTTTACCAAAAACAAAAAAGTCGGTATGTGGTATGTAAAACTGTTCGGGTTTTTGCCCTGCCTGCTGTTCTTTGTGGTGCCCACCGTGGCACTTTTGGTGCTGCCCGGCATGATGGGCGGCGATGCGTCGTCGGCTTTTTCCATGATCTCCGCGCTCGGCCCCAGCTTTTTCGGCACGGTCGCCGTTTCGGGTATCTGCTATTTGCTGCTTTGGCTGGTATCCATCTTCTGGTGTTTCCCCATCAAGCGCAAGATCCGCAAACTGAAAAAATTGGGTGCGTAACCGCCCGCCGGATGTATGCAAAGGAGCCGTCTTGAACGGCTCCTTTTTGTATGGAGGCGCATCCGTACGGAGGAGGTATCTGTGCAGAAATCGCGTCCTGCGGCGCATTCGCACAAAAAAATTTACAGTGCCGACACATTTGTCGGCGGCAGTATTCGTTTGCTAAAAATCGCGGAGCATCGCGTGGGCGTGCAAAATACGGGGCCGGCGCGAAGAATTACAGCGGCGCGCCTCTGCGCAAAGAAATTGTGCGGGGAAAGCCACATTCGCTTGCGGTTTTTTCGCAAAACATTTACAATAATAAAAAAATGCGCGGCGGCAGGGCGTGCGGAAAAATGACTGTAAAGTAGCCTGCGGTTTATTTTACGGCGGAGCGGTTTGCGGGAGTTGTGCGGCAAAGACGGCGAAACTTCCGCGACATTGCTTTGCGGAGGTTTCGCGCCCGTTTTTGCAAGCGGCGGCTTTGCATAGCGAGGCAGAGGAGGTTTTATGAAAAAAATCGAGATCGCGGAAGACGACGTATACATCGGCAAAATGATTGCCGAACTGCTGGCTTCGGCGGGGTATGCGGCGGTGCGCGCCTATTCGGGCACGGAGGCGCTGCTGCTCGCCGAGCGCGAAAAGCCCGATCTCGTCATCCTCGATCTGATGCTGCCGGGCAAGAGCGGGGAAGAGGTGCTGCCCAAACTTTCGCAGCAGTGCCCCGTCATTATTCTGAGTGCAAAGGCGGACGTGGGCGGCAAAGTGAAAAACCTCAACGCCGGCGCCGCCGACTATATCACCAAGCCTTTCGACAACGACGAACTGCTCGCGCGCATCGCCGTGCAGCTGCGCCGCGGCGGCGGGCGGGGAGATCTCCGCCGAGTGGCGCCGCGGCCGTTTGAAAATCACCCTGCGCCTGTAACGGGCGATTTTGCGGGAGCGGCGCGCGGGGCGTATCGGCAAATGCTCGCACGGCCGAAATTGCAAATAAGCGCACCGCCGAAAATTGCGGCGGGCAAACGGGAGTTAAAACAGAAGAACAAAGACTGTAAAACAAACAGGGCAAACAGCGCCGCGGCGGCAAAAAGCGGCGCGCAACCCGTTAAAGCGGTGCGCAATCCGTTAAAGCGGTGCGCAATCCGTAAAAGCGGGGTGCTGACGGAAAAGATAGGGCAGAAATGGACGCGTCTGCCCTTTTTTGCTTGCTTTTTTGCGCGTGAAATATTAAAATAGACGGAGAAGTGAATAATCAAGAGAGGACGCTTATGGATAAGATTGACGGCAACATTGCAAAAACGTGCGTAGAATACAAGGAGTTCCCCGCCCACGTCGACCAGATCGTGGAGATGAAGGGCATGATCCACCGCATCCGCGAAATGACGGGGTTCGCATTCGTGATCATCCGCACCGCGCGCGACGTGGTGCAGTGCGTGTATTCGCCCGATTTTTCCGATTACCGCATGGACGAAAAGGTGGTCGAGGGTTGCGCGGTGAAAGTGACGGGCAAGATCGTAAAGGATCAGACGCGCGACGACCGCTACGAGATGCAGATTCACGGCATCGAGGTGCTCTCCACGCCGGCGGAGATGATGCCCATCGTTATCAACAAAAAACAACTCGACAATATCCCGCTCGATCTGAACCTGAATATGCGCCCCGTAACGCTGCGCAATCCCAAAGAGCGCGCCGTGTTCAAGGTGCAGGAGGGCATCGCCCGCGGGTTCCGCGAATATCTTTTCTCACAGAATTTCACCGAGATCCGCACCCCCAAGATCAACGCGCAGGGCGCGGAGGGCGGCGCGAACATCTTTAAACTGGATTATTTCGGCAAGCAGGTGTTCCTGGCGCAGAGCCCGCAGTTCTATAAACAGATGCTCGTGCCCGTGTACGAGCGCGTGTTCGAGGTCGGGCCGGTATTCCGCGCCGAGCATCACGATACTTCCCGCCATCTCAACGAGTACATCAGCATGGACTTCGAGATGGGATTTATCGACAGTTTTTACGACATCATGAACATGGAAACGGGCGCGCTCAAATACATCATGGCACTGCTCAGAAAAGACTACGCCGAAGAGATGGCGCTTCTGAACGTCAACCTGCCCGAAATTACGGAAATTCCCGTCGTGAAGTTCATGGACGCGAAGGAGATCATTACCAAAAAATTCAAAAAGAAGATCACCGACTACCGCGATTTCGAGCCGGAAGAGGAACAGATTCTCGGTAAGTGGGCCAAGCAGGAATTCGGCAGCGACTTTTTGTTCGTCACCCATTATCCGAGCGAAAAGCGGCCTTTCTACGCGATGGACGACCCCGAAGATCCGAATTATACGCTCAGTTTCGACTTGCTGTTCCGCGGCATCGAGATCACCACGGGCGGGCAGAGGATTCACGACTACAACGAGCAGGTGGCAAAGATGCGCGCCCGCGGGATGAACCCGGACGACTTCGAGAGTTATCTCATGGCGCATAAATACGGTATGCCGCCGCACGGCGGGCTGGGGCTGGGATTGGAGCGCATCACGATGCATCTTCTCGGTTTCAAGAATGTGCGTTCTGCCTCCATGTTCCCGCGCGACATCAACCGCGTTACGCCGTAAATTCGGATGGTTTTCGATGCATTGAAGTTGCTGTTCGGCGGCTGCGGCGGAGATCTGCTGCGGCCGCCGATAATCATTTTAGCTTAAAGGGGGTTGGCATGGTTCGTTTCGGTGTGAATTATGTTCCGCGCAAGGACTGGTTTTTTTCTTGGAATCATCCCGATTTGCGCGCCACGGAAGAAGATTTTGCAGTGATTCATTCGCTGGGGTTCGATCACATCCGGCTGCATCTTCGCTGGGACATTTTTCAGCGTTCGGATCATCTGGCAGACGAAGAAAGCATCGGTTTGCTCAAACAGATGCTTGACCTGGCGCAGAAGTCTGGCTGGATGTGCAGGTGACCGTTTTCAACGGCTGGATGTGCAGGTGACCGTTTTCAACGGCTGGATGAGCGGGGTGTGGTTTTTGCCGCCGTTTCTGAAAGAAAGGCATATCATCTGCGATGCTTCGGTGCGCGAAGCGGAGCGGTTCCTGCTCGGAGAACTCGCTGCGGCTGTGGGGAAGCATCCTGCATTGCTCGGCGTCGATCTCGGCAATGAAATAAATGTATACGGCCTGTTGCAAAAGCCGTTTTCCGTGGATCAG
>CALVHW010000081.1 GCA_944328905.1 uncultured Clostridia bacterium | reverse complement strand
AGTTTTTTTTTTTTTTTCAATCCGATTTTAAGGTTGTACGATTCGGCGATGCGGTCGATGATCTGGCTGTCGAGATTGCCGCCGCCGATGTTCAGCCCGATGCCGGCGATGATGCCGTCGAGCGAAAAGGCCGCGATGTTCGTGCTGCCGCCGCCGATGTCCACCACGAAAACGGGGTTGGTTTCGCTGAGCGTGAGCCCCTGCCCGAACGCAGACAAAAAGGGCACTTCCACAAAACTGACCGCGCCCAGCCCGCAGGCGTCCGCCAGGCGGCGGTATTTGAGCAAAAGCTCGTTTTCCACGCCGCAGGGCACGGCGAACACCGCCTCCGTCTTTTTGGCGCGGGAGGGCGTGATTTCGATCTTCCGCAAAAAGTATCCGAGCATCACGGCCGCCATCTTTTCGTTTACGATGTCCGCCTCGAACACGGGCGACACGATGGTGGTGAACTCCGCCGTTTTGCCGATGAGCCGCTTTGCGTCCTCGCCGATCGCCTTGACCGCCGGGGTGCCCGTGGCGACCGCCACGCACGAAGGCTCCGCGAGCACGATGCCGCTGCCGATCTTAAAAATTTTAGTGACCGATGAACCAAGGTCTATCGCAAGTTTTATCATTCCAGTAACCCGATCTGTTTGAGTTTTTCCGCGACCTCTTCGCGCGGCAGGCCGACGATGTTGGTGTAACTTCCCCTGTACTCTTTTACAAGGCGCGCATCGTCCTGTATTCCGTAGGCGCCCGCCTTGTCCATGGGCGAGCCGCCCGCCACGTATTCGCGGATGAATTGTTCCGAAAGGTCGTTGAACACCACTTCGGTGCGGCAGGCGCCCTCGATGCGGCGCTCCCCCGCGAGGATGCAGTAGCCGGTATACACGCTGTGCGCCTTTCCCGAAAGCCTGTGCAGCATTTCCGCCGCGTCCTCTTCCGACTTCGGCTTGCCGAGCACTTCCCCTTGGAAATACACGATGGTATCCGCGCCCAGCACGGCGGCATCCGGATAGCGCGCGAACACATTCTCCGCCTTCTGCCGCGCCAGCGACTTTACGATCTCTTCGGGAGGAAGGGAAAGATTCGGTTTTTCCTCCCCCTCAGACACGACGACGCAAAACCGCGCCCCCGTTTCCGCAAGTATCTGTTTTCTGCGCGGCGACGCGCTCGCAAGGATCAGTTCCATATCTGCACCGAACGGAATTTGTTCCGCCGCCCGCAACGCCGCACCGAACGGCGGCCGCGCGCGGCAGTACGCATTTTTCCTATAACGACGCAAACCGCGGCGTCATGGTCTCCCTGCCGCCGCGGCACGCATCAGAGTATTTCCAGATTTTTGCGGAAGGATTTGCGGAATTCCGCATTCGCCGAAAGCGCGTCGCGGATCTCCAGCGAGGCGTCGCCGTCCACTTCCGTCTTCATGATCACCGAATCGCCCAGCACGTCGCAGTTGATGCCGCGGATCGTGCCCGAACTGCTCCTGTCGAGACTCTCGGCAATGCGGAGCATCACGCCCAGTTTGCGCACCGCTTCGAGGTCTTCTTCCTGCACGATGTCGCGGTACTTTACCCAATCGGAAGGTGAAATATCCTCTTTTTTGTGGCATCCCGCCACGAACGCCGCCAACACGATCTCGCGGTGCGTGATGCCGTAGAGCGTCGCGTTCAATATCATGTAGCAGCTGTGTTTTTGGTGATTGTAAAATTTGACGCGGTTGCCGCAGTCGTGCAGCGTCGCCGCCACTTTGAGTATTTTCAAATACTGGCGGGGGAACTTGTGCAGCACGCGCAGTTGCTTGAACAGCTGCACCGAAAGATTGACCACGTGCTCGACGTGCTTTTCGTCGCACTCGTAATATTTGACGAGGCTGTTGAGGCTGTAACCGAGAATGTCGGAAATAGGTTTTTCCAGCGTGATGGGCATCGCCTGGTTGAACATGATGCCCTCGCGCAGGCCCGAACCGCCGATCGTAAATTTTTCCACCTTCATGTACTGGGTGAAAGATTTCACCACGGCCAGCGCCGCCGGCAGGATATCCGCCCTCCCCGAAGAGAGGCCTTTGATCTTTCTCTTTTTGTCGAGATCGAGCACCTTGATCATGTCGTAGATGGAAACGAAGTCCTCCACGGGCAGATTGTAGTTGTGCACGGTGTCGAGCGGGTATTTGCGCACCATCTTGCTGATTTTAAAGATGTTGCGGAACGAGCCGCCCACGCCGATCATCTGCGCGTCGGGATCGACGCTCGAAAGCCACTCGATTCCGGTGAGCTGCTGCGTGAAGAACTCTTCGATCTTCGCCGTCTGCTCTTCGGGCGAAAGCCCGTCGTCCTTGAAAAGGTCGGTCAACGTTACGGCGCCGAAGGGCAGCGTAACGTAATTGAGCATATTGCGGCGGTTGTAATACACGATCTTCGTGCTGCCGCCGCCGATCTCCAGAATGATGCCCTTGGGGATATCCATCGAGTTGATCACGCCGCGGTAAACGAGCGTGGCCTCCTCTTCCTCGCTGAGCACTTTCACCTTGATGCCGCACGTCGCCTGAATTTCGTCAAGAAAACTGCGCTGATTTTTGGCGCGCCGAACGGCGGCCGTTGCTACCGCGATGATGCGGTCGACCTTGCTCGCGTCGGCAAGCTTTTTGAACATTTTCAGCGTTTTGATGGTTTCCGCCACGCGCTGCGGTTTCAAAAAGCCGTCGCGCTCCATGTCCTGCCCCAACCGCACGCTCTCTTTCAGTTCGTCGACCACCATGAAATGCCCCTCGCCGAACAGTTCCACGATGACGAGCCGGGCCGAATTCGAACCCAAGTCAATGATACCGATTTTTTCCATGTTTAGCATACCTCTGATGTCAAGATGTTCTTCCGTCGTTTCCTCTTCCATGCCCTCGGCACGGCTCAATGAACAGACTTTTCAATTATACCGACACTATTATAACATTGAAATTGAATTTTGTATAGACCTTTTGCAAGAATTTGTGCAACTTTTTTGTAAATTTTTTACAATTTTGCCTGTTTGCACGACATTTTCACAATTTGTGTTAATTATTATCTTTTTATATAAATTTATACACAATTATGACAGTTTTTCGTCGTTTTTTCGGTATACAAAATGCACAAAAAGGAATTTCGGGCCCGGTTTTTTTGTCTTGGGAATCTTCCGGGCAGAAAAAAAGGACGGCCGGAAGCCGTCCTTTTTTTCTGCCGCAGCTTACGCGCGGTCTTCGCGCCGATCGGTAAAACGCAGGATACCGCCGGCAAAAATCGTGGATACGATCAGCCAGATCGCCGCAAGGGCAATGAGCACATATACGATGATCGCGCCGACCGAACGGCTGCCCTGAAACACAGCCTCCACGAGATTGAAGTTGAATATCCCGTACATACCCCAGTTGAGCGCGCCCAGCAAAACGAGTATATACGAAACCAGATTTGCAACAAACATTTCGGTTTACCTCCTGCCCCTATTATGCGCGGCTCTGTATTTTTTTTGCAGGATATTTTATTTCCGCAAAAAATTTTTCCGGCCCGCGTATTTCCGTCCGCCCTTCTGCACGAAAACGCCGCCGCGCAAATTTTTAGCGCACACGGCGGGCGAAACCTGTCGGTTCTGTACGTTCTCGCCGTCGGTCTTACTTTCCGCTGCCGGCATCGCCCGTTCGCAAAAAAAACCCGCGCCGGAAAGGCGCGGGCAAACGCAGCCGCGTAAACACTATTTCTTTTTGAACAGAATGCGGTGGCAGCTGTCGCATTCGATGAAGTTGCCGCCCGAAAGCTTGTCTATTTCGGCAATGGAAAGCTCCATGCCGCACTGCGGGCAGCGCTTGTCGGTCACCACACATACCACGGGGTAGACCTTTTCTTTCCGCTTGGCGCTGTACTTGGCAAGCACGTCGGCGGGCACTTTTTTGGCCAGTTCTTTCAGATTGGCCTCAATGGCGTCGATCTCCCCTTTGTGCGCCGCCTTAACTTGCTCGTACTTTTCTTTATACTCTTTGCGCTGCTTCTGCATGGCGATCGTCTGCTTTTTCGCGGCTTTGAATTCTTTCGACGCCGTTTCGATCTGCGCGGCCAGCTTATTGATCTCGGCACGCAGCCCTTTGAGCGAATCGGCGATCTGCGCGGCGCTGCGGCGGTAAAAGGCGATCTCTCCCCCCTGTTCGCCGATCATCTCGTCGAGATTTTCATAGTCTTTGAGCGTATCCGCAAGCTCTTCGTACTTTTTGGTAAGAAGATCGAACATATGCCTCAGCTCCACCGCTTTCGCCTCGAGCGCATCGAGTTTTTCGGGCGCCTTATCCATAAACTTGCGCGCCGCCATATACTTTTTCCGCTCGTCTGTGGCGGCGATCTCCTGTTCGACCGCACGGAGCTTCCCGTCCTCTTCCTGGTACCTGAGCAATTCTTCTATCATGATTGACCTCCCTTTACAGCAGAAAAGCGTCTTCCCAGAATTCACAGGGAACACCCAGCCTTTCGCCGATTTGCTGATATATTTTTTTAAATCCGTAATTTTCGCTCGCATAATGCGTAAGCTGTATCACCTTCAGCCCCGCCTCGCAGGCGTCGAAGATGAAGTTGTGTTTGATGTCCGCCGAGATCAGCACGTCCGCTCCCGCTTCGCGCGCACGGCGCACAGTACTTCCGTCCACGCCCGCCCCGCAGAACGACGCCGCCCGCCGCACGGGCTCGGCAGGATCGCCGTACAAAAAGGCGCGCTGCGTGCGCAGCTCCCCTTTCAGATGTTCGGCAAAGTCACCGAACGCCTGCTCCGGCACGTCGTAGACGCGGCCGTAACCGGCGCCCTGTTCCAAAAGTTCGCAGATATGCGCGCCCCCTTTTGCGCCCGCGGCAAGCGCGAGGCTCTCGTCGATGCCGCCAGCGGCGCAGTCGAGGTTGAGGTGCATGGATATGACACCGATCCCTTTTCCGGCCGCCGCCAGAAGCCGCGCGCCGAGCGGATCATCCGCCCGCATATTGCTGACGGGGAAAAAGATGGCGGGATGGTGCGTGACCAGCAGGTTCGCGCCCCGCTCTTTGGCAAAGCCGATCGCACCCATGGAAAAATCGAGGGAAAACACCGCACCGGAAATTTCCTTCCCCGGATCGATAAGGATGCCGCTGTTGTCGCGGCCGCCGTATTGCGCAACGTAATCGTCGCTCAGTTTTTTGGGATAGAGCGCGTCGATGCGCTCATACACCTCTCGCAATTTCATCTCGTATCTCCGCAAGTACCCGCAGCCGTTCTTCCACGGCGGGTACCGGTTTGCCGGCGCGTTCCAGCCGCGCGCGGCACTTTGTTATGTCCTCTTCCACTTTCAAACGGAAATCTTCGGAGGGCGAATGCAGGTTGTCGTACCCGAATTCGATACTACGTGCATCGTATTTCCGCCCCGCTCCGCCGCGTTCGGCAAAGAGGACGTCGTAATATTTACCGTCCTGAAAGGTAAAATCGCGCAGGATCGCATACCCGTTTTCCAGCAGAAACGCGCGCACTTTGGGCACGTTCTGCATGGGCTGCAACAGCAGTTTTTGCGGCAGAAAACCGTTTTTCAGAATGGATATGATCTCCTCGCCGCCCATGCCGGCGATCATCACCGCCTCCGCTTCGCGGGGAATTTTTTCCAGCCCCGCACAGCAAACGCTCTCCACACGCCCCTCCGCGATGTACGGGGCGAGCAGCGTTTCCGCCTTTTGCAGGCTCTTGGCGCTGATGTCGGAAATGTACGCCTTGCGGCACAGACCGTGCTCTAATGTGTACTGCGTGCAGTAGCCGTGGTCGCAGCCGACGTCGGCAAAAATATCGCATACCGGTATTTCGCCGCACAGGATGCGCAGGCGTTTGGTCAGTTTTGTTTTCATTCGAGAAAATCTTTGAGTTTTTTGCTGCGCGAAGGGTGGCGGAGTTTGCGCAGCGCCTTCGCTTCGATCTGGCGGATGCGCTCGCGCGTCACGTTGAACTCTTTGCCCACCTCTTCGAGCGTGCGCAGTTTGCCGTCGTCGATGCCGTAGCGCAGCCGCAGCACCTTCTCTTCGCGCGGGGTAAGCGTATCCAGCACGCCGAGTATCTGTTCTTTCAGAACCGTTGCGGCGGCATGGTCAGAGGGCGCGTCTGCGTGCTCGTCCTCGATAAAGTCGCCCAGGTGCGAATCGTCCTCCTCGCCTACGGGCGTTTCCAAAGACACGGGATCCTGCGCGATGCGCTGGATCTCGCGCACGCGTTCCACGGGCACCCCCATCTCTTCGGCAAGTTCCTCGGGCGTCGGCTCCCTGCCCAGCTGTTGCAGCAGCAGCCGCGAAGCGCGCGTGAGGCGGTGAATGGTCTCCACCATATGCACGGGGATGCGGATGGTGCGCGCCTGGTCGGCAATGGCGCGGGTAATGGACTGACGGATCCACCAGGTGGCGTAGGTGGAAAATTTGAAACCTTTCTGGTAATCGAATTTTTCCACCGCCTTCATCAGGCCGAGGTTGCCCTCCTGAATGAGGTCTAAAAACAGCAGTCCCCGCCCCACGTACCGCTTGGCAATGGATACCACCAGGCGCAGGTTGGCTTCCGAAAGCCGCTTTTTTGCCGCCTCATCGCCGGCCAACATACGCTGCGCCAGTTCGATCTCTTCGTCGGCAGAGAGCAGCGGCACCTGGCCGATGTCTTTGAGGTACATTTTGACGGGATCGTCCAGACCGACGTCTTTGAGGGCCTGTTCGAACAATTCGCGGTCGCGCTCGGATTCGTCGACGATCTGAATGCCGGCTTCGGATATACATTTATAAATATAATCGATCTGTTCGGCGCCCGCGTCGATCTTTTCGAGAATGTCGCAGAGTGTATCGGTGGAAATACTGCCTTTCTGCCGATATTCCGCCACGATCTGGCTGAGTATCTCGTTCAGTTTTTCTTCGGATGTACTCATTTTTACTGTCCTCCGCTTCTGCCTGACCGGCAGGAACGATTATTTTCGTTCGTGGCGGGCGTCAACTTTCCTTTGACTCCTGCGTAAAGGCTTTGAGTTTTTTGCTGCGCGAAGGGTGACGGAGTTTGCGCAGCGCCTTCGCCTCGATCTGGCGGATGCGCTCACGCGTAACGTTAAACTCCTTGCCCACCTCTTCGAGCGTGCGTATTTTTCCGTCGTCGATGCCGTAGCGCAGCCGCAGCACTTTCTCTTCGCGCGGGGTGAGCGTATTGAGCACTTCCAGAAGCTGCTCTTTGCGCATGGTCGCCTCCACCGTTTCGCCCGGCGTCATCGCGCGGTCGTCGACGATAAAGTCGGCCAGATGCGAGTCTTCTTCCTCGCCGATCGGCGTTTCCAAAGATACGGTGTCCTGTGCGATCTT
>CALVHW010000080.1 GCA_944328905.1 uncultured Clostridia bacterium | reverse complement strand
AACGTCGCCATGAAACTGAACTGCCAGATGGCGATCATCGATAAGCGCCGTCCCAAAGCCAACGTGATGGAGGTCATGAACATCATCGGCGACATCGAGGGCAAAAAGTGCCTGATGGTCGACGACATGATCGATACCGCCGGCACGATCTGCCAGGGCGCGCAGGCGCTCATGGATCACGGCGCCAAAGAAGTATATGCGGCCTGCACGCACGCCGTATTCTCCGGGCCTGCCATGGAGCGCCTGGAAAAATCGCCTATCAAAGAACTGGCGATTCTCAACACGATCGACCTCCCGCCCGAAAAGAAACTCGATAAGATCACCGTCATTTCGGTGGCAGACATTTTTGCGGCGGCGATCGAGAACGTGTATCTCGATAAGCCGATGTCGAAG
Source organism: uncultured Clostridia bacterium (assembly GCA_944328905.1). Classification (GTDB taxonomy): domain Bacteria; phylum Bacillota; class Clostridia; order Christensenellales; family Borkfalkiaceae; genus Borkfalkia. The sequence goes on along the minus strand of CALVHW010000080.1, from coordinate 7,102 downwards.
ATTTACGACTAAAATCTCATTGAATTGCGCGACTTCACCCTTAAGAAAACCGGGGTTCCGGCAATAGGTGCAAGGCGGAAAATGCAATTTTCCTTACGAGAGAGATTATTAACAGTTTTCTCCTTGCGCAAAATTTTGTTTCCATTTAATCTGAACAGTTTGCTTTTGCCGCGTTTTTTCGAAAACGCGGCGTTCGCACGTTATAAACGGAGGCCGTATGTATCTGGTCGTAGGACTCGGAAATCCCGAAAAAAAATACGAAACAACTTTTCATAACCTCGGTTTTCTCGCCGTCGGCGACATGGCGGAAAAGCTGGGTGTGAAATTCAAAAAAAAGGAGTGCGAAGCGTCGGTGGCGGAAGCGTTCGTCGGAGGCGATAAGGTGATCATTGCGCGGCCGGTAACGTACATGAACGCGAGCGGCCGTGCGGTCAAGCAACTGTGCTCCAAATATAAGATCGGCCCTGAAAACCTGCTCGTGATCTACGACGATTACGACCTGCCCAAGGGCAAACTGCGCATCCGCGCCTCGGGCAGCGCGGGCACGCACAACGGTATGCGCAGCGTCATCGCGGAGACGGGCTGGACGGATTTTGCCCGCATCCGCATCGGCATCCGCGACCAAGAGGTGAATATTCCGATCATCAATTATGTGCTCGCAGGGATCCGTAAGGAAGATTATCCGCTGTTTGCCGAGGCCTGCGGCGCGGCGGCCGATGCCGCCATCGAATTTGCGCGCGGCAAAGAGATCGGACAGGTTATGACCGAATTCAACGGAAAATAATTTACGTATCCGGTTCGGCTTTTCCCCTTCGGTAAAGCATATATGTGATTTCCCGGGGAGGGTATCAATTATAATTTTGTATGGCAGATTCTTTTTTTAACGCGCGCGATCTCGGCGCCGAATATCCCGACCTTGAAAACGATTTCCGCCTCGGTACACCGACGGCGGTTTTCGGCGTTTCGCAGCCTCATAAAGCGCTCATAGCGGCGGCGTGTGCGTCCGGGCGCACCGTCTGCATATGCGACAGCGCCCCGTCCGCCGCGCGCCTCGCGGCGGAAATAGCCGGCTTTTCCGGAGAAGAGCCGGCACTTTTATGCGCCAAAGACGAAGTGCTGCTGTACAAAGACGCCGTTTCCAAAGACGCGGTGTTCCGCCGCATGAACGCGCTTTACCGTATCCGGAAGGGCTGCCGCTTTACCGTCTGCGATGTGGAGAGCCTGATGCAGTTGTTTCCGCGCGAAGTCCCCGTTCTTACCTTCCGCGAGGGGCAGGATATAGACTTTATGTCCGTTCCCGCTCTGCTCGTGGGTATGGGATATGTGCGCACGGCGGAAGTGGACGGCAAGGGCAAATTTGCACTGCACGGGGATATCCTCGACATATATCCGATCAACAGTGAGGATCCGCTCCGCATCGATTTTTTCGGCGATACGGTGGAAAAGATCAAACCGTACCGTTTTGTGACGGGCGAGCGCCTGCCATTGGTCAAGAGCGCCGAAATCGTCGCCGCCACGGATGTTATTATTGATAAAGAGGAAATTCCCGCCCTGCGCGATGCCGTGTACGCCGAATTGCCGTCGTTCAAAGACGCAAAGGCATATGAACGCGCCCAAACGATCGCGGGCGAACTGTTTGCCAAACTGGATGCGGGCGGCAGCGTGCCCGGCGCATCGTATCTGATGCCGCTGCTGAAAAATGCCGTCGATTTCCGCACGTTCATCGGCGATGTGCTCTATCTGTTCGACGAGAGCAAACTCATTTACGACCGCATGGACGCCCTGTACAAAGAGCACGCCGAACGCTATGCGCAGCTGCGCAGAGGCGGCGAAGTGTTTGCGTTCAGCCGCGGTCAATATATGGAGAAAGAGAGGTTCATGGCGCTGTTTGAAAGTCTGCGCGTTTCCGCTTTGCAGACGTTTGCGTCCCGCACCTATTTTTTCGAACCGCTGCGCGTGTACAACCTGCGGTCGGCGCCCGTCGGCCGTTACCTGAACAGTTTTGCCAACCTCGCCGGCGATATTAAGAGTTGGCGCATGAACGGATACCGCGTTCTGATCTTCTGCGGCTCTTCTTCCCGTGCGGAAAAAATGCGCGAATTTTTGGGGGAAGAGGGCATCGCCGCGGCCGGGGAGCCCGCCTCGCTCTCTCAGCTCAAAGGCGTTGCCGTTACAGAAACCGAGCTTGAACACGGTATCTTGCTGCATGAGCAGAAACTCGCCGTGATCGGCACGGGCGATATCTATACGAAATCTGCCGTCAGAAAGCGCATCCGCCGCAAGCGCAACGATATGTTCACCTCGCCGGAGGTGGGCGATTACGCCGTGCACGAAACGCACGGCATCGGCCGCATCACCGGCACCAAAATGATCGAAACGAGCGACGGTACAAAAGAGTACATCGCCCTCGAATACCGCGGCGGCGACGTGCTGTATGTGCCCGTCGAACAGATGGACATTCTGTCGCGCTACATGGGCGAAGAGACGCCCGCGCTTTCGAAGATCGGCGGCGCCGAGTTCGAAAAGGTCAAGCAGCGCGTGCGTGCCTCGCTCAAAGAGATGGCGTTCGACCTGAAAAAACTGTATGCCGAACGCGCCGAAAAGCGCGGTTTTGCCTTTGCTCCGTTCACGGAGGAAATGGAAGAATTCGAGTCGGCATTCGAATACGAAGATACACCCGACCAGCGCGTCTCCGTCGACGAGATTCTCGCGGATATGTGCTCGGAAAAGGTGATGGACCGCCTGCTTTGCGGCGACGTCGGCTACGGCAAAACGGAAGTTGCTTTCCGTGCCGCCTACCTGTGCATTCTCAACGGAAAACAGGCGGCGCTGATGTGCCCGAACACCATTCTCTGCCGCCAGCACTTCGAAACGGCGACGGCGCGGTTTTCGCAGTTCGGCGTCAAGGTCGAGGTGCTCAACCGTTTCAAAACACCGCGCGAACAGGAAGAAATTCTGCAAAAACTGGCGAAAGGGGAGATTGACCTGATCGTAGGCACGCACCGCCTGCTTTCCGAAGACGTGAAATTCCGCGACCTGGGGCTGCTGATTCTCGACGAAGAGCAGCGGTTTGGCGTTGAACATAAAGAAAAGATTAAAAACATCAAAACGAACATAGACTGTCTCACGATGACGGCAACGCCCATTCCGCGCACACTGCATATGTCGCTTTCGGGTATCCGCGACATCAGTACCATCGACACGCCGCCGTCCAGCCGCCTGCCCGTGCAGACGTATGTGGTGGAGGAAACGGAAACGCTCATCCGCGATGCCTGCGTGCGCGAACTGGCGCGCGGCGGGCAGGTGTTCATCTTGTACAACCGCGTCGAAAGCATTTACAGTTTTGCGGCAAAAATCGGCCAGATCGTGCCGGAGGGCAAAATTTGCGTCGCGCACGGAAAAATGGATAAGAACGTGCTGGAAAACGGTATCATGGGGTTTTACGGTGGAGAAACGAACATACTTGTATCCACCACGATCATCGAAAACGGCATCGACCTTCCCAAGGCGAACACGCTTATCGTCATCGATGCCGACCGCCTCGGCATCTCACAGCTGTACCAGCTGCGCGGCAGAGTGGGGCGCGGCTCCGTGCTTGCGCACGCTTATTTCACTTTCAAACCCGAAAAGGTAATGACGGAAACGGCGGCAAAGCGCCTGCAAGCCATTATGGAATTTACCGAACTCGGTTCCGGATTTAAGATCGCCATGCGTGACCTGGAAATCCGCGGCGCGGGCAACGTGCTTGGGCGCGAACAGCACGGCCATATGGATAAAGTCGGCTACGAATTGTATTCCAAACTTCTCAAGGAGGAGCTTACCGGCGAGGAACAGACGGTTGCCGATCTCGACATCAAGGCGGATGCCTTTATTCCAGAACACTATATCGAAGCGAGCGCCTCGCGGCTGGACTGCTACAAGCAGATCGCCGAGATACGCAGTGTCGACGATTACAAGCGTGTGTGCCTTTCTTTGGAAGAGATTTACGGGAAGTTGCCGCCGGAAGTGCTCAACCTGCTCGTGATCGCCGTACTGAAATCGTATGCGGCAAAATTCAACGTCCGCAAGATTGCCGTCAGCGGCAAGGGCGGCAGGCTTGAACTTCCGTCCGTGAACAGTTTGGCCGATGAACGGCTGGCCGCCGCTCTCGATCGCTTTGCTTCGGTCGTGCATTTAGAAATGTCGCGCTGCCCGGCGATCGAATTTTCCGGCGAAAAGAGCGCCCAAAAAGTGATGTTGCAGATGACGAAATTTCTCAAATACGCCGAAAATTTTCCGCAGACGCAAAAGTAAACGAATTTTTCGTTTTTTTAACGCGTTTTTCATAAAATACGATTGCTTTTCCGCGGAAAATAAGGTATAATAAATTATATTGCGATTATTTAAGAACCGGAGCGGATTCTATGAAAAGAAAAGTCAGCAAAATCATTGCATCCCTGTTGGCGGTGATCCTGTTGTTCACGCTGCTCGCAGGGTGCGAACTGATCACCACGGACAACGAGAGGGACATGAATCAGGTTGTCGCGGAAGTCAATATCGCGCGCGATGCAGAGTCTTTGAACGAAGCCTTCGATTTGCTCGGTGCCAAAGAGCTCAGTCTTTCGGCTGAAAATCTTGACAGCATTACATCGACCGATAGTATTTATAAGCGCGATCTGATCGCTTATTTCCTGAGTTACGGTTATAATTATATCTCGCAGGGTTCTTCTTATGCCGAAGCAGTGAGCGAGATCATGAACGTACTCGTGGAACGCAAAATTCTTACCCAGTTCGCCGTCGTGTATTATCTGAACGAAGGGAAGGTTCGCGTCGACAAAGACAGCATTACGGTCGACGGCGGCTATACCAAAGTTGATAATTCCAACGAGATGGTCATGGACGGTGAAGACCTTACGGTCGAGGGATATCTGGCCGCGATGAATGTCGACGGCACTGCTGACGAAAAGGCGATCGAAGGATATAAGTATCTGCTTACCGATGCGGAAGTGCAGTATGCCACATATACTGTTATGAATTCGATCAATAGTTCCATCGACTCTTATGAAGAGGAGATCATTGCAGCAGATAGCGGCGACAGTTCTTCTTCGACGACCGATCGCACGACGCCTACCGGCGCAAACAGCCGCGGCGACGGATACTATCCTACCCAGGCAGACGGTTCGCTCGATTACGCTATCTATACCGGTATCAACAATGTGAGCGACTGCGGCGAATACGAAAAAGTTACCGGTTCCACCTCGGTCACGCGCAAGCGCGCTTATCTCCGGTTTATCAACGCGTTGCGCGCCAACTATCTTATCGGAGAGGGCGAAAACATCACCGACATCACCGGGCTCGATTATTTCGATATGGAGCTGAAAACCCAGCTCGAACAGATGCTCATCACTAAATTTTCCGCCTCTGTGGCGCTGAATATGTCTTCCCGCATCGATGCCGCCATGGCCGGCCGTCATTACGATGAGTTGCTTGAACAGCAGAAGAATTCCGATTTCAGCACGTTCACGACCACGATGGACAGTATGTCGGATACGTCGTTTATTCTGTACAGCCCTGCGGGCGAAACGTATGGCTTTGTATACAACATCTTGTTGCCGTTCAGCGCAAAACAGTCTTTGCGGCTGGATGAACTGAAGGGAAAATACGGGGAAACTTCGGCTGAGTATTATGCGGCGCGTAACGCTCTGTATGAGGATATCGAAGCGACCGATCAGCGTTCTTCCTGGTTCAACGGCAGCGAAGATTACAGCTACGAAGCGACCGAATATTACGGCGCTGGTCAGGAAAACCGCAGCAACCGCCTTTTCTTTGAAGACAGCTTTACCGGCTCAAACCCCGAATTGATCGATAAATACGCCGGACGTCTTTCTTACAACGGCAAAGTAGACGAAAAAACAGACGGCGACGGATACAAACTCGCGCCGAATAAATTGAAGATCGATGATTTCATTGCTGAAATGGAAGGCTATATCAATTATGTGGCCAACGATTTCAAAGCGTCCGAAGATTCCGGTTTTGTAAATTATATCACGGGTAACGGGTGGTATACAGACGGTTCTGCCGATTCATGGAACGGCTCAGACGGACAGGCTTTCTTCTCCGTTACGCCTGACAAGTTTGATAAGAGTTCTGCAACAGACCGCACTATTTACAACCATACGATCTACTATCAAGGCCATGTAAGCGGTGTATCGGATGTTTCCAAGTCGAATACTTTGGTAAAAGATCAAATTTCTTACAAGGCACTTTCGGCTGTCAATGAATTGATGTTCGCCTATACGACGGATACGGCCGCGCTCAATTCTTACTACGGCTATTCGCTGCAAGTTGACGCCGCGTCAAGTTATGTTCCCGAATTTGAGTACGCCGCACAGCAGGCGATCAGCGAGGGTGCAGGCACCTATTATGTTGTCGGTACCGATTACGGCTGGCACATCATCTATGTCACGTTCACGTTCAATGGAAATGGAGAGGATGTTTACGGCAACTTCAATTCCGGCGATATGTTCAAAGAAGGCACGTTCTCATATCTGTTCTATCAGAACTTCAAAAACAGCACCGTAAGCAGTTACATTGAGGACAGGAGCAACGACGTGCTTACCAAGATGCACAACGATACGGTTGTTACGCTTTATCCGAAGGCCTATGAAGATATTTCGAGCATCCAGGCATAAAAGTTAAAAATAGAAAAGGCATCGCCCGACACGGCGATGCCTTTTTTGTATGAACTAAAAGCCACCGATGCCGGTGGCTTTTGTATCAGATCATGAAATATGGGGTGTTAAAAGGCGTTTCTCGCTGCACTCGAACGCGAACCAACATCCGCAGCGGGCAGGCCGCTCGTTTGACTCCATGTGCGGATGTGATTTTTCTCATTATAAAAGAGAAAGCAGGAGACGGGAATTTGCGCCTGCGGCGCAAGGTTCTCGCTGCGCTCGAACGCGAACCGGCATCTGCGGCAGGTAAGATAGATCAGCCTGACTTTGTGTGCGGATGATGTTCTTGCTCGTCTTATAAAAGAGAGTGCAGGAGACGGGAATTTGCGCCTGCGGCGCAAGGTTCTCGCTGCGCTCGAACGCGAACCGACATCCGCGGCAGGTAAGAT
>CALVHW010000079.1 GCA_944328905.1 uncultured Clostridia bacterium | reverse complement strand
CTTTCAAACATTTTCTTGCGAAAATATTTAATTCATTTCCTTCTATTCAATTTTTAATCTGCGTTTGACCGAACTTCGTTCGGTGCTCTCTTGCGAAAGCCTATCTATCATACCACATCTGAAATCTTTTGTCAAACATTTTTCAATAGTTTTTTGAATTTTTTTGACATTTTTTTCGATGCGATCTTGACGGAAGCACTTCCCGCGCGACAGCTTGTTTATAATACCATAACGGATATAAAAAGTCAACTGTTTTTTTCAACTTTTTTTAAATTTTTTCGGGTTTTTTCGGCGATTTTCGGCACATACAACGTATTGTGCTTTTTTTGAGTTAACCGCACTAAATATGGCGCTTTGCCGCCCTTTCTTTTTTCTGTAATAAAGGAAAGAATTTATAAAACCATTGGCGCGTGCGCAAAAAAACGCTTTCAGCCGGAAAAACTTTGATTGAGAAAGACCGGCAGACCGCGTTCGCTGCGCGCGGTGATCGTGAGGCCGCCCCGCCCTTCCGCCTCGATCCAGGCGGGCAGAATTGCGCCGTGGCAGGTTTCGCCGCCCAAAGTGAAGGAAAAAAAGTTTTCGCCGTACAGCCGCCAGATGCCTTTTCGCCCGCCGAAGGAAAGCGTTCCGTCCGGAAAAATCTGAAACCCGGGCCTGGCGTACAGGCAGGCCGGGTTTTCGGAAAACTCGACGCAATCGTAATTGCCGCCGCACGAAAAAATTTCTTCTTTTTTGACGGCGCGGGGGCGCTCGCCCGCGTAGCGGTTGGGGCTTATGACCAGTTCGCCGCGCGCGTTGAACGCGCACAGGCCGATAAAGAGATGGTGAGAGGGGCCGCTCTCCCCCGCCTTGCCCGACGGAAAGGGCGTGCGGCAGTGATAGGCGATGAGCACGTCGCCCGCCGGGGTTTCGAAGAGGTCGTTGTGGCCGGGCACGAAAAAATCGCAGCCGATGCGCGCATCTTCCGGGCCGTGCCGCCAGCTGAACGAGCCGCTCACTTTGCCGCCGCGCTCGCCGCAGGGCGAAGAGAACACGCCGTCCGGCGAATCGCTCTGCCACACGCGCATGGTATAATCGCGCGAGAGCGAGCCGACGGACGCCATCAGAAAGTATTGTTCCCGCCTTTCCCAAGAAAGGGCGGAGAGATCGCCGAACACGTTGCCGCGGCAGACGGGCACGGCGCGGCGCAGCACGACGCTGCCCTCGGCATCGGACGAGGAGAGCAGCGGCCGCCCGAAATATTCGCCGCCGGAAATTTCGCCCGCATCGTACTGCGCGCGCGTAAACCCGTCCTTGCGCAGGCCGGTGGCGGGGTCCAGTTCCAGCAGGCGAATGCCGCCGAAAAAGGAGCCGTAAGTCATGTACATTTTTCCCTGCGGGGTGAAGAAGATCTGCGGGTCGATGGCGTTGGGCGTTCTGCCCCAATCGCCGCCCGTGACCACGAGGTCGGCGATGTGTTTGTATTCGCCGCAGATATCGTCGGCGCGGGCGAGAAAGAGCACGGAATAATTGTTGCCGAATTCGGCGGTGTAACAGCCGTACAGCCACCAGCCGCCGCCCGCGGCGGGCACGACGTCGGGCGCCCAGAGGTTATCCGTTTTGGGCGGACGGCCGTACACGGCGGAAAGTTGTTTTACGGTTTCGGGCAACGAGGCGGCGATGCCGCGCGGGAACGCCTGCCCGACGTACTGCCAGTGAATGAGATCTTGCGAGCGGCGGATCTGGTAGGCGTTTTCGCCGTAGGTGCCGGTGGAAAAGGCATAGTATGCGCCGCCGCAGTACGCGACGGAGGGATCGTGCGCGCCGAATATGCCCCACTGCGAGGGCGCGGCGGGGTTGGTTTGCAAAGGCGCGAAGTGCGGGTTTTGGGGATAGAGATTTTCTTTCATAAACATTTGCTGTTGCGGGCGGAAAATTCTGCCCGCGGTTCCTAGTTGTTTTCTATAAGAAAGGATGGTAAAAATACTTAAATAATTTACTGCGCGTTTGAGAACCGCGTTTCTCAAAAAGCTCACCCGATTTGCGCGGGAGATAAAACAATTTACTTACGCGAGCAAAAACCACTATATTATATAATAATGTATAAGAGTATAAAAGCACAAACGGAAACATACGCGGCGCCCGATTGAGGGCAGACGGACACGACCGAACACGGGCACAATGAACGAAAAAGCACAGACAGACGCGGCGCCCGAAAGGGCGCCGCGCTCGTGTTGGTGCAGATAAAATTACTCTTTGGAGCCGGTGAGCATGATCGAGCCGATGATGGTTTTCTGGAAAATGGCGAACAGCACGAGGATGGGCAGCAGCGCCAGCACCGACGCCGCCATGACGGCGGGCGCGTTGGTGCGGTCTGACCCGTAGGAGGTATCCAACTGCCCGATCGCCAGCGTGAGCGGCTTCCACATATCCTCGGTGATGAACACCTGCGGCGCGAGGTAGTTGTTCCACGAACCCATGAAACTCAAAATGAACTGTGCCATGATGGCGGGCTTGGCGAGCGGAATGACGAACGACGTGAACTGCCGCCAGTAGCCGGCGCCGTCAATGCGCGCCGCTTCGAGAATGGACGTGGGCAGGCCGTAGAGGTACTGCCGGATGAAGAACGCCGTTAAGATGGCGCCGAAACAGCCGGGAATGATGAGCGCGAGGCCGTTATCCGTCCAGCCGATCGCCGAATACACGCAGAACTGCGCGATCATGATGGACGGGAACGGCACCATGATGGCGGCCAGGCAATAGAAGAACACGAAGTTCTTGCCCTTGAAATCCAGTTTGGCGAAGGCGAACGCCGCGGCGGCGCTCGTCATGACGCCGATGGTGACGGGCACCAGCGAATACAAGAGCGTGTTGATGACGCTGCGCCAGAACGCGTAGGCGGTGCCGCCGATGGTGACCGTTTGCCAGGTGGCGTTGAGAAGGTCGATGGCGTTGCCGTAGTGGTAGAACAGGCCGAACTGCGTGCTGACGTTTTCCGGCCAGAACTTGACGTTGAGCAGCGTCTGATAGTCTGCCGAAAGGGACGCCGCAAACATCCACCAGAAGGGATAGATCATCGTAATGCCGCCGATGACGAGCAGCGTGTAGGTGATCACGTCGAAAAATACTTTTTTGCGGCGCTTGTTGGAGAAACCGCCGAACACGCCGAAGCCGAACCAGCCGCAGAACACGCGCAGCGCCGTGCGGCAGCCGGCGGCGAAACGGCGGAAGAAATTCTTCATGGCCGCGGTGAACCCGTTCTTGTTTTCGGGAGAGGCCTTTTGCATAACTTTTTCGGACGTCATATCTTTTCCCTCCTCGAATCCAAACCGAACTGAATGAGCGTGAGCAAGAAGATGATGACCGCCAGCACGATGCCGAGCGCGCTCGCGTGCGCCCATTCGCCCTGTTCAAAGTTGCCGTAAATAAACCCGACGAACGGAGTGTTGAAACGCGTGCCGTTGGTGGCCTGGTTGCCCGCGACGGGGTAGCCGTTGAACACGAGGTCGGGCTCGGCAAAGATCTGCATACCGCCGATGACCGACGTGACCAGCACATAGAAGATGGTGGGATACAGCTGCGGCATGGTGATGCGCCAGAATATCTGCCAGGCGTTGGCGCCGTCGATCTCCGCCGCCTCGTGGTAGCTGGCATTGACGCCGTTGAGCCCCGCCACGAACAGCACGACCGTGCCGCCGAGTCCCTTCCATACCGTTAAAATGATGATGCACCAGCGCTGCGTCCAGTAGGTTGCCCCCTCGCCCGTGATGAAGTTGACGCCCAGCAGCTGGGTGATGAAACCATTGCTGCCGAACAGGTTCGTCCACATGATGGCGATGGACACCGTGGATGCGACCGTGGGGATGTAATAGATGACGCGGAATACGCCGGAACCCTTGATATCGCGCGTCATCAGCACGGCGATGCCGAGCGAGAGCACCATGCCGATGGGGATACCGATCAGGTAGAAGCAGGTAGTGCCCAGCGTGCCCCAGAAGTCCGCCGATTCGCCGGCGACGCCGAAGGGGCCTTCGGCCGAGAACATGAACTTATACCAGTAAAAGGCGCCTTCGGGATGAAGGGTGCCGAGGCCTTCCCAGAAAGTGGTCATGATGAAGGCGTCGTAATTGGTGAGAGAGATCCATACGGAGAGCACCAGCGCGACGTATGTGAATACCGTAGTGCCTATAAACAGGGCGGAAACGAATATCCAACCCCAGATGTTCTCCTGCAATTTGGCGCGGTTGATGCGTTTTTTCCGTGCGACGGGCGGCGCGGCAAACTCTGTTGCCTGCACGGCCGCCGCGTCCTGCGGAAGCGATACGTTTCTGTTATCCATATTCTGTTCCTCCCTATCTTACGAAACCGTTTGCAGGTTGATGATCTCGTTTTCGCGATCGACGGCGATATCCAGCCGCGCCTGCGAGCGGCGCACGATCCATTCGCAGAAGTTTGCGGGCGTGTAGAAATTGCCCGACCAGCCGCTGCCGTCTGCCTTGCCCGCCGCGATGGGCTGTGTGGGCGTTTCGGGCAAGGCTCCGAAACTCATGCGCGTCCAGGCGCCCTCCCACGAAGCCGTTTTATAGGCGATGAGCGTGTAACCCTTGGTGGCGCCGAATTCGTCGATCCACTCCGAGTTGTAAGTGTACATACACGAATCGAGCGCGCCGTTGGTGCCGCTCGCCATGCGCAGCTGCAAGTTGCGGTCTTCGTAATTGAGCGCGATCAGGTTGAGGCACTTGAAGGCGTAAGCGAGGGAGTTCACGTCGTTCAGGCTCGAACCCGAACCGGTGAAGTAAGGATTCAGATAGGGAACCATCGACGGGAAGTTGCGGGTAATATAGTCTGCAATGGTCGAATACCCGCCCTGCTGGTGATCGGCGAACAGTTTGGCGGCCACGGCGGTGGCGTACGTCCATATCTGCGAATCGCGCCTGTTCTGGTCGAGGCCGATCAGGGCCGCATCCTGCGTTTCGAGGGTAAAGGTGTCGCTGTCGGCAGCGTTCTGCGCGCCGAACTGCGCGGCCACACCCGCCCGTTTGAGTTCGCCCGCCGTAACCTGCAGAGTGCCCTCTTTGTTGCCGTCCGGCGTGATCATATAGTCGAAGTTGTATTCGGCGGCGGTTTCGTCGCTGTAAATGCCGTCGGGCGCGCCGCCCCGGTAATACAGGTAAGAGACGCCCTGGTCGACGAACGACGTGAGCTGCGAACCGGAATAGGTCATGGCGCGCTGCATCTCGTAATCGAGGGTGAGGTAGGCGCAAAGGTCGGCGCAGGCATCTACCTTCCACGCCTCTTTGCCGGTGTAGCGGTCGAGCACGGCCGCGTTGACGCCGTAGCCGACGGTATCGAGGCGGGCAGCCCAGGATTCCTGCCGGGCTTCCTGCGCCGCGAAACGCTCTTCGTCCGTCATGGTTTCGGTGACGGGCGCGGTGCCGTAGGTCTTGGATTGGTAGTTCGCGTCTTTAATGCGCGCGTAGGGAGAATAACTCTCGGAGACCGGTTCGGGCATGATGCCGACGGCGAGCACGCTCTGGTCGGTGGAGTTGAAAGTGGCAAAGTCCCAGGTGCCGCAGCCGTAGAAGATGCAGCGCCCGCCGTTGAACGTGGCCCAGCCGCCGATCGTTTCGGCGCTTTCGCCCGAGCCGCTGTAAAACGAGTTGGCGTTCCAGTCGGAACCGAAGGCGAGGAAGGCCGCATACGCCTCTTTGAACTTATCCGAGTTGATGCCGTAATCGCTGGTCGCCTCCTGCCCTTCGGGCGCGGTGACGGAGGTGTAATCTTTGTTGATGATGTCTACGCCGTTGCCGAGCAGCCAGGCGGTGAGGTACAGCGGGCCTTCGTACTGGTCGTTGCCGTACACGTAGTCGACGGCGAGGGCTTTGTTATCCTCGTCGTTGAGCCAGGTCATGAGCTGGTGCGAGCCGTTCACCTCGTCGTAACGGGAGGCATAGTAGCCGACCGCCCACGCCATGGCGCCGTATTCCGCATAGGTGTACGTGACATAGCCGATGCGGTCGTCGTAGGTGGTATTCGGATTGTCGGTAACGCCCGTACGGATGTACGTTTCGCCCGGCCAGCCGGTAAGCGTTACGTCGTAGCCGCCGACGGAATCGGCGGCCGCCGCGACGGGATCGCCCGCCGCGAGGGCAGCCGAAAACGTTGCATATTTATAATAATTGAAAGGATAGTAGCGCACGGTGCGGCCGATGTTTACGATGTTCGCCGCGCCCGTTTCGTTGCCGTTTGCGTCGATGTAATAGACGGCGCCGCCCGTATCCTGCGTGTGGGTATAGGCATAGCGCAGGCCGCCCTCTTCGGCGTCGGCCGCATCTTCATCGCCCGTAAAGAAATTGCGGTTGTAGGCGAGACCGAACGACGAAAAGTCTTTGGGCAGCGCGTAAACGCCCGCCGTTCTGCCGTCCGCCGTCTGAAAACTCCCTTCGTGCCCGCTGGCGCCGGGATCGCCCACATAGGTGACGGGATCGCCGATCGAGCCGCTGGGATTGTCTTCGGTGGGAAGAACATACGCATACGCGCCCACCGCCTGACTCCATACGCCGTTGGGATCGTATTTATTCCAGTCGACGTAGTCGGTTAAATCTAAAACGGCATCGTTGAGCGCGAACGATTTTACATATTTCGGCGAAACGTAAAAGATGTCGTCCGCCTTGCCCGAGGCGATCTCGCGCTGTACCTGCGAAAAGTACAGGTTGGTATCGCTCTGGAAAGAAATGCCGACGTTGATATCGGTGATGCCGAGCTCGTCGCCGTACTGTTCGACGTACTGTTCTTTCCAGGCGTCGATGAGCTGGCGGTTGGTGATCTGGTCGGCCGCGCCCGCGAAGATGAATACGGTGAAATCGTAATTCGTGATCGCGGAGACGTACGAAAAGACCAGCATTCCCGCCAGGGCTGCGGCGATGACGATTGCCGTAACTTTGCCCCAGATAGCCTTCATACACATCCTCCTTAAATAAATTGTGTTTCGGCGAACCGAAAAGAACGGCGCCGGAGCATTCCGCAAAAGCACGGTGCGGCTTTTGCATGACGAATCTTTCAGCCCCGGCGCTGCCCGCTTACAGTTTCCATTTCAATGATAACATACAATCGGCGCTCTGTCAATACTTATTTTCAAAAAAATTGTTAGAATGTATAATATTTTTCCCTATTTTCTGGTGAATTCACTCAAATAACGTTCACTTATGACAACGTTTCGCTACGAAAAGGCGCAATTTTCCGCGATTTTTCTGTATTTTTACTGTATTTTAGCGAAACGTTCACCGAATGCGGCGTTTTACGGCGGTTTTTGCGGATTGCCCGCGCCGGCAAACGAAAGGCGGCGGCCGGCGGAAAAATGTTCGTTTTTTTCATTTGCGGAAACGGACGAAAAACGCGAAAATCACGGCCGTCCGTTTGCCTTTCACACCCGCGTCGCCCCGCACGGTTTGCATTGCTCGCCCCCGCCGCCCCGCCCGGTTTGCGCGAAAAAAGTCCCGCCGTGGCCGGCGGGACTCCCCTGTTGCGCAAAAGTTCTTTGCTTTATTTATTCGATTTTTCGGCGAGTTCCACGATCTCGTTGATGCGGTCTCTGAAGTCGGGTCTCTTGTAGTCGATGTATGTCCGCCCCTTCTTGTCATTACCGATGAG
>CALVHW010000078.1 GCA_944328905.1 uncultured Clostridia bacterium | reverse complement strand
ACGAGGCACAGCGGCTGCTTTTGGATAACACAAAAATCAAAGAGGTTTTCGGCATCCGCTCCGTTTGGGATGTGCGCACGGCGGTGCAAAAAACGGTGGAGTGGACGCAGGCCTGGCGCGCGGGGCAAAACGTAAAAGAACTGATGCGTTCGCAGGCGGAAGAATATTTCGCCGCGGCAAATAAAAATTGTCAAGCATAGCCGCCGAAAAAGAATATGGCGGGTATCGATAAATTCCGCAAAAACGGGAGTTATAATAAATTTGACGGGAAACGGTCAGAACGCAGAGCAAATATAAAATAATTACTGCGTTTCCGCAAACCACGCTTTGCGGAACAAGCCCCCGATTTGCCGCGATGAGCGGCCTCTGGCGGAAAAGGTGAATGCCGCGTTTTCTATAATGGAGAGCTACTCAAAATAACGCGGCAGAGGAAAAACCGAACGCAGAGCCGCCCCTTTTTCAAAGCGGCGGCGAACGTTGGGTTTTTCCTAAAAATCACGGAAATTTTACGAACTCTTTTCGTAAAATTTCGTGAAAATGTTCACGGAAAATTTATTATAAACCGAAATAACTCCCTGCCCAAAATTTTTTTTGCAAAATTTCCGCAAACTCTTTTCACGAATTTTCGTGAACTGAAATAATTTACTGCGCTTAGGCAAAACCATGCTTTTGCCTAAGCGCTCTCTATTTGCGCGAAGTTCCTTTTTGTAAACCCGGGTAATATTTTTTAAATATGACGCATACAATGCGGCATGGCGAATTACGGTTACGAGGGCACTTACCGCTACAAGCGTTACCGCCGCCCCGTTAAAATCAAAAAATACGTCGTGCTGGCGGCCGTGCTCGCCGCCGTCGTCGGCGTCATCGTCTATTTTCAAAGCCGCGTGGCGGGGCTTTTGTGGGAACTCAGCGAGGCAACGGTGCAGTCGCGCGCGGTTTCGGCGCTCAACGAGGCGGCGATGCAGGCGCTGCAGTGGAACGGCGTTTCTTACGACGAACTGGTTTTCATCACGCGCGACGGCGCCGGCAACGTGCAGTCGAT
Source organism: uncultured Clostridia bacterium (assembly GCA_944328905.1). Lineage (GTDB taxonomy): Bacteria > Bacillota > Clostridia > Christensenellales > Borkfalkiaceae > Borkfalkia. The sequence goes on along the minus strand of CALVHW010000078.1, from coordinate 6,783 downwards.
CGAGGTGGACGCGCAGGCGGTAAACCTCGCGGCGCGGCAAACGGTCTCTCTGGCGGCAACGAAACTGAACGAAGTGTGCGCGCAGGGCATCAAAGTGCCCGCGGGTGCGTTTACGGGCATCGAACTGCTCGCGGGGTTCGGGCCGAAGGTCACGTTCCGCACCCTTCCCGTGGGCAGCGCCTCGTGCGATCTGGTGTCCGATTTCCGCTCGGCGGGCATCAACCAAACGCTGCACTCGCTGTATCTGCGCGTTTCGGCGCAGGTAAGCATCGTACTGCCCTCCGGCACGCGCGAACTTTCGGCGCAAACGCCCGTGCTCGTGTGCGAAAGCATCATCGTGGGGGAGATCCCCGACGTGTATTTGCAGGGCGGCGGCTTGTAAAGTAACTTATAAATTCGTTTCGTTGCCCATAGAACCGCGCCGGCAATTTTTTGCGGCTCGTGATTTTATTTCGGCGCGCAAGAACCGCACGTATTTTTTGCGCGCGGCAAAAAGCGCTAAAAAACAGTTGACTTTTTCCGCCGTTTGCATTATGATTATAGAAAAGGCGACGACGGAGACAGACGCGCGCAAAAACGCTCCCAAGAGAGAAAAACTCACCGGCTGCAAGGTTTTTCGGGGCGTGCGGGCGGTATTCACTCCAACAGCCCCCGCCCGGAAATTTTCAGAGTATGGGAGGGCGTGCGCCGCGCGTTAAGCGGGAACGAGGCGGAAGTTTTTCCGCGAACATAGGTGGTACCGCGCTATTTCGGCGCCCTGTGAGCAATCACGGGGCGCTTTTATTTTTCGGAAAAAACGGAGGATGTATGAAAGAGCAGATCGAAAGCATACGCAGAGAGATCGAACAGTGGCTCGGGCAGGCGGGCGCAGATCCCGCGCTCAAGCGCGAGGGGCTGTTCGCGTACAAAATGGAGCACCTCGGCAAAACGGGCAAAATTTCCGCGCTTTCCAAGGGAATGCGCGACGTCGCGCCCGAAGAGCGGCCGGAAGTGGGCAAACTGTTGAGCGATCTCCGCCGCTGGGCAGAGGAGAACTTCGATTCCCTCGAACAGGAACTCAAAAAACGCGAACTGGAAAAAAAGTATTCCAGCGAACGGCTGGACGTGACCATGCCCGCGCGGTTTGCCGGCACGGGCAGCATTCATCCCGTCACGCTGGTAAAAAACGAACTGATCGACATCTTTTCGGGCATGGGGTTCGACGTGTTCGAAGGCCCGGAGATCGAGCGCGATTATTATAACTTCCAGGCGCTGAACATTCCCGCCGACCATCCCGCGCGCGACATGCAGGATACCTTTTTCGTTACCAAAGAATTTCTGCTGCGCTCGCAGACGTCCTCGGGGCAGATCCGCGTCATGGAAAACCGCAAGCCGCCCATCAAAGTTTTGAGCCCCGGCCGCGTGTACCGCTCCGATTCGGATGCGACGCACTCGCCCATGTTCCACCAGATGGAAGGGTTGGTCGTGGATAAAAACGTGACGCTCAACGACCTCAAAGGTATGCTCGACGAGTTCGCCCGCCGTATGTTCTCTTCGGAAACGAAAACGCGCCTGCGGCCGTCGTACTTCCCGTTCACGGAACCGAGCGTGGAGGTCGATCTCTCCTGCTCTGCGTGCGGGGGCAAGGGCTGCCGCATCTGCAAGGGCACGGGCTGGATCGAGGTGCTCGGCGCGGGCATGGTCAACCGCCGCGTGCTGGAAAACTGCGGCATCGATCCCGACGAATACACCGGCTTTGCCTTCGGCATCGGCCTGGAACGCATCGCCATGATCAAATACGGCATCGGCGACATCCGCCTGCTCTTCGAGGGCGACGTGCGCTTTTTGAAACAGTTCGGAAACGGAGGAAGAGTGTAATATGAAAGTACCTTTCAGTTGGCTCAAAGATTATGTGGATATAGACGTCAGCGCGCAGGAACTTACCGAAAAACTCTTTTCCTGCGGGTTCGAGGTGGAAGAACTCATCTATTGCGGCGCCGAGATCGACCGCTGCGTTACCGGCCGCATCACGCACATCGAAAAACACCCGGATGCGGATAAACTCCGCGTCTGCAAACTCGACTGCGGCGAGTACGGCCGCGATATTCAGATCGTAACGGGCGCGGGGAACGTGTCGGAAGGGGACGTGGTGCCTGTTGCGCTCGACGGCTCTTCGCTGCACGGCGGCGTCAGGATCAAAAAGGGAAAACTGCGCGGCGTAGAATCGTGCGGCATGCTGTGCTCGGGCGAGGAACTGGGCATCAACGGCGATTGGTACGACGGCGCCGACGTAAACGGCATCCTCATCCTGCCGCCCGAAACGCCGCTCGGCGCCGACATCCGCGGCATCGTGGGGCTGGACGATTACATTTTCGATATTTCCGTCACCGCCAACCGGCCCGACTGCCAGAGCGTGTACGGCATCGCGCGCGAGGTCGCGGCGGTGCTCAAAAAGCCGCTCGCACCCCTCGACCTCACGTACACGCCCGATAATTTCAGCACGAGCGAGCGCGTGAACGTGTCCGTCGAGGCGCCCGACCTCTGCCCGCGCTACATCGCCCACTATGTGCGCGAGTTGAAAATCGAACAATCGCCGCTGTGGATGCGCCGCCGCCTGGCGCTGTGCGGCCTGCGCTCGATCAGCAACGTCGTGGACATCACCAACTTCATCCTGCTCGAACTGGGCCAGCCCATGCACGCGTTCGACCTTTCCAAAATCGCGCAGAACAAGATCTGCGTGCGCAGGGCGGCAGAGGGCGAAAAGATCACCACGCTCGACGAAAAGGAATTTACACTGCATCCCGAAAACCTCGTGATCGCCGACGGCGCCAAACCCGTCGCATTGGCGGGGGTAATGGGCGGTTTGAACAGCGGCATCGGCGAAACCACCGACGAACTGCTGTTCGAGAGCGCCAAATTCGAGCGCGCCAACGTCCGCCGCACCTCGCGCGCGCTGGGGCAGAAGAGCGATTCTTCCGCCCGCTTTGAAAAGGGCGTAGATGCCTATACCACGGGCATCGCCATCAACCGCGCCCTGCACCTCATCGAGGAACTGGGCTGCGGCAAGATCGCGCGCGACCGTTTCGACATCGGCGAGAGCGAAACCCAGCCGACGGTGGTCAAAACGAGCGTTTCGCAGATCAACGCGCTGTTGGGCATCGAGGTGCCCAAGGCGGAGATACGCGATATCCTCACCCGCCTCAACTTCAACGTGGCGGCCAAAGGGGACGAACTCACCGTCACCGCGCCCGCGTACCGCGAGGACGTGGAGGGGTATCCCGACCTCGCCGAAGAGGTCATCCGTATGTACGGCTACGATCATATCGCGGGCACGTTCTTGCAGAGCGCGCAGGTCACGGGCGGCGGACTTACGGCCGCGCAGCGCGCCGAAAACGAGGCTGGCCGCGCCATGCGCATGCAGGATTACAGCGAGATCATCACCTATTCGTTCATTTCCCCCAAAGACTACGCGCTCTTGCGTCTGGACGGGAAGGCGGAAAAGGCGATCCGCATCAAAAACCCCATCGGCGAAGACATGAGCCTGATGCGCACCACGCTCGCGCCGTCCATGCTGGATACGCTGGTGCGCAACATCCGCCGCGGCAACAAGGCGGCGCGCCTGTACGAACTGGCCAATATTTATCTCGCCAAAGAACTCCCGCCGGAAAATATGCCCGAAGAGCGCAAAACGCTGTGCGCGGGTGTGTACGGGCCGGGTGAAGATTTCTTCTCCGCCAAGGGCGCGTTCGAGGCGTTTGCGGCGGCGTTCGGCCTGCAATTTTCCTATGCGCCCGCCCAAAGGCCGTACCTGCACCCCGGCAAAACGGCGGAAGTGTTCTGCGGGGAAAAATGCGTCGGCTACTTAGGCGAACTGGCGCCGGACATCGCCGAAGAACTGGCGGTCGAAGTGCCCGTGTACCTGGGCGAACTCGACTACGCCGCGCTCGAAGGCAGCCTGGGCGCGCCCGTCAGATATGTGCCGCTGCCCAAATTCCCCGAGGTGGAGCGCGACCTCGCGCTGGTCGCCGAAGAGAGCGTTGTGTGTGCGGACGTGGAAAAGATCATCCGCGGCGCCTGCAAATATGTGACCGCCGTGCGCCTGTTCGACGTGTACCGCGGCAAGCAGGTGGGCGAGGGCAAAAAGAGCATGGCGTTCTCCGTCACGTTCACCCCGCGCGAAAAGGCGATCTCGCCCGAAGATGCCGACGGCTACGTAAAGCGCATTTTGAAGGCCCTGCACGAGCAACTCGGCCTGGAACTGCGCTGAACGGCGAACGGCTTAAACGGGCTGAATGGCTTGGCTTTGAACAGCGCCGAAGGCGAGGTTTTTCAATGCCGGATCAGCGCCCCGGAACTTGCGCCGAACGGCGCGTGTTGCGCTAAACCAAAAAGCGGGCAACGCCGCCCGCATATCCTTTGAAAATCGCGCCGCCCGATTTTATCGGGCGGCGCTTTTGCTTGGGGCAGGCGGCGCGTTTACGCGGCGGTGGCTGGATAAAATGACAAATGTGCGGGCGAAGTTTCAAAATCAGAGCAATCAAAGACAAAAGCGCGGGCGATTTTTCAAAAAGGCGGCAAAGGCCGCCGAAACTCTTTTCAAACGGCGGGAAAAATGGTACAATATTAGAAAAAACCGAATGCCGACGCTCAGTGCGGCATTGCTTGGGCGGAGGAGTTGCCGATGTGCGAAATTCTTGCGCCGGCGGGCGATGAGGCGGCTTTTTTTGCGGCGCTCCGAGCCGGAGCGGACGCGATCTATTTGGGGCTGAAAGATTTTTCCGCCCGCAAAGCCGCCGCCAATTTTTCGCCGGAACAACTGAAAAACTGCGCCGACGCCGCGCACGCTCTGGGCGCCAAAGTGTACGTGGCGCTCAATACGCTCGTAAAAGAGGGGGAACTTTCCGCCTTTTTTGCGGGGGCGCTCTCCGCCTGGAACGCGGGCGCGGATGCGCTCATCGTGCAGGATATTTTTCTGGGCAGTTTTCTCAAAAAAACATACCCGGAAATGGTTTTGCACCTCTCCACGCAGGCGGGCGTATGCAATATATACGGCGCGCGGCTGGCAAAGCGCATGGGTTTTTCGCGCGTGATTTTAGCGCGCGAAACGCCGATGGAGGACATCGAAAAGATCGCCGCCGAAATGGAGACGGAAGTGTTCGTGCAGGGCGCGCTGTGCACCTGCTTTTCGGGGCAGTGCTATATGTCGTCGTTCGCGGGCGGAAACTCGGGCAACCGCGGGCTGTGCAAACAGCCCTGCCGAAAAAAATACCGCATCGACCGCGCGGGGCACGAGAACTTTTCTTACGCGCTCTCGCTCTCCGATCTGTGCGCCGCCCAAGACGTTCCCGCGCTCGTGCGGGCGGGCGTGTGCTCCTTTAAAATCGAGGGGCGTATGCGCTCGGCGGCGTACGTGGGTGCGGCGGTAAAGTACTACAAAGACGTGCTTAAAGGGGAGAAAGAGAGTACTCTTTCAGGCGATGTTTCCGCTTTGAAGCGCGCCTTCAACCGCGGAAATTACACGCGCGGCTACGCCTTCGGGCAGGATAAAAACCTGCTTTCACCCTACGTGCAGGGGCACATGGGTGAGCGCGTGGGCACGGTCTGCGCCGCCGGAAAAAATGATAAATACGCATTTGTGCGTTCCGACTATATTCCGTGCGACGGCGACGGGTTCAAAGTCATCCGTGCGGAAAAAAAGGAGGTCGGCGGCGGCGCGTGGCGCGCCTCTTATCCCCAAAAGAGCGGCGGGTTTTTTCTCGCGCGCGGCGAAGATTTCCGCGAGGGCGACGGCGTGTATCTCACCCTTTCCGCAAAGCAAAATGAAGCCGCGGGCGAGGGGGAAGAGCGCCGCGCGGAACTCACCGTCGGTGCGCACATCGCGGTGGGCGAGCCTCCGCGCGTGCGCGTGAGCGGGCGGTTCGGCACGTTGGAATTTGCGGCCGATTTTGCGGCGGAGGCGGCAAAGTCTGCCCCGTTCACCGAAGAAGATTTTGCCGCTTGTTTTCAAAAGACCGACCGCTTTCCCTTCCGCATCCGCTTTGGGGAAATCGCAATAAACGGGAATTGTTTCGTGCTGCGCTCTGCGCTCAACGCCTTCCGAAGAGAGGTGTATTCCGCCGTTTTTGCGGCGCTGGCGGGGGAGCGGAAACCGCTCTGCGAGCGCGCGCCGCGGCTTCCCGAGGCGGCGATAAAACGCAAACCGCAGCCGCGAAACAGGGGCGAAACCGTGCTCATCGGCGGCGATCCCGCCGCCGCGGCGCGCCGCGGCATACAAATAAATTACGCCGTGTTTTGCCCGCACGATTATAAAAACGAAGAGGAATACAGACAGTTTTTCCGCGATTCAGAGTACTATGCGTGGCATAAATACCTGTATTTGCCCGCATACTGCGTCGGGAAAGACCTCGAAATTATAGAAAAGCACCTCGGCGGGTTCGACGGCGTGTATGCCGAAGGCACGTTCGCGCTCGAATGGCTGCGCGGGCGGGATATAAAGGTGTTTGCGGGCACGGGGTTCAACCTCTTCAACGGTGTGAGCGCGCGGCTCGCGCTGGAAGCGGGGGCACACCGCGCCGTGCTCTCCAAAGAACTCTCGCTGGCGGAGATGGCAAAAATTGAAAATGCCGATTTGTTCGTGTTTGCGGGCGGCGGCGTAAAAGTGATGGAACTCGGGCACTGCCCCTTCGGCAAAGACTGCGCCCGTTGCGACAAACGTTTTTGCTACACGCTCACCGACGAGCAGGGGCGCGCCTTTCCGTTGGTGCGCTACGAAAATTCCGTCTGCCGCTTTGAAATTTACAACAG
>CALVHW010000077.1 GCA_944328905.1 uncultured Clostridia bacterium | reverse complement strand
CCGAAGATCACGCCGCCGCCCGTAGACTGGAAGAAACTGTTTTCACCCGCCGCGTAGCAGGCGGAAAGATATTCGCCGTAACTGCCGTATTCGATGCCGCCCGCCTGTGCGGTGATGGTGTGCACGAGGCAGACGAGAAACACGAGAAAGAGCGCGCAGAAACCCGCCGTCCTGCCGGATACGGCCAGACGTTTGCCCGTGATGAGCACGGCGCCCGCGTAAACGAGCGCGGCGAGCGCGGCCACCGAGCAGTAGCCGAACACGCCCAGCAAAAAGGAACTGATCGCAAACCCTACGCTGCCGAAAATGACGTCGCGCGTAAAAAGAACGGCAAGCGCAAGCGCGGCGAAAAGCACCAGTATGATGCCCGCCGTTTCGCGCGTAAATATTTTATCGCGGTTTTTGCCGTTGTTCTCGCTTCCTCTTCCCAAATTATTCAAGCCTCTCTCCCCTCCCCCGCAGAAAGCGCGGCGGATTTTTTTGCTTTCGGTCGTTTTTAACATTATACCATTTTTTCGCGGAGAATACAATCAAAACGCCCGGCTTTTTTCGTTTCCGCCAAAATTTCTCGCGCGCGCGTATAAAAAGGCCTCCGCGCATTGCGGAGGCCTTCGGGTTTTGCTTGTTTTTGCCGGTTTTGCGGTGCAGAATTACATATCTTCCTTTTCGTTGCTCCAGGAATACATCTTGCGCAGTTCTTTGCCGACTTCTTCCAGCTGGTGCGACGCTTCCATCGCCCTCTTCGCGTTGAAGTGCGCCCTGCCGTTGTTGTTTTCGGCGATCCATTTGCTGGCAAACGTGCCGTCCTGGATCTCTTCGAGGATCTTCTTCATTTCTTTCTTGGTCTCGTCGGTGATGATGCGTTTGCCCGTTTCGTAATCGCCGAATTCCGCCGTATCGGAAATGGAATAGCGCATCAGCGAGAAGCCGCCCTTATAGATGAGGTCGACGATGAGTTTCATCTCGTGGATGCACTCGAAGTATGCGTTGCGGGGATCGTAGCCGGCCTCGACCAGCGTTTCAAAGCCCGCCTTCATCAGTGCGGTGACGCCGCCGCAGAGCACGGCCTGCTCACCGAACAGGTCGGTTTCCGTTTCGCATTTGAAGGTCGTTTCGAGAACGCCCGCACGCGCGCCGCCGATGCCCGCCGCATACGCGAGCGCGACGTCCAGCGCGTGGCCGGTGGCATCCTGATGGATGGCGACGAGGCAGGGCGTGCCCTTGCCCGCCACATATTCGCTGCGCACCGTGTGGCCGGGAGCCTTGGGCGCGATCATGAACACGTCGACATTCGAAGGGGGCACGATCTGTTTGAAGTGAATATTGAAGCCGTGCGCAAACGCGAGCGCCTTGCCCTCGGTGAGCGCGGGGAGAATGCTCTCTTTATAAATTTTGGCCTGCTTTTCGTCGGGCGTGAGGATCATGATGACATCCGCCGCTTTCGCCGCTTCTTCCGCCGTCATCACTTTGAGTCCGGCTTTTTCCGCCTTCTCCCACGACTTGCTGCCTTTGTACAGGCCGACGATGACTTTAACGCCGCTCTCTTTGAGGTTGAGCGCGTGCGCATGGCCCTGGCTGCCGTAACCGATGATGGCAACCGTCTTGTTTTTCAGCACCTTGATGTCGCAATCGGACTGATAGTATATCTTTGACATAAGTATACCCTCCAAAAATGGTTTTTTTCTTTCTTTTGCCATTATTATAGTACTTGAACGGCCGTCCCGTCAAGCGTTTAGGCAATTTTATTTATTGATTTTGCCGATATGCTCTATCTGATTTTCGAATTGTTTATCTCCGGGCTTATTCTCGGCAAAAACGCACAATCGATTGCCTTTACACGAAAAAAAGCGTATAATAATAAAAAATCACGGAGAAAAACATCATGCCGTTATTCGACGCTAAAAAACTCATCCTTCTGCGCGGCGTTATGAAAGACGAAGCGGTTTCACACTTCGCGCGCGCGGTCGCGGAAGACGACATCGACCACTACGCGCAGGCATACGCCCTGCTGCTGCGCGAAAATATGCAGAACAATTTTGCGGATTACCTCGCGCACGTCCTGGTGCGCGACGACAACCTGTTTGCCCGCCGCGCCTTTGCCGGCACGGCCGACGCCGCCGCAGAAGCCGCGTTCGTGCACGATTTGCAACTGTTCATAGAACTGGCGGAAAAGGCGGACGACCTGCCTGAACGGCTGGAAAAGGAAGTGGCGGCGGGGTTCCCGAAAATCAAAAAGGGAAAGGCGGGCATCCTGCATGCGGGAAGAATAAAGCAGACGGTGCGCACACTCGCCGAATATTACCGGAAAAACGGATACGGCATCTTTATCGGCAACAAAGCGTTCACATATGAAAACGGCGCGCTGCTGCCGGTACGCAATACTTCGAACATCACGCTTGCCGACCTGAAAGACTACGAGGACGAAAAGCGTGCGGTGGGCGGCAACATCGTCAGTTTTATCGGCGGCCTGCCCTACTCGAACATGCTGTTATACGGCGACAAAGGCACGGGAAAATCTTCCACCATCCACGCCATGCTCAACGAATACGCCGAACAGGGCCTGCGCGCCGTGGAACTGCCCAAAGAGCGGGTGACGGAGATCAACGAGGTGAAAGACCTGCTGTGTACCCTGCCCTTTCACTTTCTCATCTTTATCGACGACCTTTCGCTGGAAGAAAACGACGGCAAAGTGACGGCGCTCAAAGCGGGGCTGGAAGGTAGCATGAACGAAAAGAGCAGCAACGTGATGATCGTAGCAACTTCCAACCGCCGCCATATCCTCAAAGAAAATTTTTCCGACCGCGATAACAGCGTGCACGCGCGCGATACTATGGAGGAACAGCTTTCCCTCTCCGACCGATTCGGCCTGACCGTGTGTTTTTCTTCGACAGGGAAAAAGGAATACCTCTCCATCGTGCGCCAACTCGCCGACGACGCGGGCATACCTCTGCCGGAAGAAGAACTGTTCGCCCTCGCCGAGCGCTGGGCGATCGCCAAGGGCGGCCGGTCGCCGCGCAGAGCAAAACAATTTGTCGACTATGCGAACGCGTGCACGGCAAAAAATACTGAAATTGAAATCTGACTTTTCTATCTATATGGCAAAAAGAGCGGCGCCCCCTGCGCCGCTCTTTTTGCCGTTTTCAAACGGATGATCCGCGATGCCTCAAAATCTGTTCCGCCACAAAATAAATATCCCCCGCCCCCAGAAAGAGAACCGTATCCCCCGAAGAAAGCGAACAACGGAGATAAATTTCCATTTCGCGGACAGATTCGACATACAGCGCATTGGGCAGGCTTTTACTCAGCGTGAGAGCGCACCCGGCTTCATCGAAGTACTCCCTCGCCGGATATGTTTTATAAACGACCAGCTCTTCCAACGGCGAAAGCACGCGCAGAAAATCTTCGAACAGCAGGCGCGTGCGCGAATATGTATGTGGCTGGAACACTACGAACAGTTTGCCTTTGCATATCTCCCGCGCAGTGCGCACCGCCGCCGCGATCTCGTTGGGATGGTGCGCATAATCGGCGATCACCTCCGCTCCGCAAAACCTTCCCATCCGTTCAAAGCGGCGCCGAACACCGCGGAACGCGCGCAGTCCCTCCGCTATAAATGAGGCGGGATACCCGTAATACTGCGCCACCGCCGCCGCGGCAAGCGCATTGTAGACGTTATGCCTTCCGAAGACATTCAGCCGCACCCTGTCGCACGTTTTTCCGAAAATTCGCAGCGTAAAGGAATACCTTCCTCCGCACGAACGGATATTCGCCGCGGAAACATCGTGCTCGCGTCCCGGCCCGAACGTGAGTGCGAACGGAAGATGTTTTGCCAGTTTATCCTCGCCGCAAACGACAGCCGCCGGCGCCGAACCGGCGAATTCTTTGTAGGCTTCGAACAGCCGCTCTTCACTGCCGTAGCACTCCATGTGGTCTTTGTCGGTATTGAGCACCACGGCGAGATCGGGATGCAATTTGAGAAAATTTTCTTTGTATTCGCAGGCCTCGGTAACAAAATACTTGTTTCCGCCGGCAAAAAAATTGCCGTAGTCGAGATCGGAACCGCCGATATGCGCCGTGCAGCTGCCCGAACACTCCTGCAAAACGTGCGCGCACATGGCCGCCGCCGTCGTTTTGCCGTGGCAGCCGGCGATTCCGATCGTGTTTTCGAATTGCCTCGCCGCATAGGCCAATAAATCCGCCCTCCCGTAAACGGGCTTGCCGAGCCGGCGGGCGGCGGCGAGTTCTTCATCCTTTTCGGAAATAGCGGAATTTGCGATCACAGCATCCGCTTTTTCCACGCGCGCAGCGTCGTGCCCGATATATACGGGAATCCCTTCGCGTTCCAGCCTGGCAGTATATTCGCCGGGCGACACATCGCTGCCTTCCGCAAAAAATCCGCGCGAATGAAGAAAAAGCGCGAGCGCACTCATGCTCACGCCGCCGATTCCCACAAAGTAAATTCTTTTTTTGCCCTGCAAAATGTCCGTTCCCATAGCATAAATATATGCCGAAAACGACAAAATCTGACAATCGAGGAAATTTTTTTCAAAAAAATTTAATTTTTTTTCGAAACTCTATTGAAAAATCGGAAAATCTGTTGTAAAATAAAAATACAAACCGTGATATAGTTAAGGAGGGTTATGTTTTGAAAATCTCGGACGTGCGCATCCGCTTCGTGAAGAGGGACAACAGCAAACTGAAAGCGGCAGTGTCGATCACCATTGACGACTGCTTTGTGGTACACGACATCAAAGTGCTCGAAGGCACGGACGGTATTTTTATTGCCATGCCGAGCCGAAAGACGAGCGAGGGCGGCTTCAAAGATATAGCACACCCTCTGAACTCGGAAACCCGCAAAATGCTGGAAAAGACCATTCTCGATGCCTATATGGCTGAATCGGAAAAAGAGCAGGCGGCGGAAACAGCTGAAGCCGAGTAATTTGCGGCCGATTCTAAAATATCTTTTGCTGTGCCGAGAAGAGGTGATGTTTATCCCCTCTTGTTTTTGAACGGCCTTTTTCGGACGGGCAGGCCCGGAGAGATCTCCCCGTCCGAAAAAAGAACGAGCCGCAACGGAAATGCAATTTCAAAGAGCAGGGCCGCCCGGTAGAAACCGGGCGGCCCTGCTCTTTACAGAAAATTTCAGTTTTCCTGAAAAATTACTTTTTCTTGAAAAGGCGCTGCACGAACGTAGGCAGTTCCTTGTCTTGTCCCTGCTGCTGGGGCTGCGCATACTGCGGACGCGCGGGCTGCGCCTGCTGCACCGGCTGCTGGTACTGCGGCTGTGCGGGCTGCGCCGGAGAAGGCTGGCGCACATACTGCGCCTGCGCGGGTTGCGCCGGCTGCTGGTACTGCGGCTGACTCTGCGGCTGCTGCGCATATTGCGGCTGTACCGGCTGCTGCGCGAACTGCTGTTGCTGGCGCCCGTAACCACCCGCCTGCTGGTAAGGCTGTTTATATACGGGAGGCTGCTGCCCCTGCATGGTATTATTGACAGGCATACGGATATAGGAAGGAGATGCCTGCTGCGAAGCGTTCTGTTCGCGATTTCCCTCAGGCAACCCGCGATTGACGAAAAAGTTTCTCCCGGCCACATTGCGCTCGTCCTGCTGGTTGTACATATTTTCCATCTGCGGAAAACCCGTAGCAATGACGGTAACTTCCACTTCGTCGTTGATATTGCTGTCGATACAAGCGCCGAAAATAATATTTGCCGAATAATCGACGACGCTCTGCACGAGCGTGGCCGCCGTCTGCACTTCATCCATCGTGAGGTCGTTGCCGCCGACGATATTGAGGATGACGCCCTTGGCGCCCTCGATGGTCGTGGTGAGGAGCGGGCAGTTGACTGCCAGGCGCACCGCCTCGATGATTCTGTTTTCGCCTTTGGCAACACCCACGCCCATGTGCGCGAGTCCCTGGTCTTTGAGGATGGTGCGCACGTCGGCAAAGTCGAGGTTGATCAGCGCCGGATTTACGATGAGGTCGGCAATGCCGCGGATACCCTGTTTGAGAATCTCGTCCGCCACGCGCAGCGCCTCGACCATCGGTGTGTTTTTGGGAACGACGCAGGTGATCTTGTCGTTCGGAATGATGATGAGCGTATCGACGTATTTGCGCAGATTTTCCAAACCTTTCGCCGTATTGTCCATGCGCTTTTTGCCTTCGAAGTTGAAAGGCTCGGTGACGATGGCGATGGTCAGAATTTTCAGGTCGCGCGCGATCTTGGCGATGACGGGCGCAGCGCCCGTTCCCGTGCCGCCGCCCATACCTGCCGTAATAAACAGCAGATCCGTATCGCGGATCGCTTCGGTAAGAGCTTCCTTGCTCTCTTCCGCCGCCATGCGCCCTATTTCGGGATCCGCGCCGGCGCCCAACCCTTTGGTAAGCTCGCCGCCGATCTGTATTTTGTTTTCCGCCTTGGAAAGCAGCAGTATCTGCTTGTCCGTATTTACAGCTACATAGCTTGCGCTGTGGATCTCGGCTTCGATCATGCGGTTTACGGCGTTGTTGCCCGCTCCGCCGACGCCGACTACTTTGATTCTCGCCACCCCCGACAGATTGTCCATGCTGTTAAACATAGTGGTTCATCCTCCGATTGCGTTAAAAAATTTATAAAAGAAACTGTTTTCGCGCTTTGCATCGAGCGCCATATTTAAAAGGCTGAGGAGAGAACTCCTCGCCGCTTTGTCGTAATAAGGCAGGTGCGGGGCAATGATCTCCACCACCCTGTTCAGACGCAGCGAAAGATGTTCGCGCGCGCCGCGTATGCCCGTGATGCCGTCGCCCGTCAAAAGAATCGGCTTGTAGTCGAGGCTCCTGTCTTCGCAAAGTTCGAGGCACTTGTTGATGACCTCGCAGATGAGGTCGAGCCCCTCTTTGACGCGCGATTTCAGAAAATTCATGGGCAGAGAATAAATTTTATCTTTATCGATATACTCGATAACTGCGTTCGGGTCGTCTTTGCTGGAAAGATTGACTTTTTTCACCATCGCCTCGGCGATCTCGAAAGGTATATCCATTTCCCCTTCCGCATAAAGCTGCGCCACGACGTGCCCGCCGCCCGCAGAACAGGCATTTTGATAGAGAATGCCGTTGCCGCCGACGATGCTGAACGTCATGGATATCTTGCCGATATCCAATAAAATGGCAAATTCGTCGCGCGTCTGCGGCGGTATCAGATACAGTGCTTCCGCCAGCGACGTGGGCAGAAAATGTATTTTTTTGATGCCGTATTCGCCGAGAATATTATTAAAAATCTCTATAAAACGGTCATCCGCCAAAAAGTAACTGAGGTAGCCTTCGAGCGAATCGGTAATCATGCCGACCGGATCGATGGTGCGGCGCTTATCCGACGTGACGTACCAGATCGCGCCCCTGCGGATGCAGGTGTATCCCTGTACAGGCTCGAACCCGCCGTCGAACAGCGTGCCGAGGTCGTAAGGAGCCACGCGTCGCTTTTGCCGGAAACTGATCATATGCCGCTTGGTAACGACGCGCACGAACTCGCCGGGGACGCCCACGAATATCTCGCGGATACGTTCGCCGCGGCTGCGTTCCGCCTCTTCGAGCGCCGTAAACACCGCCTTCTGCAATCCCTGCAAATCGAAAAATTCCGCATCGGCAAAGCCGTCGTACACTTCGCTATGAATACCTTTGAAAACAAAAGTATTGTTTACGCCGCGCTCCCCGATCAGCGCCGTAACGGATGCCGATCGCACGTCGAGCACGGCAGCACTTTTGCGATTTGTCATGCCGATATTCTTCCTCTTCCGAATGCAGTCTGTTATACAATCACTATTATATAAAAAATTTTATATAATGTCAATAAAAAAACGTTCCCCGAATAAAAAATCCGGGGAATTTCGCTGGTATTTTTTGGCTGTTATACTTTTGCTTATGCGTCCGTCTCC
>CALVHW010000076.1 GCA_944328905.1 uncultured Clostridia bacterium | reverse complement strand
GAAAAAGCCGAGCACGAACCCGATGACGAGGCCGATGCCGACGGGCAGCAGAAAGCGCAGGCATTTGCCGAACTTTTTGAGGATGTTGCCCAGCGCGTACAGCAGTTTATCGTACAGGCGGAAAATGATGGCCACCGCCGAGCCGCTCACGCCCGGCACGATGACCGCAAGGCCGATGAAAAACCCGAGCACGCCGCCCTTTGCGACCTCTTTTTTGTTTTTGTAGCGGAGATCGGGCTCGTCCGCCGCGAGCACGGCGGCGCTTTGCCCGTTCCCCTGCCCGCCCTGCGGGGCGGTTTCGGAAACTTTCGCCGCTGTTTCGGGCGTTTTCTGCGCGCCGTTTGGTGCGTTTTCAGCCGCGTTTTGCGCGCTGTTCGGTGCGGCGGCGTCCGCTTTTACCGCCTTTTCGGGCGTTTCCGCGGCCGCATTTTGCGCGCCGTTTTCCGCGGCGGCGTTTTCTTTCACCGGTGCCGCGGTTTCGGCTGCGTTCTGCGCGGTTTGGTTCAATTTTTCGGCAGACGTATGGAGTTTTTCTTCCCCTTCGCCCCGGTTTATTCCGTTCTGATTTTCTTGCATTTGTTTACTCCCGGGCGTCGAACGCCTGTATTTTGCGTGCGAGGTCGGCGGCGGTGAGCTTGTATTTTTCCGCCTGCTGCTGCGCGCTCGCGTGCGATACGAACACGCCCGGCGCGCCGACGATCTTCATGCGCACCGATACGTTGTTTTGCGCGTAGTATTCGGCGACGGCGGAACCGAACCCGCCGTTTTCGTACCCCTCTTCGAAGGTGATGATCTTGCGCCGCGCGAAAAAGTCGAGCAGGCGCGTATCCAACGGCACGACGCTGCGGCAGTTGACGACCTGCACGCTCGCGATGCCGGAAAGTTTTTTCGCTTCCAGCGCGCGGGAAACGGCGCGCGCTCCGCACGCGAGCACGACGACGCCGTCGCCCTCCGACAGCGTTTCCCACAGATAATAATCGGAAATTTTATACCGCCCGCCCAGATTCGGCGCGTAGCCGTTGGGGTAGCGGATGGCCGCGGGCGCGCCCTGCGCACGGGCAAAGTCAAAAATATCGGCCAGCTCCGCGCAGTCTTTGGGCGCGTACACGCGCAGATTGGGGATGGCGCGCAGAGCGGAAATATCCAACAGCCCCTGGTGCGTTTTTCCGTCCGCACCCACGAACCCGGCGCGGTCGATGCAGAAGATGACGGGCAGGTTTTGCAGGCACACGTCGTGCACGATCTGGTCGTAGGCGCGCTGCAAAAAGGTGGAATACAGGCACACCACGGGCGAAAGGCCGCCCATCGCCATGCCCGCCGCCATCGTGACGGCCGCACCCTCGCAGATGCCCGCATCGAAAAAGCGGGAGGGGAATTTTTCGGCAAACTCCGAAAGCCCCACGCCGTCCGCCATGGCCGCGGTGACCGCGACCAGCGAGGCGTCCGCCCCGGCGCGCGCGCACAGCAGCCTACCCAGCGCCGTGGAGAAGGAATGATCGGTCTGCGCGAAGTTTTTGCCCACGCCGTGGTAGCGCGAAGGATCGCTCTCCGCCTCCGGCATACCCTTGCCCTTTACGGTGACGGCGTGCAGCAGGATCGGCTCGTCGATCTTGGCGAGTTCGGTGAGCACGCCCACCAGTTCGGTGAGGTCGTGGCCGTCGACCGGGCCGACGTATTTGAACCCGCACCGCTCGAAAAAGTAGTTTTTGTTGAGCCAACCCTTGACCATGTATTTGAAGCGGCGCAGTTTGCGGCCGAAGGGGCTGGTGGTGCGGAAGCGCTTATCCAAAAAGGAATTGAATTTGCGGTAGCGGCGGCGCGCCGTGGCCTTAGACAGGGAACGGTACAGCGCCGAATCGTTTTTATCGATGGCCATGCCGTTGTCGTTGAGCACGACGATGAAGTTTTTCGGCTTTTTTTCGGAAGCGAACACCGCTTCGAGCGCGGTGCCGTTGGCGAGCGAGGCGTCGCCGATGCAGCAGATCACTTTGTAGTTTTCGCCGCGGAGATCGCGCGCGGCACAAAAGCCCAGCCCCGCGGCGACGGAGTTGCCGCTGTGGCCGGCGATGAAGGCGTCGTACTCGCTTTCGGCGGGGTCGGGAAAGCCGCTCACGCCCCCTGCCGTGCGCAGGCCGGAAAGGCTGCGCCCCGTGATGAGTTTGTGCGCGTAGGCCTGGTGCCCCACGTCGAAGATGAGTTTATCGTGCGGGAAATCGAACGCCTTATAGAGCGCGAGGATGAGTTCCACCGCGCCGAGGTTGGAAGAAAGGTGCCCGCCGCTCTCGCGCACGGCGCCGATCATCTCTTCCCGCAGACGCGAAGCGAGTTCGCGCAGTTGATGTATATCGTAAATTTTGATGTCTTCTGCCAGCATCGCCCGCCTCCCTTTTATCTTACTGCCGCAGGGCGCGAAAAAGAACCCTGCGAGTATTTATTGTATCCCTTTTGCGCGCGTTTGTCAAGATGTTTGCAGAAATCGGCGGCGATTTGCCTTTTTCAGCCGCCGGATCGCCGTTTCCGTCCGTGTTTCCGACCGCGATTTGCCGCAAACGCGCGGCGGATGTTGCCTTTTTTACGCGTTTTTGCTATAATGGCATTGTTTGGCGGCGGATTTTTTGTCGCGAAACATAAATTTTGCAACACGGAGCGGTTTATGCCTTACAAAGTGTACCTGAAAAAGGGAGAGGAAAAGCGCGTGCTCGCCGGCCACAGTTGGGTGTACGCCAACGAGGCGGCGAAAATAGAGGGAAAGGACGGCAACGGTTCGCTCGCCGAGGTGTACGCCGCCGACGGGCGGTTTATCGGCAAGGGGTACATCAACCACCTTTCCAAAATACTCGTGCGCATCTTTATCCGCGGCAGCGAGGAAGACGGCCCGCTGTTGTGGCGGGAGCGCATCGCCGCCGCGTACCAAACGCGCAAAAAACTGTTTTCGGAAAGCGAGCACAACTGTTACCGCCTGCTGTTTGCCGAGGCGGACGATATGCCCGCGCTGATCATCGACCGCTACGGCGATTATTTTGTGCTGCAATGCCTTTCGCTGGGCGTAGACAAGCGCAAAGAGTGGGCCGCGGAGGCGCTCGCAGGCCTCTTTTCGCCCAAGGGCATCTATATGCGCGGCGACGTGGCGGTGCGCCAGAAAGAGGGCCTGCCGCTGGAAAACGCCGTTTTATACGGGGATGTACCCGATAAAATTATCGTGCGCGAGAACGGGCTTGCCATGAGCGTAGACGTGAAAAACGGGCAGAAAACGGGGTACTTCCTCGACCAGAAGGAAAACCGTTTCGCCGTGCGGCGGTACTGCTGCGACGCCGAGGTGCTCGACTGTTTTTGCAACAGCGGCGGCTTTTCGGTGAACGCGGCGACCGCGGCAAAGAGCGTGACGGCGGTGGATATATCGCAGTTCGCGCTCGACAACGTGGCGGAAAACGCGCGTTTGAACGGGTTTACGAATATTGCGACCATGCGCGCGGACGTGTTCGACGCGCTGCGCGCCTTCCGTGCCGAGGGCCGTTCGTTCGACACGGTGATATTGGATCCGCCCGCCTTTTGCAAGAGCGCGGCGGAGGTGAAAGACGCTTACCGCGGCTACCGCGACATCAACCTTTCGGCGATGAAAATCGTGCGGCCGGGCGGGTTTTTGGTGAGTTGCTCGTGCTCGCACTACATGACGGCGCCGCTGTTTGAAAAGATGCTCGCCGAGAGCGCGCGGCTGGCGGGAAAGCGCGCCAAAGTGCTGGAAGTGCGGGTGCAGGCGCCCGACCACCCTGCCCTGCTCGCCGCCGAAGAGACGAGTTATTTGAAGGTGTTTATACTAGAAATAAAATAAAGGTTCTCGCGTTTCTCGCGCAAAGGCGCTGCGAAACGCCGAGATTTTGAGGGGAAACCCGAACGGTTTTCCCCTCGTGCGCGCGATATTTTAAGGGCTTACGAAAATAAAATCGCGCGCATTCACCCTTTCCGTAAGCCGAATGTTTTCGGCAATTTGAGGGCGCTTTCCGAAAAACGCGGTTTTCGGACGCGCGAGTGATTATATTTGCGTTTTTACCGCACGGGTATCTCCGTCTCGGGGTATGGGGCAAACGCCCCATATCGGCAAAAAAGAGTGCGCGCCATGAGCAGAGGTGATCAGCAAAAGCAATTTCGCGCCCTTTATCAGCCTGAATTTGCAAAACGATGCGAACCGCTGGCTCTTTCCGCAAAACATGGTTTGCTATAAAAAACAAACCTTTCAAAACCATTGCCCCGCGCCTTAAACGGCGCGGGATTTTCACTTTTCCGTACCCACCTGCATACAATGGAAGAAAACATGAAAAACGACGAGGTGTTTGTATGAAAAGTTTACACGCCGATCTGCCCTACCCTTCCCTCGACGGGATCGGAAAAGACCTTATGGCGGTGCGCATCATTTCGCCCGCCTATGCCGACCGCGAAAGCGAAATGACCGCCGTTTTGCAATACGTTTTTCAGGCATTCGTGTTCAGCAGTAAGGGCATGGAAAATTTTGCGCACACGCTGCACCGAATCGCCGTTGCGGAGATGACGCATTTAGACATACTCGGCTCGCTGATCTGCAAATTGGGCGCGCTGCCCGTGTTTACTTCCTGCCCGCCGCGCAAGTTCGATTTTTACACCACGGCGGCGGTTTCGTATGCATGCGAACCGGAAACGATGCTGCTGTGCGACATCCGCGGCGAAAACGAGGCCATACGCGGCTACGAAAAGATGCTTTGCAAACTGCAAAGCGAACAGGTACGCGCCGTGATCGCGCGCATCATCGAGGACGAAAAACTGCACTTGCAGGCGCTCGAAACCATGCTCGCCGAACTGCGCGCCGCAAAATAGCGCAAACATTCTTTTGCAAATCCATAAACTACAAACGCCCCGCGGAAAATTCCGCGGGGCGCTTGTATAAGGTCTGTTTGGAGATTACAGTTGTGTGAGCTTATTTTTTTTCCTGCTTATTTTCGGGCAGGCAGGAAGAACAATGGCCGGGGCAGTTCGAACAGCCGCAATCACACCCGCTTTTGCCCTGCTTTTTGCGCACAAAGTGGTGCACGATTGCAAACACGACCAACCCGGCCGCGATGACGGCGATAACGACCGATACGGCCGTTCCGGCAGCCGACAGCAAACTATGCAGCATAATGCCCTCCTTTTTTGCACCCGCCGGCGCACCCGATTGAAAATTTTTTCGCCAGGGCGCCGCGTGCAGATATTTTTTTGCTTTTTATTCGCGCTTCTGTACTTCTTTTTTATGCTTACGCGAAAGGTTGATTTTGCCTCTATTGCGCAGAATAAAGTACGCAATTACCAGCGCCGCTGCGGCGGCTACGATGAACACCGTCCACCACCAGCTCAAAATTACAAACACGAGGCTCGCCGTGATGTAAGATGTGAGCAGCCAGAATGCGACCGTATAGCGGAATTTGCCTTTGGGTAATTCGCCCTTGACCGTTGCTGCCGCCGCAAAGCAGGGCACGGTGAGCATGTTGAAGACGGTAAAGGAGATCAGCCCCTGCCAGGTAATGCCCGTTTCCGAAACCAGGAAACTGACGGCCTGCCAGCCTTCCATCGTATCTTCATCGAGCACGCCGTCCGCACCGGAAGCTGCCGCAATGCAGTTGCCCAGCACGAAGAAGGTGGAAATAACGTTTTCTTTGGCGATGAGGCCGGTGACAGCCGCCACGACGAACACCCAGCCGACCTCACGCATGGCAGGGCTGTTGTAGCCGAAGCCCATCGGCGTGCAGATCCACTGCACGAACGAGCCGATGTCGTGCAAAATACTCTCGTTCATCTGCTCATCGGCGAGGTAGTGCCACTCCCACGAGAAGTGCGACAAAAACCAGATAACGATTGCCGAGGCGACGATGATGGTAAACGCCTTTTTGATGTAGTGTTTGAGTTTATCCCACAGGTGCACCATCAGGTTGTGAAACTGCGGTGCGTGGTAGGCGGGAAGCTCCATGATGAAGGGGGCCACTTCGCCGCGCATGGAGGTTTGGCGCATGAATGCGACCATGACAATGGCCATCGCCATGCCGAACACATACAGCAGGAAAGTCATCAGCCCCGCGTCGATGCCGGGGTTCCAAACCTGCACGATCGCACCGCACACGGCGGCGAGAATGGGCGCTTTGGCGCCGCAGGTAAAGAACGGGATGACGCGGTTGGTCATGACGCGCTCTTTTTCGTCGACGAGGGTGCGCGTGTTGATGGCGGCGGGCACCGAGCAGCCGAAGCCCATGATCATGGGAATGAACGCGCGGCCGGAAAGGCCGAATTTGCGGAATGCGCGGTCGAGAATGAAGGCGACGCGCGCCATATAGCCGGAATCTTCCAGAATGGAGATGAGAAGGAACAAGAACAGAATTTGCGGGATAAAGGACAGCACGCCCGAAAGCCCCGCCCAGATGCCGTCGTTGACCAGGCCCTGTGCCCACTCGGCGGCGCCCGCCGCTTCCAGCCCGGTGGCGATGCCGCCGCCGATCTGATCGCAGATAAAGCCCATCAGGTTGAATACGATGGCGCCGGGCGTGGATACGCCGTCTGCCGTAAAGAATACCGCCACGAACGAATTGAGCACTTCGCTGCCGGTATCTACGTCGTACGCGAAACCCGCGCCGCCGTTGAACCAGCCGGCGATGGTGTTCATATAGAGCAAATCGCCGCTGAACGTGAGGTGGAAGATGGCGAACAGGATTACGAGAAAGATGGGAATGCCCCAAATGCGGTGCGTGAGCACCTTATCCGCCTTATCCGATTTGGTCAGCTTTTCCGTGCGGGCGGCACGCGTTACGGCGCCGGAGAAGTGCGCGGATATGTACTTATATCGCTCGTCGGCGACCATGGCTTCGAAATCGCCTTCGAACACATCGTCTGAAAATTGTTTTTTGAACTCTTCGACCATCGCCACTTCTTCGGGATGGTTCTGCACTTCCAGTTCGTCGCCCTCGACCAGTTTTACGGCATGGAAGAGCGGACTGGGCACATTTTTGCCCTTCAGCGCGATCTTCACGTCGTCGACGACGTGAGCCAGGCGGGAATCTTTGAGCACGGTGGTGCCTTCGCGCTTTTCCTGCGCCGCCTTGTAGGCGCGCTCCATCAGTTCTTGGATGCCCTCGTCTTTCAACGCGGAAATTTCCACGACGGGCAGGCCGATCTCTTTTTCCAGCTTTTTCGCGTCGATCTTGTCGCCCGCCTTTTTGACGGCGTCCATCATGTTGAGCGCCAGCACGATGGGGACGTCGATCTCCATGATCTGTGTGGTGAGGTACAGGTTGCGCTCTAAGTTGGTGGCGTCGACGATGTTGATTACGCAGTCCGGCTTTTCGTCGATGATGAAGTTGCGCGAAATTACCTCTTCGGGCGTGTACGGCGACAGCGAATAGATGCCGGGAAGGTCGATGATGGAAACGGGTACGCTGAGTTTTTTATAGGTACCCTCTTTTTTATCGACGGTGACGCCCGGCCAGTTGCCGACGTGTGCGGTGCTGCCGGTAAGCGCGTTGAACAGGGTGGTTTTGCCACTGTTCGGGTTGCCGGCGAGTGCGAATTTAAGCATTGTTTACCTCCATTACGACGCAGGCCGCCTCACTTTTGCGCAACGTGAGTTCATACCCGCGCAGCGTGACCTCGACGGGATCGCCGAGGGGCGCGAGTTTGCGCAGATAAATTTCCGCGCCGGGGGTTACGCCCATGTCGAACAGGCGGCGCCTGATTTTGCCTTCGCCCTCGATGCGGCGCACGATGCCCTTTTCACCGACGGCAAATTCGTTCAGCTTTTTTTCCATAAAAAACTCCTTATTCTCGCATTTCTCGCCGAGCTGCCGGCTGCGAAATGCCGAGATTTGAGGGCGACACCGCCGCGCGCCGCTTAAAAAAGCGGCTGTGCGGCGTTTTCTCCCTTTTTTTTACCCTAATTTAAGGGCTCACCACACTGTTCACGAAAAGTTGCGAAAA
>CALVHW010000075.1 GCA_944328905.1 uncultured Clostridia bacterium | reverse complement strand
GCGCGGTTTCCGTTTGCGCGGCCGGCGCGTCGTTTTCGGGCAAAAGTGCCGCCGGCTCTGCCTCGGCGACAGCGATCTCGCCCAAAAAGGAGAGCTGTCCGCCGGCGTTTTTCAGTTCTTCGGGCGTGAACAGCGAAATTTTGCCGTATTCGCCGTCGAAACCCGCCGATTTTATCACGCGCCCCGCGCGCAGGCGGCAGATGCCCTCCGCAATGCGAACGCCGCCCGCCTTTTCTATGTCGGAAAGCGGCGTTTCGCGCAAGATCTGCGCTTCCGGCCCCAACTGCGACAAAAGTTTTATGTACAGGCGTTCCGCTCTGTTTCCCGCGGCGGAAACGCCCAGCGATGCGGCGATCACTTCGGGCAGCGGCATCAAATGCTCGAACGGCTTGGCGCCCGCGGGGATGTACTCTTCGGGGCGCTGCGCCAGTTGTTCCAGGCGGTGCAGAACGCCCACCGTGATTTTTTTGCCGCACACGGGGCACCTGCCGCCGTATTTTTCCGTTTGCTGCGGGGTAAGGCACAAATGGCAGTTGCGGTGGCCGTCTAAGTGGTACTTGCCTTCTTCGGGGAAAAATTCCAGCGTGCCGGCAAACCCCTCGCCCGTTTCCAGCGCCTTTTTGAGCGCGGGATAGGAGAGCGGCGCGGCGATGAGGTTGCTCTCCCTGCCCAGTTTGGCGGGCGAATGCGCATCCGAATTGGATACCATCGTGTAGCGGTCGAGCATCTCCACGCGGCGGTTCATGAGCGGATCGGAAGAAAGCCCCGTTTCCAGCGCGTGAATGTGCGGCGCGAGGTCGCCGAAACACTCTTCCACGGAATTGAACCCCGAAAAGGCGCCGAACATGGAAAAATGCGGCGTCCAGATATGCGCGGGAATAAACACCGCATCGGGGCAGACGCCGAGGGTGATCGCCAAAAGGTCTTTGGACGAAAGCCCGAGGATCGGCCGCCCGTCCGAACGGATATTGCCGATCGTTTCCAGTTTAAATGCCAGGCGTTCGGCGGCATCGAGCGAGGGCAGCAGGATGACGTTGTGCACTTTACGGACTTTTCCGTCCTGCTTGTAGATGCAACTGATCTCACCCGAAAGGACAAAGCGGGGCGATACAGCGAGTTCGCACACGTCGGCAAGGCGCGCCTCTTTTTTGATGCGGTAAAGGCCCTCTTCGGCCGGTTCGAGCGTTTGCGAAAGTTCTTCCCGCCAGGCGGGGTGCGTGAAGTCGCCGGTGCCGACGAGCGTTATGCCCTTGCGGCGCGCCCAGAGGTCGAGGTGCGGGATGTCGGCATCCCTGCCCGTGGCCCGCGAATATTTGGAATGAATGTGTAAATCTGCCAGATACATACATTCATTATACCGCCGCGCAAGATTTTTGTAAATAAATTTGCGGCGGAATCTTCCGCCCGCGCGGATATCGGAAATGATCGAATATATACAAATCGGGCGATCTTGCCGCACTGCCAAAAAACGGAAAGAGGTTCTGCGGCGAACAGCCGCGGAACCTCTTTTTTGCAAAACCCGGCACCGGTACGCGCAGACGGAACAGACGCACGCCGTTGCCGAAAACAGAATTTTTTACCGGCCGGCGTTGCGAACCTCTTCCGTTATGTTCCGGGTAACGTCCCCGTCAAAAACCGTCAGTTCGCGGATATACCGTCGCATCTGCGGGTATCGTTCAAAAAAGCCGTCGATCACCCGTTTGCAGTGCTGGGCGCTGATTTTTTCTGACGAATAGAACACTTTGCGCGAATGGTAAAAACCGTTTTTTGTGTAGTACCCCACCAGACAGGCATAAGCGTTTTCCGGCCGTTCGCTCGTCAGTGCATAGCCGATACGCATAACGGTAAGCTTATCCTCCGCCGGCTGCATATTTTTTTCCTCTTCATCCTCGCAAAACAACTCAGCCTGAAGCATTCCGCCCGGCGATGAATCTTTTTCGAGCAGGATCTCCGACTGCTCGTCGTACAGCCGGATCGACGGAACTTCGCGCGGGAACCAGAAATTTGCAGCCAAAAAAGAACCTATGCAGGCCATGACGGCCCGATAACTCATAGCGTGCTTTGTAACGAACTTACAGGGAGAGTTCCCGTCTGTTTTGAATCCGTGTGCCAGAAGATAGCGCGTAAATTTTTCGGCTTTCTCGTTACCGCTCCTCGATTCGCTGCAGCAATCTATAAACTTTATAGCCATATCTTCTCCTCCTTCTCTTTTTCTCTGCAAAAATGCCGGTACTTCGGCAATTTTTTCCGACGCATCGATCAAAAATCAGCCAGACTGCGCAAAAAAATGCTTCTTCTTTTATTTCTTATATCACAAATCAACATTCGCTATATTCGCTTATCCGATACAGCCAGCAGCCAGACTTTAAAAACCTATACTTTTACCGAGTACACTTTACTTTTATAAAAGGAGTACCGAATCATGATCTATGCTTATGCGCGTGTTTCCGCACGCGACCAAAATCTTGCCAGGCAATTCGAAGCTTTTGCGGCGCTGAACATAGACCGCAAACACATTTTTTGCGACCATAAAAGCGGAAAAGATTTCGAGCGCACCAATTATCTGCGCCTGATCAAAAAACTGAAAAGCGGCGACCTGCTCGTAATAAAATCGATAGACCGGCTGGGACGGAACTATCAGATGATCATAGACGAATGGAGCCGCATCACCAAAACGATCCATGCCGATATCCGGGTTCTGGATATGCCGCTGCTCGATACGCGGGCAACGCCCGGTTTACTGGTCGGCAAATTCATTTCAGACATCGTTTTGCAAATCCTCTCCTTTGTTGCCGAAAACGAGCGGGAAAACATACGGGCAAGGCAGGCGGAAGGCATTGCCGCCGCAAAAAAGAAAGGCGTCCGTTTCGGCCGCCCGCATAAAGTATATACCCCGGAGTTTTTGCAAACCGTTGCGGATTTCCGGCAAAAGAAAATAAATCTGGCCCAGGCCCTGCAAGATTCCCATATGACGGTAGGCAATTTTTACTATCATTTGCATAAACTGCACGACTCAAAGAAAAATATTTGAAAGCAAAAGCATCCGTCATTAAACGCGCCGTTTTGTTTGATTAATTTTCCGCGATATGTTATAATAAAAAAGGTTTGACGACGCAGCCGCGGGCCGGCCGGTCTGCCGCGGCCTTCTCTGCTTTGCGGGAACGCATACCCGAAACAACTGCAATTCTGCCCCCAGACTTATGTTTTCCGGAGAAGATTATGATACTTACCTATGACGAATTCATAAAAAAGCTGAATGAGAAAATCAAAACGGACGCCGAATTCTATTATGAATTGCTGAATTCGGTTATCGACGACCCTCTCCGGTACACCGGCATATTCAGGATAAGCAATGCAAAAACAAAACTGATACAAAACGCCACGCAGAGCCGCGAAATCAAATTCGGCGATTTCATGGAAGATATTTTGACGGTCTATATATCGGCCATGGGTTACGAAAACCAGAATAAAAAATTCGGAACGGATGAAGAAGGCAACGCTTTGAACGCCGATCAACTGTTCACAAAAGCCGATACCGTTTATCTTATCGAGCAGAAAATGCGCGATGACCACGACAGCACCAAAAAGCGCGGGCAATTCGATAATTTCCGCAAAAAGTGCATACAGCTGAGCAAAAAATATCCCGGCCGGCAACTCAATGCCTCCATGTGGTTCATTGACAAAAACCGGGCTAAAAACAAAAAGTATTATTTAACGAGATGCCGGGCTGAAAATATACCGAACTGCACGATGTCCGTTTATTACGGCGATACCCTCTTCAATGAACTTTTTCAGCGGAACGATGTGTGGGACGAAATAACTTCTTACCTGCAGAAAAACAAGGCAGAGCGCAGCGGTGATCTATTGACTATACCCGACTTCGATACCAGCGACGAGATATTATGCGCTCTGCGAAGGCTGAAAAATGAGGATATCAAAAAGTTTAACAAGCTGCTTTCCGATAAGCCGAAATACGTTCAGCTGAGGCAAGAACTTTTTCCGAACGGCATAAATCTGAGCCGTGTATAATTTAGCGTCCGTGCAAATTGAGGAACCGGTATGTATCACAAAATTATAAACGGCGAAACGATCGCTGAAATGCAGAAAATGCCCGCTGAATCCGTTGATCTGATTTTTGCAGATCCCCCCTACTGGATGAGAACGGCCGGCGTTTTAAAACGAGTGGAAGGCACCGATTATAACGGCTGCGACGAACAATGGGATCAATTCGATACGCTGGGCGATTACGAAAACTTTACAAGGAGTTGGCTGTCTGAATGCCGGAGATTGCTGAAACCCGACGGAGCCATTTGGGTGATCGGCGGTATGCAGTGTATATACACGATCGGTGCCATCATGCAGCAGCTCGGTTTTTGGATCATCAACGACGTAATATGGCACAAAAAAAATCCCACCCCCAATTTTATGGGAACGCGCCTCAACAACAGTCATGAAACTTTGATATGGGCAGCCAAAAGCCGCAAATCGAAATATACTTTCAATTATAAAACGGCAAAAGAATTAAACACAGATACAGTTTCTGAAAGCGAATACAGCCGCGGAGTGAGAAAGCAGATGGGTTCGGTTTGGAAAATATCCGTTTGCCAGGGCTCCGAACGGATAAAAGACGAAAACGGCGATAAACTGCACAGTACGCAAAAGCCCGAAGAACTTCTTTATCGCGTGCTTGCCATATCGAGCAACCGCGAGGATGTTGTTCTGGATCCCTTCGGCGGCACAATGACCACGGCGGTAATGGCAAAAAAACTCGGCCGCAGCTCCGTAATGATAGAAATAGATCAAAAGTATTGTTCATTCGGGCAAGCAAGGCTGAACGCAACCGAATACGAGGACTCCCCCGTTGCAAACGCGGTTTTCGACCAAAAACCGCCGAAAGCAAGCATGGCGGACATGATTTCCGCCGGTTATTTCACCGCCGGAGAACAGTTCTGCCTGAAAGACGGGCACGCGGTTGCCACATTGCTCGAAGACGGAAAACTATTGTACAACGGCGAAGAGATGGATATGCATTCCTGTGCCGCGAAAGCGCGGGCCGTAAAAGCAAAACGGTTAAACGGTTTTGATGTTTGGTATGTAAAGCGGAACGACGGACTGACGCCGATTTCCGCGATCAGAGCCGCTTATCGCAGCCGGCAGCAGCAAAACGTTTAATAAAAATCCCCGCGTGGAAACGCGGGGTATGGATCCTCCGATTGTGTTTTCTTTTTCTGACCGGCAGATCAGTTCTTATTTCACACAATCGGAGTTCTTTTGTCATCTTCATCGGCTTAGCCTCCTTTGTACCCCGCGACTATCGCGTGGTTTTTGTTATACAAAAAGAGCCGCAGCAATTCCGCTGCGGCTCTTTTCATACAATATGTGCGAATCATTTTTCTGTATCCGTCCGGGTTTCCTCTCTTTCCGATTCTGCCGACGTTTTTTTCGACGCAACCGGACTTCCCGAATCCGCACGCACAACGGCGGCGGGAGCGGAATGCCCCGCCATATATCCCTCCACCGCGTGCTCGACGGCGTCGTTTATCTGTTCGAACGGCGCAAAGAGCGCGGCGAGTTTTTCCTGCCCCGGTTTGCGCGTAAACAGAGACACGACGGGCACGATCACGAACCCGGCGAGCATCGTCCAGACGCCGACATAGATGGACGAACCGAACAGGTATTTATAAATAAAACTTTCGGTAAAGGACTGCGGCAGCGAAGCGGAGCACAGCGACAGCACGAGCGCGGTGATGCTCATCGCCACACCGAACACAAAGCACGCCCAGCAACCGGCTTTGGTCGTCTTTTTCCAGTACAGGCTGAACAGGTACGGCGCGAGGAATGCCCCTGCCAGCGCGCCCCAACTCACCCCCATCATCTGCGCGATGAAGGCGAGCTGGAACTCTTCGTAAACGATGGCGATGACCGCACTGATCACGATAAACACGGCGACGAACGCGCGGATGAGCACCATCTGGCTCTTGTGGCTGAGATCTTTTTTAACGCCGCGGATCAGATCGAGCGTGAGCGTGGAACTCGAACTCATCACCAGCGACGAGAGCGTGCTCATCGATGCCGAAACGACCAGCACGAGCACCACGGCGATCAAAACGATGGGCAGGCTTTGAGAAAGCATGGCCGGAATGATATTGTCATAAACGGGCGTCGAAGAGGAATCGAAGAACAACCTTCCGAACCCGCCGAGGAAATAGCAGCCGCCCGCCACGATGAGAGCAAACAGCGTGGAAACGATCATGCCGGTGCGGACTGTTTTTTCGCTTTTCAGGGCGTAGAACTTCTGCACCATCTGCGGCAGCCCCCAGGTGCCGAGGCTCGTGAGTATGATGACCATCACGAGGCCGTACAGGTCCGGCCCGAAAAAGGAAGTGTACGCGCCCTGCATATCCCCTGCCGGGATCTGCGAGAGTTGTTCGAGCGCGGCCATGAGCCCGCCCTGGCTCATCAGAACCGCCACAACGACGGCCACGATGCCGAACAGCATGATGATGCCCTGCACGAAATCGTTCCAAACGGTGGCCATGTAGCCGCCCACCAGCACGTACGCCGCCGTGACCGCCGCCATAATGATGATGCAAACCCAGTACGGGATATCGAACGCCATGGCAAACAGGCTGCCCAGTCCTTTGTACAGCGACGCCGTGTACGGAATGAGAAAAATAAACACGATGACGGACGCGGCGATTTTCAGTTTATCGTCGCCGAACCGCTTGCCGAAATAATCGGGCATGGTAGCGGAATCCAGCTGCTGCGTCATCACGCGCGTGCGGCGGCCGAGCACCGCCCAGGCGAGCAGCGAGCCGATGACGGCGTTGCCGATGCCGATCCATGTGGCGGCGATGCCGAAATTCCAGCCGAACTGCCCCGCATACCCGATAAAAATGACGGCCGAAAAGTACGACGTTCCGTAAGCGAACGCCGAAAGCCAGGGTCCGACCGACCTTCCGCCCAGCACGAACCCCTGTACCGACCTGGAACTGCGGCTGTTGCGCACGCCGATCCATATCATCACCGCAAAATATACCAGCAAAACGATTATGTACAACACAACTTCCATACAGCACCCCCGCGGCGTTTGTGCGCCTGCGCTTTTATGCAATCGCCGCGAATATTTATTCATGCATTGGAATAATTATACATTTTATCGCATAGATTGTCAAATGAAAAAAGGCAAAAAAACGTGCCGGAAAAAATATTTCCGGCGCGCGGCGGCATTCGGTTTACAATGCGCTCAACCGGCCTGTACGGCAGGTTCTTCCGCGCGCTCGCGCAGGAGCGCCGGGCGGATGTGGCGGCGATACAATACAATATAAATGACGATGAGGATGATATCTGCGCCCAGCCAGGCAACGGGGTTTGCCGAACATACGCCGATATACCCCCACAGCCGCGCGAACACAAACGCGGCGAATACGCGCATGACGAGTTCGATGCCGCCCGAGAGCATGGTGACGGCGGAAAAACCCATGCCCTGTATCGCATTGCGGTACAGGTAGATGAGGCCGAGTAGCAGATATGTGCCCGCGTTGATGTACAAATACAGCGTGGCCTCCCCGTCGATGGAGGCGTAGTCTTCGGAAAACAGTCGCAGGAGCGGTGTTTTCAGGCCGATGGCAAAGGCAAAGCCGACGGCGCTGAAAATAAACGTGAGTATCAGGCCGACGTTCACGCCCTTGCGGATGCGTTCGAATTTCTGCGCGCCGTAATTCTGCGCGCAGTAGGTAGCCATCGCCGCGCCCATGGCGAGAAAGGGCTGCTGCGCGATGGTATCGATCTTCGACGCCGCCGTATAAGCGGCCACGGTGAGCGTACCGAGGTCGTTCAGCACCGCCTGCACGACCATGACGCCGATCGCGGTGATGGAAAATTGCAGCGCCATCGGCAGGCCGACTTTGATGTGCTTCCAGGCAAAAGCGGTATCCCACTTCCAGTGTTCGCGGCGGATGCGCAGCAGTTCGTATTTTTTCAGGCCGTACACGAGGCAGAGCGCGCCGGCGATCAGCTGCGAGAGCACCGTGGCAAAACCCGCACCCATCACGTCCATATGAAAGACGAGGATACAGAGA